>JAWLFC010000142.1:0-6365 GCA_041685755.1 Ilumatobacteraceae bacterium
TCCACGTCGTGCGGTCATCCGCCGGGTCTACCCGGGCCGGCCGGAAACGATGCGCGGCCCTCGCGACTCGCTGCCGTTCAGCCGGTCTGGAGCTCGGCAAGTTCGAGCCAGCGGGATTCCAACTCGTCCAGTTCCGCCTGCGCCTCTGCCAGTTCGGTGCCCAACGCACCCAGCTCCGCGTGATCGCTCAGCCCGCCGAGGCGCTCGGTGAGCCGATCGACACGGTTCTGCGCCTTGACCATCGCCCGTTCGGTCTCGCGCAGCTGACGACCGACGGTGTACTGGCTCGGCCCACCCCTGGTCGTGGGTTCCTTCGCAGACCTCGAAGATGACGTCACCGATGACTTCGGTGTGGGCGCCGGGCTGCTCGATCGCTCCGCCAGCCACCCGGCGACGCCACCGGGTACCCGCCGAACGGTGCCTCCCGGATCGATCGCCAGCACGTGGTCGACGGTGCGGTCGAGGAACGCCCGGTCGTGGCTGGCGACGACGAGTGCCCCGGGCCAGTCGTCGAGGAACGACTCGAGGGCGCGCAGCGTGTCGAGGTCGAGGTCGTTGGTCGGCTCGTCGAGGATCAGCAGGTTCGGCTCGGTCGCCAGCACCATCACCAGTTGCAGCCGCCGTCGCTCGCCGCCCGACAGCATCCGCACCGGCGCGTACTGAGCGGTCGTGTCGAACCAGAACCGCTCCAGCAGGGCCCGGTCGCGGAAATCGGGTTCACGGTGGGGGCCCGCGACGAGTTCGCGGACGACGGCATCGGGGTCGAGATCCGACGAGTGCTGGTCGGCGAACCCGACGACCACCGTCTTGCCCCGCTTCACCGTGCCCTCGGCCGGCTCGCGACGACCGGCGATGATGTCGAGCAACGTCGACTTGCCCGAGCCGTTCGGTCCGACGACCGCCAGGCGGGCACCCGGTTCGATCAGGAGATCGACGTGCTCGAACACGGTCAGCTCGTCAGGCGCACCGGCGTTGAAGCGCTGGGCGACGTCCTCCAGTTCGACGACCTGGTTGCCGAGGCGAGTGGTCCCGGTGCCGAGCTGCAGCTCGCTGCCTCGGACCCCGGCAGGGGCCGGTCCACCCGACACGATCTCGTTCGCCGACCGCAACCGCGCCTTCGGCTTGGTCGAGCGGGCCGGCGCACCACGGCGGAGCCAGGCCAGTTCCTTGCGGGCGAGGATCTTGCGTGTCGACTCCTCCTGCGCCTCACGCTCGATTCGTTCGGCGCGGGCGTCGAGGTAGACGGCGTACGCGCTCGACCCGGCCGCCGCCTGGTGGACGAAGCACCGTCCGCCATCGAGTTCGACGACCCGGCTCGGCCCGACGGCGGTGGTCAGCCGGTCGAGGGCGTGGCGGTCGTGGGTGACGAGGACGAGCGCCGACTTCATCGACACCAGGCGTGATTCCAACCACTCGATCGCCTCGAGGTCGAGGTGGTTGGTCGGCTCGTCGAGCACGACCATGTCGTGATCGCCGTGTTCGTCGTCGGCGAGCACCCTGGCGAGCGCCACACGCTTGGCCTGGCCGCCCGACAGCTCGTCGGTGCGCCGGTCGAGCAGCGGCTGCACACCCAGCCTGGTGGCGACCGCGGCGACCTCCCAGGAGTCGCCCAGGTACTCGCCCACCGTGCCCGGCGGGAGGACCGGATCCTGCTCCAGCGAGGCGATCCGCACGCCGCGACCGAAACGGACGTCGCCCTCGTCGGGCTGCAGGACCCCGGTCATGATCTTCAGAAGGGTGGTCTTGCCGGAGCCGTTCACGCCGACGACCGCGACCCGGTCGCCCGTCGAAACGGTGACGGCGACGTCCTCGAACAGCACCTTGTCGGGCTGGGCCATGCCCACACCGGCGAGGTCGACGCAGATCATGCCTCCGACGCTACGGCGTTACGCCAGGGGTCAGACCCCCGGCGTAACGCCCTGCGTGCTCCTCGTCAGGTGGCCTGTTACGCCGGGGGTCTGACCCCTGGCGTAACGGGGTCAGTCCTCGGCCCGATCCGGACGGCCGTTCTCGACGGCGTTGTCGAGGCGCTCGGCCAGTTCGTCGACCAGGGCGCCGACGACGTCTTGCACCTCGACGCCCTGCTCGGCGGCGATGTCGGCGAGCGTGGCGCCGTCACGCAACTGCGAACGCAGCTCGGCGGCGTCGATGCCGAGCAGATCGGTCAGCACCTCGGAGCCGACGCCCATGCCGAACGCCTTGGCGAGCGGCCTGCGGCCGTCCTCGCCGCGCTCGCCGCGCTCGCCGCGCTCGCCGCGCTCGGGACGGTTCTCGACGAGGTGGGAGGCCACGGCGTCGGCCTGGTCGGTGGTGATCGTGCCGTCGTCGACGAGCGCCTGCAATGCCTCGCGGAGTCGCACGCCCGGCTCGGGTCGGATGTCGTCGGCCGACGCCTCGTCGGCCTGCTGGACGACGGCGGTGGGCGTGGTGGACGCCGCACCCGACAGGCCCGGCACGCCGAACACGAGGCCGGCGGCGGTGCCGGCGAGCAGCCCGCCGGCGAGCCCGACGCTCAGCCGTCGACGTGGTCTCGGATCGTTGGTGGAGAGTTGATCGGTCATCGTGGTTCCCTTCGGTCGGTCGGCGACCTCGGTGTCACCGACACCACGATCGTGAACCACCCGGTTGAGGGGCGTTCCGGAACGGCGTAAGGCGCGGGTGAGATCGTCGGTGAGAACTCGGGCATCAACGATGTCGTGCGAGCACGTCGGTGGCGGCGTGGAACCCGCCCATCCCGTGTACACCGCCACCGGGCGGGGTGGAGGCCGAACACATCCACACCCCGTCGACCGGTGTACGCCACGGGTGCAGCCCGAGCCGGGGGCGGGCGACGAACTGGCCGATGTCGCCGGCCCCGCCGTTGATGTCGCCGCCGACGTAGTTCTCGTTGTGCTGCTCCATGGCCGAGGTGTTCATCACGTGTCGCTCGAGGATCGTGTCGCGGAAGCCGGGAGCGAAACGATCGATCTGGCGCTCGATGCGCTCGGTCATGTCGACGGCCGATCCGTTCGGCACGTGGCAGTACCCCCACGCCGTGTGGGTTCCCACCGGCGCCCGGGTGGGGTCGAACGGCGTCTGCTGCGCGACGAGCACGTACGGGCGATCGGGGTGACGGCCTGCCATCACGTCGTCCTCGGCAGCGACGATCTCGCCGAGGGTGCCGCCGAGGTGGACCGTGCCGGCGTCACCGCAGGCGCGATCGGCCCACGGGATCGGCTCGTCGAGGATCCAGTCGACCTTGAACACGCCCGGGCCGTAGCGGTAGCCGCGCAGCGCCCGGGCGTACCGGGAGGGGGCCCGATCGCCGAGCACGTCGAGCACCTGGCGGGGGGTGAGGTCGAGCAGCACCGCCCGCGCCGGGGGAAGGTCGTCGAGCGAGGCGACCCGGTGCCCGCACTCGACACGTCCCCCTGCCGCTTCGACGACACCCACCAGCGCGTCGGCGATGCGCTGGGAACCGCCGCGCGCCATCGGCCAGCCGACGAGGTGACCGAGCACGCCGAGCATCAGCCCGTAGGCAGCCGTCGCCGGCGAGCGCAACGACAGCACCGAGTGGGCGGCGAGGCCGGCGAGCAGCGCCCGCGACTCCTCGGTGGCGAACGCCGAGCGGGCGAGCCGGTCCGCCGAGCGGATGCCGCGCCGACCGAACCGGGCGAGATGGATCGGATGGCGCGGTGGAACGTCCAGGGGCGACAGCAGGCCGTCGGTGAGCTCGAACCCGGCCTCGACGTAGGGGGCGAAGAGGGCGCGATAGGCCCCGCCGTCGGCGCCGAGGCGGGCTGCGGTCTCGTCGACGCTCCGGTGCATGACGACCGCGCGTCCGCCGTCGAGCGGATGGGCGAGCGGGACCGTCGGGTGCACCCACTCGAGCTCGGCGAGGGCCCCGTCGGCGACGAGCTCGCGGAACGCCGGCGACGCCAACGCCAGCGGATGGATCGCCGAGCAGACGTCGTGGACGACGCCGGGCCGGAGCAGTTCGAGCGACCGGGTCCCGCCACCGGGGGTGTCGGCGGCCTCGAGCACGAGCACGTTCCAGCCCGCCCGCGACAACACCGCAGCGGCCATCAGCCCGTTCGGTCCCGAGCCGACGACGATGGCATCGGGATCGTTCATGTTTCCACTCTCGCAGGCAAACGACGGGTACGGCGACCGCAGCCGCCGTCGCCGTGGCGCCGAACGGGCGAGGACGGTCAGATGTTCGGCGGCGGCAGCGGACTCGCCGTCGGCGGAGAGACAGCCGGCAGCGTGAAGCCGATCGCGGCTCCCCCGCCCTCCCGGGAGGCAGCGTGCACGCTTCCGCCGGCACGTTCGATCACCTCGCGCACGATCGACAGCCCGAGCCCCGAGCCCGGCATCGTGCGCGCCGTCTCGGTGCGGTGGAAGCGGTCGAAGATCCGCTCCTCCTCTCCGGCGGGCACGCCCGGACCTCGGTCGAGCACCGTGAGCGTTGTCCCGACGACGACCACCTCGATCGGGGCGCCGCTCTGGTCGAACTTGCAGGCGTTGTCGACGAGGTTGGTGATCGCCCGGTCGAGCGCGGAACGCGGCGCTTCGACGACGGCGTCGCGCTCGACGCTCACGACGACGGTGCGAGAGCGACGGCGTTCGACTCGCTCGGCGACCTCGTGAGCCAGGGCCCCGAGTTCGATCGGTTCGGTCGGCTGCTCGTCGAGCTGTCCCGAGGCCACGGCCACCAGCTCGTTGACGAGTTCCGTCAGCTCGGTGACCTCGCTGTCGAGATCGTCGAGCACGCCCTCGCGCATCTCGGCGGTCATCTCGGGATGCCGTCGCAGCACCGACAGGTTCGTCTTGAGGCTGGTCAGCGGGGTGCGCAGTTCGTGGCCGGCGTCCTGCACCAGTCGGTGCTGCTCGGCTCGCGACTGTGCGAGCGCACCGAGCATGTAGCGGAACGCACCGCCGAGGCGGCCCACCTCGTCGGTCCCCGTCCCCGGGACGTCGACGTCCAGATCGCCGGAGGAGCCGACGTCCTCGGCGGCCCGGGTGAGCCGGCGGAGCGGGGCGGCGACCGTGCCGGCGATCAGCCACCCGACGAGCGCGGCGGCGAGCGACACGGAGATGACGAGCACGAGCGTGCGGCGCCGGAGGTCGTCGAGGACGGCATCGACCTCGTCGAGCGAGCGGCCGATCTGGACGGCGCCGCTCCGGAGCCCGATCGTGTGGATGCGGGCATCGGCGCCGTCGACGGTGACCGTGTCACGGTCGAGGGCCCGCAGCTCGCCGATGACCGCCTGGGCGTCGCTGTGGACGGGCACCTCGCCGGGGAACGACGTGGCCACGACCGATCCGTCGCCGGCGAGGACCCGCACCCAGTACACCTCGAGCAGACCGCGAGTCGGCATCCGGACACGGTCGTCGCGGGCCAGCTCGACCATCTGCTGCGAGGCCTGGGCGATCGAACGGTCGACCTCGTCGACGAGGCGGCTGCTCGTCGTTCGGTAGCCGATCAGGCCGACGGCCGAGGTGGCGATCAGGGCGACGGTGGCGAGCGCCAGGGCGATCTTCCAGCGCAGACCCATCAGTCGTCGATCCGCGCCGTGTAGCCGACGCCGCGGACCGTGTGGACCACACGCGGTTCACCTTCGGCCTCGGTCTTGCGGCGGATGTAGCCGATGTAGACCGCCAGGTTCTTGGAGTCGGGGCCGAAGTCGTAGTGCCAGATGCGGTCGTAGATCGTGGAGTGGTCGAGCACGATGCCCTGGTTGGCGACGAGCAGCGCCAGGAGGTCGAACTCGGTCTTCGACAGCTGGATCTCGCGTTCGCCGCGGAACGCCCGTCGGCCCGACGGGTCGAGGCGGAGGTCGCCGAGCACGAGTTCGCCCTCGTTCGCCGCGGCCTCGCTGCTGCCGTAGCCCGAACGTCGCAGCAGCGCCCGCAACCGAGCGAGCAGCTCGTCGAGGTCGTACGGCTTCGCGAGGTAGTCGTCGGCGCCGGCGTCGAGGCCCGCCACGCGGTCGCTGGTCTCGGTCCGGGCGGTCAGCATCAGCACCGGCACGCGGTTGTCCTCGGCGCGCAGCACGCGGCAGACCGTCAGGCCGTCGACCATCGGCATCGACACGTCGAGCAGGATCACGTCGGGCTGCGACTGGCGGACCGCTTCGAGGGCCTCGGCGCCGTTGTTCGCGGCGGCGACCGTGTAGCCCTCGAGCTGCAGTGCACGCACGAGCGACTCGCGCACGGCGCGGTCGTCCTCGGCGACGAGGATGCGTATCGCCTGGTTGTTCGTCACGCGCCCAGTCTGTCCCCACGTGGTGAGAATCCGGTGTGACCCCCCGACGCGCACCCCTGCCCGTCCGGACCCGACCCCGACGCGCACCCTGCCCGTCCGGACCCGACCCCGACGCGCA
>JAWLFC010000143.1:0-6197 GCA_041685755.1 Ilumatobacteraceae bacterium
GCGGCAACGCCGAGGCGACCGACCCGGGCGGCTTCGGCGTCGGAGTGGTTGCACGTGGCGCGCAGATAGGCCTTCGGCGAGCGGTGCCCGTCGTCGAGATACGACCGGCGACGGTCGATCTCGCCGACCGCCAGCGCCAGCTCGGCATCGACCCGCCGGCGCTCCAGCTCCAGGGCACGAACACGATCGTCGACATCGGAGTCGCTGCACTCCATGAGCTCCTCCACGAACTCGTCGACCGATGTGTTCTTCATGCCCCCATCCTCGTCAGGGGGTGTGACACAGTTGCGCACGCAACAAAAGATTTTCCGGGCCCGGTGGCTGCGCGGTGCCTCCCTACTCCGACGCCGTCTGCAGCGTGTAGTGGATCGACTGGGCGACGATCCGTCCATCGCGGATGACGTAGGAGTCGGCGCCGTCGTCGACCCGGTTGCCGTTCGATGCGGTCGCCCTCCACGCGAGGAACCCGAAGTCGCGCTCCACCAAGACTTCCTCGTAGACGAACTCCATGTCCGGCAGCTCCCGGGCGAGCCGGTCGGCGAGCTGCTTCATCCCGGCGTGGCCGTGGAACGACCCCCAGCGGGTGAGCACGACCACGTCGGGGGCGAAGTTCTCCGACAGGTCGTCGTCGACGGACCCCTCCTTCGCGAGCTCGAGATGGTTCCACAGCACCGCGGAGGCGCCGCGTCGGGCAGTCGATTCCTCGCTCATCGCGCGGGGCTACCCACGAGACGACCGGACGGAACGGATCGACGCGCCGGCCACCGATAGGGTCCGGAGCATCCGACCGGACCTGATCGCACGACGTCTGCTGGAGCGGTTGCGGCCGTGGGCCGCGCCGATCCCGCCGGAGGGTGCGCCGACGGTCGCCGTCGTCGGCGCCGGGCCCGCCGGTCTGGCGACAGCGGCGCTGCTGCGTCGGGCGCAGGTCAGGGCGATCGTGTTCGACCGCGACGACCGCATCGGTTCGTCGTGGGCCGACCGGTACGACTCGCTGCGGTTGAACACCGTTCGGTGGATGTCCGACCTGCCGGGTCTGCGGATGGAACGGTCGTTGGGCCGATGGGTCGAGCGCGACGACATCGTCGGCTACCTCGAGCGCTACGCCGCCCATCACCGATTGGAGTGCCGGCTCGGTCCCGACGCCGAGGTGTCGTCGATCGAGCCCGGCGAGCAGGGGTGGCTGGTCACCGGGCCCTCGGGAGCGCAGCGCGTCGACGCCGTCGTGATGGCGACCGGGCACTCCCGGGAGCCGACGATGCCGTCGTGGCCCGGAGCCGACGGGTTCGCCGGCCGTTTTCTGCACGCCGTGGACTACCGCCGACCCGCCGATCACACCGGCGCCCGGGTGCTCGTCGTCGGGGCCGGGAGCTCCGGAGGCGAGATCTGCGTCGACCTCGCCCGTGCCGGCGTCGACGTCACGTGGGCGGTGCGCAGCGCACCACAGGTGGTGCCCCGTGAGGTCGTCGGCATGCCGGCAACGCCGTTCGCTCCCGCCGGCGAGGCGTTGCCGGACGCGTGGGTCGACCGGATCGTGCCGTTCGTCGAGCGCCGCATCTACGGACCGCGCGACTACCTGCCGGAACCGGAGGCGCCGATCATGCGGTTGCTCGCCGAGTGCAAGGAACCGATGACCGCCGACGGCATCGTCGAGCTGATCCGCGCCGGCAGGGTGCGGGTGGTCGACGCCGTCGGCGACCTCGACGACACCGGCGCCCGACTCGTCGACGGCCGTCACGTGGCGGCCGACCACGTGATCGCCGCGACCGGCTACCGCACGGCACTGGAACCGCTCGTCGGCCATCTCGGCGTCCTCGACGCCGACGGTCGCCCGACCGGCCTCGCGCCCCGACCGGGCCTCGGGTTCGTCGGCTTCCGGATCCCGCTCACCGGGACCCTGTGGGCGATCGACCGCGACGCCCGCGCCGTCGCCGACGCGATCGCGGCGACGGTTCGCTGAGCCGCCCCCGCCCGATCTCGTGAACGAGATGCGCTCCAGGTGCGCGCCTCGTTCACGAGAACGACGTCGGCGGGGGCCTCGTAGGGTGGAGGCCATGGAACAACGAGTGCTCGGAAGCAGTGGACTGACCGTCAGCAGCCTCGCACTGGGGACGATGACCTTCGGTGACGAGACCGACGAAGCCGGTTCGGTGGCTCAGCTCGATCGCTTCGTGGAGGTCGGCGGCACCCTGATCGACACCGCCGACGTGTACAGCTCGGGCCGGTCCGAGGAGATCATCGGCCGGTGGCTGTCCGCCCGTGGCGGGCACGACGACCTCGTGATCGCCACGAAGGGACGCTTCCCGATGGGCGATGGCCTGCTCGATCGTGGTGCCGGCCGGCGTCACCTCCAGCGAGCCGTCGAGGCGAGTCTGCGCCGGTTGGGCGTCGACGTCATCGACCTGTACCAGGTGCACGGCTGGGACCAGTCGGTGCCGCTCGAGGAGACGCTGCAGACCCTGGACGACCTGGTCCGTTCGGGCACGGTCCGCTACGTCGGGTTGTCCAACTACACCGGGTGGCAGCTCCAGCGGGCGCTGCGCCTCGCCGAGATGCACGGCTGGACCGCGCCGGTGTCGTTGCAGCCGCAGTACAACCTGCTGGCACGAGAGATCGAGTGGGAGCTCGTCCCGCAGTGTCTCGAGGAGGGGATCGGGCTGTTGCCGTGGTCGCCTCTCGGCGGCGGATGGTTGACCGGCAAGTACCGCCGTGACGAGCGTCCGACCGGGGCGACCCGCCTGGGCGAGAACCCCGAGCGCGGTGTGGAGGCCTACGACCGGCGCAACACCGAGCGGACATGGGCGGTCATCGACCGGGTGGCCGCCGTCGCCGAGGCCCACGGATGCTCCCTCGGGCAGGTCGCGCTGGCCTGGGTGCGGCAACGGCCGAGCGTGTCGTCGGTGATCCTGGGCGCTCGCACGCTCGACCAGCTGAACGACAACCTGGGCTCCGCCGACGTGATGCTCTCCGACGAGGAGATGGACGACCTGTCGGTCGTGTCGGCGCCCGGGATCGCCGACTACCCCTACCGGATGCTCGCCCGGCAGTGCGGCATGACCATCTGGGACGAACTCCGTACCCGCCCGGCGGCCGACTGACGGTCACGCCCGATCCAGCCGGACTCCGGCGAGCCGGGGCCGGTCGTCCCGGAACCGAACCCGATGGAACCCGAACCCACCTGAGGGTTGCGCCGGGCCCGCGGTGGGTACACGACGCGGCATGAGCATCGCAGGACCACCAGTCGGGACGTCGATCGAGAGCGGGGACACGGCGATCGTCGCCACCTACGCCCGGTACGAGGGTGCCCAGCATGCGGTCGACTCGCTGTCCGACGCCGGTTTCGACGTCGCCCGGTCGGCCATCGTGTGGAACGGCCTCAAGCGGGTCGAACGCGTCGTCGGCCGTCAGACCGTCGGCACCGCGGCACTCAAGGGTGCCGGGGCCGGCGCCTGGTTCGCCGGGTTCTTCGGGTTGCTCGTGGCGCTCTTCGTCGACACCGACTCCTTCGCAGAAGCGATCGGGATCGTCGTGACGTACGTGATCCTCGGCGCGGTCGTGGGTGCCGTCTGGTTCGGTGTGGCCCATTGGCAGACGCGTGGTCGTCGCGACTTCGCATCGGTCGGGACGTTCGAGGCGGAGTCGTACGACGTCCGCGTCCCCATCGACCAGCGCGACGACGCCGAGCGAATCCTCGGCGTCACGCGATCACGGTCGATCGATCCGCCGCCCACCGACTCGGGGACGGTCCCGCCGCCACCCGGGGCCTGACCCCGCCGCTACCCCTCCGTCCTGACCGCACGATCGACTCGGGGGGTCGTGGTTCCGTGCGAGCATGACCGGCGATGAGTGGAGTCGGTGTCCAGACCACCCTGCCGAGGCGTGCAATCCGAGAATGCACCTTTCGGCCCTCCCGGTTGCGGCGGCGCGGCGCGACCGTTGAGCCATGAACGGTTCCGATATCGAACTTCGTGTGATCGACGACGTCGAGATCAGCGGCGACGATCTGGTCACGTGGTCCGCCATGGCCGGCTCGTCCGAACTCGTGTCGTTCTATCTGCCGACCCACCGGGCCGGTCGGGAGGTGGTGCAGGACCCGGTGCTCTTCCGTCGCCTCGTGGCCGGCGCAGCAGGTGAGGTCGCCGATGACGGGCTCCTCGCCGTGCCCGGTCGTCTGGTCGACGACCGGGAGTTCTGGGCGCACGGATCAGCCGGCCTGGCCGTGCTCGCCGGCCCGGACGGCACGACGGCGATCCGCTTGTCGGAGCCGACGCGCGAATTGGCCGTCGTCAGCGACCGCTTCCACCTCAAGCCGCTGGTGGCCGCTCTCGCCCAGCGTGTGGAGTTCGACGTCCTCGCGATGAGCCGGCACAGCGTCCGCCTCGTCGAGGTGACCGGACCGCACGCCGTCGAGGTCGAGGTCCCCGGCATGCCGACGAGCATGCCCGAGGCGCTCCGGTGGGACGATCGCGAGCCGCAGATCCAGAGCCATTCCGGAGACCGGGTCGGGGGCGGTCAGGTCACCGCCGCGTTCCACGGCCAGGGCAGCGCCAACGACACTCGCGATGTCGACCTCGAGCGCTACCTGCACCTGGTCGACCGAGCGGTCGCCGAGCACCGGTCCGGCACGACACGTCCGCTCGTGCTCGCCGGCGTCGATGACATCGTGGGCGCCTACCGCAAACTCACCCGCTGTGCTCACGTGCTCGACGACCACGTCGCCGGCAGCCCCGATCAGCTTCGAGCCGCGGAACTCGCCGATCGGGCTCGTGGATTCGTCTCGCCGTCGTCCGTGGACGCGGAGCGGGCTGCCCGTGAGTCGTTCCTGGCCGGCGGCACGGCGACGGTCCGCACCGTCGAACAGGCGGTGATCGCCGCGGCCGCCGGACAGGTCGCATCGGTCTTCGTGCCCGCCGAAGTCGAGTACTGGGGCCGGTACCGCCCGGGGCATCATCTGCTCGACGAGCACGACACCCGGGAGCCCGGCGACCACGATCTCAGCGACGTGGCCGCGGCCGAGACGCTGCGCCACGGTGGAGTGGCCTTCGTCGTCCCGGCCGGCGACATCCCCGGTGACGGCACGGCGGCGGCAACGTTGCGCTACTGACACGACGCGAGCCGGCCAGACCCAGCCGAGTTCCTGCATCGTGATCGACGGGATGCCATGCTGGAGCGTGGCCGTCAGCGACAGCGTGCGACTCGCCCGCCGGCTCGGCTGGCTCGACCCCGGGCAGATGGCGGCGACCACCGCCGCGCTGACCCGGTGGGGGCCGACTCTCGCCGCGCTGTACACCGCCGCCGCGGTTCGACACCGCAAGCGGGCCGCCGTCGTCGACCATCGCGGCACGGTGACGTTCGGCGAGCTCGATCGGAGCTCGTCGGCGCTGGCGCAGGGGTTCCGCTCGCTCGGCCTGGCCGGCGGCGACCACCTCGGGGTGCTGTGCGCCAACCATCGCGACTTCGTCGACGTGTCGATCGCCGCGGCGAAGGCCGGCCTTGCGTGTGTGTACCTGAACACCGGCTTCGCTGCTCCGCAGCTGGGTGAGGTGCTGCGTCGTGAGGGTGTCGGCGCGCTCGTGGTCGACGCCGACCTGCTGGCGGTCGCAGAGGCGTCGGGCTTCGACGGCCACGTGGTCGTGGCCGACGGCGATCGTCGCTCGGCGTCGGGATCCCACCGGTCGGTCGACGACGTCCGCGTCCTCGGCTCGTCGCGGCCGCTGCTGCCCAGCAAGCCGGTCGCCCCGGTGCTGTTGACGTCGGGGACGACGGGGACCCCGAAGGGCGCCCGCCGGAACCGGCCCACCGGGCTGGCGTCGGCGCTCGGGGTCCTGGAACGCATCCCGTACCGGGCCGGCGACATCGCCGTGATCCCGACGCCACTGTTCCACGCGTGGGGTCTCGCCCAGCTCACGGTCGCTGCGTCCACCGCGTCGACGGCGGTGCTGGTCCGCCGATTCGAGGTGGGCGAGACGCTCGACGCGATCGAGGCCGAGCGGGCGAACGTGCTCGCCGTCGTGCCGGTGATGATCCAGCGGATCCTGGCCGGCGACACCGACGGCCGCGACCTGTCGTCGCTGCGGATCGTCGCCTGCAGCGGCTCGGCCCTGCCGGCGGCCGTCGCCACGGCGTGGATGGACCGCTTCGGCGACAACCTGTACAACCTCTACGGCTCGACCGAGGTGGGCCAGGCGACGCTCGCC
>JAWLFC010000144.1:0-6152 GCA_041685755.1 Ilumatobacteraceae bacterium
GGGCGTACCGCGACTCGCGATGATCGCTCGGGTCGCCTTGCGGACCGGACCCGATGCAAGCATAATGCAAGCATGCCGAACGTGCTGATTCGAGACCTTCCCCCCGAAGTCCACGCAAGCCTCCAGCGCCGCGCCGAAGCCGCAGGCCAGTCGCTGCAGCAGTATCTGACGGCCGAACTCTCGCGTGTGGCGCAATCACCGACCATCGCCGAGGTCCTCGAGCGGATCGCCGCACGGTCCGGGGGGCGAGTCGGACTGCAGACCGCCGTCGACGATCTCCACGATGAGCGTGCTCGCCGGTGATCGTCGTCGACGCGTCCGTCCTCGCCAACGTGGTCGGTGACGACGAAGCTGCCGGACAACTCGCCCGCGCCCGGTTGGCGGCCGCCTCGGCTGTATCGGCGCCGGACCTCGTGGATGTCGAAACGGTCTCCGTTCTTCGGCGACGATGGTTGGCCGGCGATCTCTCCGACGAGCGATTCCGGGGCGCTGTCGACGATCTCTTGGCATTGCCGGTCACCAGATTCCCGGTCGGGCCATTGATGATCCGAGCCTTCGAACTGCGAGCCAACATCACCGCCTACGACGCCTGCTACGTCGCTCTCGCAGAGGCACTCGACTGGCCCCTGATCACCGCCGACAGGCGGCTGGCGAACGCACCGATGACGACCTGCGCGACCGAAGTTCTTCAGCTCTGACACAGCCCGCCGAACCTTGTGTGATGTGCGTCGAAGTCGAGCGATCCGACCGCTCGCAACGCCGGGGATGCGGCGCGAGCCTGAGCGTTCTTGAGGTCGACCGCTCGTGCGCCTCGCGCTTTTGCATAGACCCGCCCATGCGCCCGGGCTGCGTCGTCGTCGAACGGCACTCATCGATTTCGATTCGAGCGCGCTCGTCAAGCTCGTGCTCGACGAAGTCGGGTCCGACACCGCCGCGGCCTTGTGGAACGCGAGCGATGCAGCGCTGTCGAGTCGACTGGCCTATCCCGAGGTCTGCGCAGCACTTGCAGCCGCCGAGCGCAACCACGACCTGACCGCGCCGGAGGCTGCGGCGGCTGGGTCTGACTGGGAGCTGTTCTGGGGATCGATGCGTCCGGTCGAGTTGTCCGCCGACGTCGAGCGAGTTGCCGGTTCGCTCGCGGCAACTCATCAGCTCCGCGGGGCTGACGCGGTGCATCTCGCCAGCGCGCTTGCACTCGGCTCGACAGATCTCACCGCGATGGATCGGCTGCAACGAGCAGAAGGAGGGTGAAGGTTGTGACCAAGAAGAGCATTGCTGCCTCGTTGTCGGTCCTGGTGCTGTCGCTCGGCGCCGCTGGATGCTCGAGCGACTCGACCGCAGATCCGTCAGTACCGCCGGACGATGCCACCGTCGTGGTCGGGTCGAGCATCTGCCGCATGGTCCCCGTCAGTGACGACACGGACGATGGCGTGGAGGTGATCGTGGAACGATTCGTCTGCGAGGATGACATGTCCGATCCTCGGGTGAGCGGAACCCAGGACCTGATGATCACCAGCCGGGTCGCCGATCGGGCCACAGGAGGTACGTGGACCGCGCGCGACGCAACGTTGACGAACGATCAAGGGGTGTGGCGCGGGTCGGCGCAGGGGATCGTCGATCTCGTTGGCGTCTTGCCGGTTGCTGAGGGAGTCGTACCGTTCGATTACGGAGAGGGTCACTTGGTCGGGGAGGGTGCCTACGAGGGTCTGGAGTACCACTACTTCATGACTGGGTCGAACCGCGAGTCCGGGATGACCGGCTGGATCAGGTCACCGGACTGACGATCGAGGCCTACTCCGCCCCAAGCAACAACCCGTGACATCTCCGGTGCCCACACCATTCGACCCGATCGCGAGGAGCGACCGACCGACATCGGATGCTTCTCTGTCGTGTCAAGGTGGAGCTTCTGGGCGCTCGAGGAGACGCCAGACGCGGCGGGCGATGAGGCGTTTGAGGCAGCGGGTGGCTTCTCGTTCGGTCTCGCCTTCGTTGGTTCCGGGGTCGTTTCGCCGACCATCGGTGCGGTCAGGAGAAGTCGCCGGCTTCGTCGGCCGTGGCCGGTCGGCTGCGAAGAACGGTGATGAGCACGAAGTAGGCAGCGGGCACCAGGAAGTAGATCACGAGGCTTGTTGTCGGGGCGCTGTCGGCCACGACCATCGCACACAGGTAGAGGACGATCGGAGCACTCGACAGGAGCAGCCCGAATCGGCGTGCACGAGCGCTCAGGGGTTCCCAGAGCAACTCCGGTCGACGAGCGAGATACCAGAACAGGACGACTCGTACGAGGCTCGCTGCGATGAGAACGACACCGTAGAGATGGAGCGCGATCGGCTCGTCGTGGTACTCGCCGAGAACGGTCGCAGCGAACGGGATGAGAGACACCGGCAAGAGGAAGAGCAAGTTGATCCAGACGACGTCGCGGTTGACATGACGCACGACCGCGAACTGGTCCCGGTGCCAGACCCAGTACATGCCGACGAGCAGAAAGCTGATCACCCATGCCACCAACGTGGTGCCGGTGGCCTCGAGCGCCTCACGCAGGGACTGCTCCGGAAGATTCGACGGCACGTCGACATCGAGAACCAAGATCGTGATGATGATCGCGAACACCCCATCGGAGAAGGCCACGACCCGATCAGGACTTCCCCGGCGAGCGCGGACCGCGGTCGGAGAGGACGACTCGTCGCGAGGCGGTTCCCGGTCAGGAACAGGTCCCGCCCCTTCGTCCGATGGGTTCTCGATCGTCATCGTGGTGAACGCATAGTCGTCCGTCGGGCCGGATACCTCGCCCATGATCATCGCACACCACGATCGTTGCTGCCGCCCGAGCCCTGTACTGCATGGTCCCGATGAACTGGTCCGCCGGCGACGGGGTCGCAACGGTCCGGAGGCCCACGTACCGACGCCAACTGCCCTGTGGTCGCTCCGCGCGAGTTCCCTGACCTGCGCGTCCCCGACGGCGCCATGTCAGCCGATGCGCTCCTGATGCTCGGGGCACAGGTAGGTCGACCGGCCGGCGACCTGGATTCGCTCGACGCGGCCGTCACAGCGGGGACACGGGAGGTCGGGCTCGCGGTGGGGGAGTAGCCAGTCGTCGGGCATCTCCTCGACATTGGCGTGGAAGTCGATCGCATCGGCGATCACCCTCCGCATGGTCGCGTGCAGTGTCCGCAGATGCCCGTCATCGAGGTCGGCCGTTGCCGAGCGCGGGTCGGGTCCGAGTTCTGCGGCGGTCACGTACGCGTCGACGTCGTCGATCCACGAGATCGCAGCCAGCCTCCGCCCGACGAGTGCACGAACAGGTGCTTACCGTGCCGGCGGGTCTCCTCGAGCCGGCTGCCGAGCAGGTGACGACGGATCGTTCCGGTCGACACGTCGTCGACGAGCTCGGACCGGAGGAACACGTCCTCCACGTCGCGGTGCAGCGAGGTTGCATCCACGTACCGCTTGAACAGCTCGACGTCGGGCAGCTCCGGCACCGGCGCTCGTTCTGGCGGTCACTCGCCTGCGGCGACGGCTCGGAGTCGATCGCCGAGCTCGGCATCCCACAGGTCGAAGCAGCTCTCCTGGTCGGAACCGAGCTGGTGGAGGTACACGTGGTCGATCCCCGCGTCACGGGCGACCCGCACGGCGTCGACGATCGGGTCGAGGTCCGGGCCGCACGGCGTCGTCGCGGCGAGCATCTCGCCGGTGACGACGCCACTCGCCTCCTCGAAGTGTCGAGGAGTCGGCAGGTCCTGGCTGAGCTGTCCGGGGAGGCTGCTGTTGGGCCAGACCCGCAGTGCCGTGGCGATCGCGTCGTCGCGGTCGGGTGCCCAGCAGAACGTGACCTGGCCGTAGCGCGGACCGGATCCACCGGCCTCCTCGAACGCGGCGACGAGTTCGGGCGAGTCGGCGTGTGTCCACAGACCGTCGGCGCAACGGGCAGCCGCTCCGGCCGCGATCGGGCCGAACGCCGACATCACGATCGGGGGAGGGTGCTCGGGCGCATCGAAGATCCGGGCGTTCTCGACCACGTAGTGGGTGCCGCGATGCGTCACGGAGTCGCCGGTCCACAGCCGGCGGATCACCTCGACGGCCTCTTCGAGCATCTCGATGCGCTGCGGGGCGGGAGGCCAGCGGTCGCCGAGGACGTGTTCGTTGAGTGCCTCGCCGCTCCCGACGCCGAGGACGAACCGACCGTCGAGCAGGAGCGACGTGGTCGCCGAGGCCTGGGCGATGATCGCCGGATGGATCCGGACGGTCGGGCACGTCACGCCGACGGCGACACCGATCGACTCCGTCCGCTCGGCGATCGCACCCAGCACCGACCAGACGAACGGTGAGTGGCCCTGCTCGGCGATCCAGGGGTGGAAGTGGTCGGAGATCGACACGAAGTCGAGGCCGTGCCGCTCCGCCAGCCCGGCCAGCTCGACGAGACGTGACGGGCCGTGTTCCTCCGAGGAGAGAGACCATCCGATCTGCACGTGGAGCTCCTTGGTCGTTCGCGTGGGGTGTTCCTCGTCGGAGTTCCCGGCGGGGGGCATCGCCAAACCGGAGCCCGGCCCTGGCCCTCGGGCCGACCCGGCACGGCCACGGTGGATCGGGGACCTTCGGCGCTGGCCGTGGGGCGCATCGGCCCGGCACGCTGGACGGATGGTCGAGCGATCCGGGGCCGTGCCGATCGAGATGCTGGAGGAACTGGTCGCCGCCGCCGTACTGGCGCCCTCGTCGCACAACACCCAGCCGTGGCTGTTCGAGCTGCACGACGGCGAGATCGATCTCCACGCCGACCGGATCCGGGCCCTCCCGGTGAACGACCCCCATGACCGAGAGCTGACCATCAGCTGCGGCTGCGCACTGCGCAACCTCGAACTCGCCGCCGGCGAGCACGACCTCACCGCCACGGTGTCCCTGCTCCCCGACGACGGCCGGCCCGATCTCCTGGCCCACGTGCGACTCGAGCCGTCGCTCCATGGAGCGACCGCCGACTGGTCGGCGGCCCGGCGCGCTCGCCGCACGACCCGTGGTCCCTTCGATGCCGACCCCGACACCGACCCGGTCGGCGACGGACCCGCCGTGGACCTCGCTGGGGTGGTCCAGCGCTTCGGCGTGAGCGCCCACTTCGTCGATGGCGAGGAGCGCACCCTGCTGGCCGATCTCGTCGCCGAGGGTGACCTGCGGCGTGGTTGGAGACCGGTCGGGCGCTGCAGCAACTGTTGCTCGTCGCCACGTCGCACGGTCTGCAGGCGGGCTACCTGAACCAGCCCTGCCAGGTGGCGTCGTTGCGCGGTCGGCTCCAGCAGCTCGTGCCCGAGCGCCGCTTCCCACAGGTCGTGCTCCGGCTCGGCTCGCTCGCCGAGGAGCTCCCGCCCACCCCCCGCCGTCCCCTCGACGACGTGACCATCACGCCCATCTCCTGAGCGGCACCTCGGGTCGCGACCTCAGGAGTCGCCGAGCATTGCCAGGGCGTCGGCGATCGTGGTGCGCGGCGCTGGCGGATCCGCCCACGGGTCGTCGGTCTGGCCGAGCCGCCGGAACACGTTGCGCAGGGTGACCCGGCGGGGATCGAAGTTCGATGACAGGGCCTCGTCCCACTCGAGCGGGGCGGCGACCGGGGCCTCGGGGAGGGGCCGCAGCGAGTACGGCGCCACGGCGTGATTGGCCGCGGAGTTGCGCAACACGTCGAGGAACAGCTTCCCGCCGCGACGGTCCTTGCGCTGCTCCAGCGTGAACGGGCCGCGCGGTTCGATCTCCTCGGCGACGGCCCGGGCGAATCGTTTGGTGAGGTCGTAGTCGGCTGGTTCGCCGCCGCCCCGCCCGTTCGGGCCGGCGCCGCCGTCGATCACGTCGACCACGACGTGCAACCCCCGCGAACCCGTTGATTTCACCCGCGGCTCGAGCCCCAGATCGTCGAGCACGGACCGCAACTCGCGCGCCGCGTCACGCACCGGGTCGAGATCGTCGCCGGACGGGTCGAGATCCCACACGACCTCGACGGGCCGGTCGAGATCGTCGGCGCGGCCGAGCAGCGCATGGAACACGATGGTGCCCTGATCGGCGAGGTAGGCGAGGTCGTCGACGTCACCGGTGTCGACGACGGCGTACCGCGTCGTGCCGCCGTCGGCGGTCGAGACGTCGACGCGCTCGATCGAGTCGGGGACGTGGTCGGG
>JAWLFC010000145.1:0-6143 GCA_041685755.1 Ilumatobacteraceae bacterium
CCCGTCGGCACGGCGATGATCGGGATGTACGCCCACGACCCGCTGTCGCACTCGCTGTTCCACCGGCTGCCCACCGACGAGATCTGGCACTTCTACGGCGGCGACCCGATCCGCCTGGTCCTCCTGCACCGCGACGGCACCTCGAGCGACGTGTGGCTCGGACCCGACACGACCGCCGGGCACCGGGTGCAGTACGTCATCCCGGCCGGCACGTGGCAGGCCGGCGAACTGCACCCCGACGGCACCTACGGGCTGTTCGGCTGCACACTGGCACCCGGCTTCACCGGCGCCGGATTCGTCGCCGCGACCCGCGCCGAACTGCTCGCCAGCCACCCCGACCGCGCCATCGACATCGACCGGCTCACCGTGGCCGACGGCCACGACACCACGATGCCCGACGGCTTCGCCACCTGACGACCTGCCCCTTCCGCGGCCCCGCCGACGGTGGCACAGTGTGTCGATGGCCACGATCGCGACCCGACCGTCCGGCGAGGACGTCACGGCGTTCATCGACGCCGTGGCCGACGACCGACGCCGCGCCGACGCCCACGAACTCCGGGCCCTCATCCAAGGGGTCACCGGCGACCCCGGCCGGATGTGGGGCTCGTCGATCATCGGCTTCGGCGCCACCACCTACACCAACACCACCGGCACCCACGACTGGTTCGTCGTCGGGTTCTCACCGCGCAAACAGGCGCTGACCGTCTACGGCATCCACGACGGCTACAGCGAGCCCGACCCGCTCCTCGAGCAGCTCGGCCGGCACACGACCGGGAAGGGCTGCGTCTACCTCAAGCGCTTGGAGCACGCCGACCCCGCCGTGCTGGAGCAGCTCGTCCGCAACGCCTGGCAGGCCGCCGACCACACCTGACGCCGAGCCCCGGCTGCGCCCTCAACCGGCCGGACGACGCCAGACGCTCACGTGCGAGGGGCTGTCACCGGTGAACGGCGAACGATCCCAATCGGCCCAGCGGTGCTCCAGCGTCAAGCCGGCGATGCGGGCCATCAGGTCGAGTTCCGACGGCCAGACGTAGCGGAACGGCGCCGTGAACTCCTCGAACGTCCCCTCGGCCGTGCGGTGGAAGTGGCGGCTGTGGGAGATCTGCAGGTGCGTGCGATCGGCGAAGTCGTCGATGCCGATGTGGTCGTCGGTGACGACGAACGGCCGAGCGACCGCGCCGGGCGGCAGGCTGCGCAGCGCCGGCACGCCGTTCTCGATCACGAACCGGCCGCCCGGCGCCAGGTGGCGAGCGGCGTTCTCGAAGCAGGCGACCTGCTCGTCCTGCGTCGTCAGGTTCGTGATCGTGTTGAACACGAGGTAGACGAGCGCGAACTCGCCGGCGACGCGGGTGGTCGTCATGTCACCCTCCACGGCCGGGATGGCCGCACCTCCCGGCGCCCGGCGCAGCTCGGCGAGCATGTCGGCCGACAGCTCGATACCCGACACGTCGACGCCCCGAGCGGCCAACGGCAACGCCACGCGGCCGGTGCCGACGGCGAACTCGAGCACCGGACCGCCCTCGGCCAGCGACGTCAGCACATCCACCGCCGGGTCGAGCACCTCGGGCGCGAACCGCGCCGCATGGGCGTGGTCGTAGGTGCGGGCGACGTCACCGACGAAGCGGTTCTCCGGCATCGCCGCAGCCTCGTGCACCGACCGGCTGCCGGGCAACCGGGTTTCACGACGAACCGAGCGTCGCCTCCAGCAGGTCGAGGGCGGCGACGGCGAACGCGACCATGTTCGGCTCGCGCTCGTCGAGGCCGGTGAGCACGTGCCGGGTGGCGTCGGTCGGGCCCGCCACGGCCACCCAGCAGTGTCCGGCCGGGTCGCCGTACGGGTTCGGCGGGCCGGCAGCACCCGCCTCGCCCAGCCCCCACGTGGCATCGAGACGCACCCTCGCCGATCGGGCGAGGTGATCGGCGAACGCCTCGGTCGCTCCTCGCATCCCCGGCGGCGCCTCGACCGCGCCGTGCATCCATGCCCGGTACGCAGCCGCCGTGTAGATCACCGCGCCGCCGAGGTAGTACGCCGACGCGCCGGGCACCGACAGCAACGCCGCCGACACCAGGCCGCCCGCCGACCCCTCGGCCACGGCGACCGTCTCACCCCGCTCGCGCAGGAGGGCGCCGATGCGGGCGGCAGGTCCGGTCAGCGAGGCGTCGAGCATCCCGCCAGCATCGCGTCTCCTCCACCCCCGAGCGGCAACGCAACGTGAGCGGCGGCGCCACGAAGGGCCGTTGGTCCATGGCCCGGCGGCCGCCATCGGGTGGACACTGACGCGCCGGAGAGGAGAACCCGTGGCCACCACAGAACAGATCAGGAACGTCGTGCTGCTCGGGCACAACGGCAGCGGCAAGACGAGCCTGGCCGAGGCCATGCTCCACGAGGCCCAGGTGACCAGCCGCCAGGGCACGGTCGAGCGGGGCGACACCGTGATGGACCACGACCCCGAAGAGCGCGCCCTCGGCCAGTCGATCTCGCTGGCGGTCGCGTCGTTCGACTGGCAGGGCCACCGCATCAACCTGATCGACACGCCCGGCTACGCCGACTTCCGGGGTGAGGCGATCCTCGGCCTCGCCGCCGCCGACCTCGCCGTGTTCGTGATCGACGGCGTCGCCGGCGTCCAGTCCCAGGACGTCGCGCTGTGGCGCCTCGCCTCGTCGATGGGGATCCCCCGGCTCGTGTTCGTCAACAAGCTCGACCGCGAGCGATCGTCGTTCGACCGCTCGCTCGCCCAGGTACGCGAGGTGTTCAGCTCCCACGCCGACCCCGCCGAGCTGCCGATCGGCGAGGAGTCCGGGTTCCACGGCGTCGCCGACGTGCTCACCCATCACGCCTTCGTCTACGACACCGGCCACGCCGAGGAGACCACCATCCCCGACGACATCGCCGACGCCGAACGAGCAGAGCACGAGCACCTCGTCGAAGAGGTCGTCGAGCTCGACGACACCGCCCTCGAGGAGTACCTCGCCGGCAACGAACCCCCGGCCGACCAGCTCGAACGGCTGCTCCACGACGCCCTCGACCGGGCGCTCGTGTTCCCGGTGCTGTGCGGCTCGGCCACCAGCTCGATCGGCGTCGACCAACTCGCCGACTTCGTCTGCCGCGTCGGACCCGCCCCCGGCGACAGCGGGCCGGCGGTCGCCGAGTCGCCCGCCGGCACCGTCGACGTCGCACCCGACCCCGACGGTCCGCCGATGGTGCTCGTGTTCACGACCTCCCTCAACGAATTCCTCGGGCAGATCTCGATTTTCAAGGTGATCTCCGGCACCATCCGCTCCGACGACGTGCTCGTCAACTCCCGCACCGGCGCCAAGGAGCGCCTCCACAACCTGATCTCGCTCACCGGCGGCTCGCAGACCCACGTCGACCACGTCACCGCCGGCGACATCGCCGCCACCACCAAGCTCGCCGACACCCGCACCGGCGACACCCTCGCCCCCGACGACACGCCGGTGACCGTCCTCGTCCCCGGGCTCCCTCGCCCCGTCTACCGGGTCGCCATCGCCGCCGCCAAACAGTCCGACGAGGACCGGCTGGCGACCACGTTGCGCCGTCTCGTGATCGAGGACCCGACCCTCAGCGTCGAGCACGACGCGTCGACCGGCCAGACACTGCTCGGCGGCGCCGGCGAGACCCACGTTCGCGTCGCCCTCTCGCGCATCGAGCGCGCCGGCGTCGACCTCCAGGTCGACGACATGCGGGTGCCCTACCGCGAGACGCTCGCCGGCAGCGTCGAGGTCGAGGGCAAGCACAAGAAGCAGAGCGGCGGCCACGGCCAGTACGGCGTGGCAACGGTCCGCTTCGAGCCGCTGCCCGAGGGGTCGGGCTTCGAGTTCGACAGCGAGGTCAGCGGCGGCGTCATCCCCAAGAACCTCGTGCCCGCCGTCGGCGCGGGGATCCGCGAGGCGATGGAGCGCGGCGGACGCCACGGCTTCCCGATCGTCGACATCCGCGCCGTGTGCACCGGCGGCAAGCACCACTCGGTCGACTCCTCGGAGATGGCGTTCAAGATGGCCGGCTCGCTGGCGCTGAAGGCGGCCATCGCCGAGGTCGGCGTCGAGGTGCTCGAGCCCGTCAGCCTCGTGCGCGTCCACGTGCCGTCGGAGCACCACGGCGACGTCCTCGGCGACCTCAATTCGCGGCGCGGCCAGATCCTCGGCAACACCAGCGACGACGACGGCGCCACCACCATCGAAGCACTCGTACCGACCGCCGAGATCGTCCGCTACGCGATCGACCTCCGCTCGATCGGCGGCGGCAGCGGATGGTTCGAGGCCGAGCACCACGGCTACCAGCAGCTGCCCCCGAACCTCGTCGACTCCCTGCCCACCGCCGACGACTGACGCGACCACCGGCTCCGCCGAATCGTCAGGCGGAGTCGCCGTAGGACGACGAGACGACGATGTTGCCGCGGCCGTCGCGGAGGAACACCGTGTCGCCGCTGTTGTTCCACACCGCGCTGCCCGAGACGCACCAGTAGCGGCGGGCGTCGTCGTCGGTGCCGCACCCGCTGAACAGCGTCACGCTGCTGCCCGGGTCGAGCCGCAGATCGGAGAACCGGTAGCGGTGCGACGCCGACTCGTCGGCCACCTCCCACCCGTCGAGATCGACCGGCTCGGTGCCGCGGTTGACGAAGCGGACCCACTCGCCGTTGAGGTTCTGGGCGTCGTCGCCCGGGGCGTCGGCGTTGATCTCCACGGCGATGTCGGCGGCGGTCGCCGGGCCGCACGCGTCCGGCGCCCACAGACCCCGCCGCTCGCCCTCGGCCTCGCGTTGCAGCTCGGCGTACTCGTCGGCTCGGGCGTCGTCGGGCGGGAAGCGCCGGGCGATGGCGAACCCACCGGCAACCAGCTCGGCACCGACGTCGACACCGTCCGTCGTCTCGACGTAGCGCAGCGCCCGCCCGAACCGGTCGACGTCGGACCGATCGACGACCAGCACCAAGTCCTCGCCGGCCACCAGCTCGTCGAGGGCGTCGGTCGCCTCGTCGGCGAAGCACTCGCCGGCCTCGGGCGCGTTGATCCCGACGATCCGCACCGTCAACTCGCCGCCAGGACCATCGACGTCCAACGTGTCGCCGTCGACCACCTCGATCGCCCGCCACGCACCGTCGCCGCGCTGCTCGTCACCCGCGTTGCCGCCCGAGTTGCAGGCCGCAACCGCCAGGAGACAGACGGCTGCCACTCCGGCACGACGACGACTCCGAACGAACAGCACCTCCGAACCGTCAGAAGTTGACGATCGTGCCCATGTCGGGGATCCGGGCGAGGTGCGGCGCATGGACGACACGCTCGACCGCCTCGACGGCGGTACAACCGGTGGTCACGATCTCGCGGGCGAGCGCAGCGACGACCACGGGCGCGGCGAACGACGTACCGGTCCAGGTGGCCCACTCGTCGAAGTCGTCGGAGTCGATCCCGTTGATGCGCGGCACGTCGCCGTCGAACGAGGCGAAGAAGGAACTCACCAGATCGGTGCCGGGCGCACACGCGTCAACCCACGGGCCGTAGTTCGACCACTCCGCCGGCCCCATCGGGCCGAGCCCGCCGACCCCGATCACCGAGTCGAGCGCCGCCGGATACTGCTCGACGCACGACCCCTCGTTGCCCGCCGCGGCGACGAAGACCACGTCGCCCAGTTCGTGGTAGATCTCGATCAGCAGCTCGAACAGGATCGCCCGGCCCGTCCCACCGAAGGAGAAGTTGACGATCTCGGGTTGCGCGGTCGCCATCAGGTACCACAGCCAGGCGGCGAGTTCGAACGTGCCGACGTCGCCCTCGGGCTCGAACACGCTCTCGACACGGATCTCACAACCCGGGGTCAGCTGTTCGATGATCCCGGCGATGAACGTGCCGTGCCCCGCCACCGGATCGAGATGGTTGTCGGCGGGATACCCACCCATCGGGCGCGACGGACGGTCCAGCGGACCGGAGATCCGCAACAGATCGGCCGTGCCCGTGCCCAGCAGCTCCGGCCGTTGGCCCGACTGGTTGTCCCATCCGCCGGCCAGCCCGCTGTCGAGCACGCCGATCCTCACCCCGTTCGACAACTTCCCGGGCGCGAGACCGGGCCGCTCCGGCAACGACCGATCCGGTGCCGGCATCACCGAGCTCGTCGGCGGCTTGCCGGTCGCCAGCAC
>JAWLFC010000146.1:0-6136 GCA_041685755.1 Ilumatobacteraceae bacterium
GGTGGCTATCTGTACGTGGATGACGTTGATCGACTCGCAGGTTCCGACGCGGCGGATCTCGCCCGAGAGTGCGTCGACAACACATTTGGTGAGATCGCCATTGTGAACAACTCGGGCTCTGCGATCGGCCGACCCTGACGAGTGAACTGTACGGACGGATCAATCCGCATGGTCCGTGCACTCCAGTAGTGAGATCTGGGGGCGAACGAAGCCATCGCTCGCCGGACCACGAACTGCGAAACGCGGGCAGTGGTGCGGAATCCAGGGGCAGGTATATCCCAATGGTTTGGATGTATATACTCGCCGCATGACCAAGCGATTGATCGACGTCGATGACGATGCGCTCGACGCTGCACGCGCCCAACTCGGCACATGCACCATCAAAGACACCGTCAACGAGGCGCTGCGCAGCGCCGCTCGTCAACGAGGCACTCAACTCGCGAGCGCGCTGTCCGTGCTCGCCGACGCAGACCTCGACGACCGTTCCGCAGCCTGGCGCTGATGTTCCTGCTCGACACGAGCGCCCTGACCAGACTGCGCGCCCCATCCGTTCTCCGACGAATAGAAGAGCTCGACGCAGCCGGACTCGCACGCACGTCCATGACCGACCTCGAGATCGGCTTCTCGGCGCGCAACGCTGAGGAGTGGGACCGCCTCGTCGTCGCCCTCGGCACGTTCCGGCGCATTGATGTCGAAGCGCATCACTTCGATCGCGCTCAACAGGTCCAACGTCAACTCGCCGCCGATGGACTCAAGGGACGCAAGGTCCCCGATCTCCTCGTCGCCGCAGTCGCCGAGGCGACCTCGCTCACGGTCCTGCACTACGACGCAGACTTCGACCACATATCAGCCGTCACCGGTCAACCAACCCAGTGGATCGTCGAGCGCGGATCAATCGACTGATGAGTAGGCACGAGCTGCCGCCGTCAAACCGGCTGCCGCCCGATAACCCGCCGCAGAATCTCGCCTTCCAAGAGAGCCGGACCACTCGGGAACGGCCCAAGCCGCACACCGAATAATCCCGGCTCAAGCGGACCCGAACGGAGCGTTCTGGTCGTCGTTCTGCGCGTTCTCGACTTTCGAACGCGCTGACCGGGATGTGCCGCCATGCGCTCTTTGGTCCTGATCTGTCGAGCCGACGATTTGGGTGGGTGGCAGATTTGTCGAGAGACCGCCCGACATTGCTGCACGTCGCGGTCATGTCCGGCCGAGCAGCCAATCGATCCCGGCGAAGAACAGCACTGCGCTGATCCCGGAGACTGAGGACAGACTCTCGAGTGGGGCGTAGGACGCGTGCCGTCGGGCGGGCGCTGTCGTTCCGTCGGCCATCACCGTCCCTGCTTCGTAGGCGTAGTGCGCCGTGAGTGGCGGGGCACCTGGAGCGGTTGCGATCACGATTGCCTGGTCGCCGACGACGCCGAAGTTCAGAGCATCGACCGGTGCGGAGTACGCGTCTTGCTGGCCCTCGAGTTGGGCTGCGAGTGGGTGATCGGCGGTGTCCGGGTTCATCGCGATCCAGGTCTCTCCACTCGGGGTCTCACCCGACTCCGTGGCCATTCCGAGATCGACCGACAGCTCTCCCGCCAGGTTGATCAGGGGTACGGCAAGCGCCGCGAGGTCGGCGGAAACGGTCGAGGGGTCGACCGATCCCGAGATCATCACGAGGTCAGAAGCCTGGAGCGCGGACTGCCCGTCGGCCGTGTTCGTCTCGTCGTCGTCCAGCAGTGTGACTGCGATGTCGTTGCTTCCCGCGATGTCGACGAGGAATTGGTCGAGCGGGTCGGGATTCGCTGCGTCGCCGACCACGAACAAGGCCTCGGGGGGCCCGTCGGCGGCGTCGGTGACGAAGGGTGCGGTCTTGATGTCGAACGCCACGAGGTCGGGGCCGGCGCCGTCGCATCCGCCGTCGAGATTGGTCACGTACATCGTCCCGGCAGTCGTTCCGGCGCCGACGACGAGGCTGGTCGGGCATGCGAGCGGGGCGTCCGGGCCGGCGGCGAGTCGTGCCACCGTGCCGTCGAGGTCGACTCGGACGATCTCGTTGAGGGCACTGGTGACGTATAGGCGGCCGTCGGCGTCGAGGGTCACGCCGTCGGGGGCGACGACATCGACGATGGTGGTCGGGTCTCCTGGGGATCCGTCCGGCAGGATCGGGATCGCGAGGACAAGGCTCTGGGCGGTGTTTGCGACGTAGATGACGTCGTCGTCAACCGCCAACCCATTGGCTCCGGGGAGCTCTGAGTCGGGGTCGGCGGACCCGAGTGCGGCGCTCTCGAGCCACTTGGTCGCAGGGCCGTCGGTGTCGATGCGCCAGATGGCACCGAGGCCGGTGTCGCCGTCCGCTCCTGAGTCGGCATCGGTTGCGTAGATGATTCCTGTCTGGTCGACGACGACTCCGTTTGCGAACACCATTTCCTCGGTGCCAGCGATTCGAGTGGCCACGCCGGAGACACAGTCGAATTTCCAGATCCCTGCGGTCGTGTCCGAAGCTGCGGCTCCGTAGATGTTGCCGACCTCGTCGGCTGCCAGGCCGAGGAAGCCGACTCCGTCATCGCTCCAGTCCGGGATCTGCCCGAACACTTCGGGCTCGTCGGATCCCGGTGCGAGTTCGAGCACGGTGCCGGTCCGGATGAGCGACACGAACACATTGCCCGAGCGGTCGACCACGACGCCCTCCGTGTAGCCCGAGTCGTCGTCGGGGAGGTCCACGACCACACCCGATGGTTGCGACTCCGAATTCGAGGCGGCCGGAGGACAGTTGCTGTCGGGTACTGGGCTCGCCTCCGGCTCGGACCCGGGTGGGGCCTCCGACGTCGGTGTGGCGGGCGAGGTCGCAGCGACGGTGGCCACCGGGTCGCTCGTGGTCGATTCGTCGCCGGAGCCACACGATGCCGCAATCAGGGCGAAGGTTCCAGCGAGGATCGCTGCTCGGTGCTTGGTGAGAAGGGGGCGCTTCATCGGTGAAGCGTCGCAACGGTCGCTGACAGATCGCTTGCAGATCGCGTGTGGGAGAATTCGGGCAGTGTGTGGGCAGCAGGGCCGAGTCAGCGTGCGGGTGCTGGGCGCGATCGAAGTCCTGGACCCGGGTGGGGTGCCGATCGCCTCGATTCCGAAAACGCAGCGTCGGATCGTCGGGTTGCTGGCGGCGAACGCGGGCTCGGCGGTTACCGTCGATCGGTTCATCGACGTACTGGGTGTGTCGAAGGCTGGGTTGCATGCCACCGTGTCTCGGCTCCGCAAGACGATCGGACGAGACGCGATCGTGACGACGGATGCGGGCTACGTGCTCGCCGATGTCGGCGTCGACGCGGTGCAGTTCGAGGAGTTGCTGACAGCGGCCGCCGGTCTGGCCTCGACGCAGCGGCCTGCCCCACTGCGCGATGCGCTGGCACGCTGGCGCGGCGAACCGTTCGCCGACTTCGCTCACGAGGAGTGGACCCGGGCCGACTCGCTCAGACTGGGAGAGCTGCACGCCGGAGCGGTGGAGGACTATGCGCACGCTCAGATCGAGCTCGGCCGACCAACTGAGTCGGTCGCGATCCTGACGGCGCACATCGAGCGTCATCCGCTCCGCGATCGGCCGCGATCGCTGTTGATGTCGTCGCTCGCAGCGCAGGGCCGCAACACCGAGGCGATGCGAGTTGCGCGCGAGTACCGGAAGTTCCTCCGAGACGAGGTCGGGACCCAACCGTCGAAGAGCTTCGAGCGAGTCGAGCGCTCGATCGCCGCCGGTGAAGCTCGATGGGATTCCGGCGATGCGGGAGACCAGCGCTCGTTCACGACGAACATCGCTGCGGAACCAGACGGATTCATCGTGCGTTCCGAGGTCGACGACGTCGTGCGGCTGGTCGACTCCCACCGTCTCGTGACGCTGGTCGGGCCCGGCGGCATCGGCAAGAGCCGGTGCATGACCGCAGCAGCCCGAGAGCTGACAGATCGCCGAGCTGCTGACGGCCAGCATGTGCGGTCTGCCGGGACGTGGTTCGTCGATCTGTCCGTCGTCGATGCAGGATCTGGCGATCACGCCGTGGCAGTGGCCGCGGCCGTGGCGGATGCGATGGGGCTGCAACGCCAGGCTGATCTGACCCTGCTCCAGACGATCGTCGACCACTTGCGCACTCGCTCGGCGATTCTTGCGCTCGACAATTGCGAGCACGTGCTCGACGAGACGCGAGCGCTCACACGAGACTTGCTGGCCGAGTGTTCAGAACTCGTCGTCGTGGCAACCAGCCGGCTCCGGCTCGGTGTGTCGTTCGAGTACGTCGTCGAACTCGGGCCGATGCCCGCAGCCGAGGCCAACGATTTGTTCAATACCCGTGTGGCAGAGGACGGAGCCGGTCCGTTTCCCGCTCCGGATGTCGCGGCGCTGTGCGCGCTCCTCGACCACTACCCGCTCGCGATCGAACTGGCAGCAGGCTGGATGCGCTCCATGTCGCCTGCGGAGATCACCGAACGGTTGATCGACCATCCCGAACTGCTGCAGTCGAAGCTGGCGGACGTCACCGTTCGTCACGCCAGCCTGAGCGCAGCGCTTGCCTGGTCGATCGATCAGCTCACCCAGCGCGACGCCGAGATGTTGTCGCGCATGGTCGTGTTCCGGGGTCCGTTCGATCTCGCCGCAGTCGAGTCCGTCGTCGCCGACGCCGGGATCACGCAGTTCGAACTGCTGTCGAGCGTCCACACGCTCGTCGAGCATCACCTCGTCCACCGCGATCAGGGGACCGCCCACTATCGCCTGCTCGAGCCGATCCGTCAGCACCTGTTGGGAGCGAACCAGATCTCGTCGGAGCTGCACCAGCGTCACGCACACTTCTTCACCTCGCTGGCGTGTGATGTCGCCGAGGGGATCCTGACCGCCGAGGAGCCTCGTCTCATGCACGACTTCCGCATGTCGCTCCCCGACGGTCGTGCTGCGATCAGTTGGGCGATCAGCCAACACCGGCCGGACATGATCGAGCCGATGATGCGACGGATGCCGCTGCTGGTGAACTTCCAGGTGTTCCTCGAGGTCGGCGATTGGGCTGGTCAAGCGCTCTCCGCGTTCGAGGCACGCGCCGACGACCTTCCCGGAACGCGAGCGACTGCGGCAACCGGCTGGTTCTGGCTGGAACGCTTCGAGGAGAGCGAGGCGCTGTTCGACGAACTCGAGGCGACGCTCGACGATCGAGAACTCGAAGGCGTCGTGGCGCATGTGAGAAGCCACCAAGCGGTGTTCAGCGGCGATCGCGCTCGAGCGATCGAGTTCGCCGACCGCTGCGGGATGATCGGCGACGAGATCGGCGATCCGGTGTTCCAGCTGCAACGCCTCGTCGTGCACCTCGATCCGGCCGCGATCAAGCTCGCCGACACGATCGGCTCACCTTCGCTGATGGCCTACAGCCGGTGGTTTGCGTGGTTGGCGATCGACGCCGACCAGCGCAGTCGAAGCATGCTGCCGGACGAGGCCATGCAGTTGGCCAACACCTCCGCAAACGCGTTCTGCATCGCTCAGGCACACAGCTTCCTCGCCTCGCGGCTCGTGCGGGCGGGCGACGTCTCGACCGGTGCCGCAGAGCTGGGTACTGCAATCGAACGGATGCTCCGGCTTCGTTCCCCGATGCTGGTGTGGGTCGCGGTGGATCAGGCGGCCAGCGCGCTGGCCCTCCTCCCGGATCAAGCAGATGGCGCGGTGACGCTGTGGGCAGCGCTCGAAGCAGCCGGGCGGTCGACGACGGCGCAGACCTACTTGGTTCCGGGCACGGTCGAGGGGGCGCATCGCACATTGACACAGCAGCAGATCGACGCCGCCGCGGCACGAGGTTCAGAGCTCGCCATGGACACTGCGGTCGAATTCGCCCTCGATCGGCTTGAAAAGCTCGCGTCGCTGTAGACACTCTGGAGTCTGTGCACCACTCGTAACGTTCACGCCACCGTCTTCCTAGGCCACGCAGATCCGGCATTCTGATCGAGGTCGACCGGACCGAACCGCCGCATAACGCACGCTCCGTAATCCGGCCGAGCCCGACGAGCTCGCGCCGCATCACGGCCCATACGTGACGCGAGATAATCCCGACCGGCAGGATCTCCGCCAAAGCGTCGCGCCCCGAAGAAGTAGTCTGATCCACATGGATCGGATCACCATCGACCCCGCTGTCAT
>JAWLFC010000147.1:0-6110 GCA_041685755.1 Ilumatobacteraceae bacterium
GACGATCTCGCCATCGCTCAGTGGCGCGCCACGATGGGTGCAGCGATCCTCGAGCACGTGGACGACCCCGCCGCGCCGGACCACGAGCAGCGCGAGACCATCGAGGTCGACCTGCGTCGCCACGCCCGGTTCGAGATCGGCCGAGTGGACGACGGCGGTCCAGTCGTCGGGGCCGGACTGGAACGCCGTGGTGTTGATGCCGACACCTCGGGCATAGGCCAGGTGTCCGCCGAGGTAGCCGGCAACGCCCATCACACCGAGGCCGAGCCCGGTGAGCCCGAACCCCAGCCAGTTCGATCCGCGCCGTCGAGCGAGCCACGACATCGCGAATGCACCGACCGCGATGTCGTTGGCGAGTGCGTGTGCCGTCCCCACGCGGCGTTCGGCGCCACTGGTGTCGAGCCAGTCGGCCGTGCCGGTGAGCGCGGCGGGCGCAGCAGCGAGCACCCCCGCTCCGACCAACCGGCGCGCTGCGCCGGTACCCGGGGAGGTGATGTCGAGGATCGCCGCGCCGGTCCAGCAGCCGATCGGTACGGCGACGACCATGGGGTGGACGCTGTGACCCAGCCACCGTCCGGTCAGTGCATCGCGCAGGGCAGGACGAGCCGAGAGCGGTCGGCCGAGTTCGGCGAGCTTGTCGGCAACTCGGTCGAGTCGGTCGGCTCGCTCGAGACGATCGACGAAGCGGTGCAGGATCGGCATGGGAACCTCCGAGACGGTGCGTGGCGTTGACGCCACGAGCCCTACCCGGCGCCGCTGCGGCTCACTCCTGCGAACCGACGTCCGACAGCCGCGAACGAACGGTTGACACCACGAGCTTGACGAACACGCCGACCACGATCACATCGACGACCATCTGGATCATCACAGCGACTCGCGCCGACGAACTGACCGGCGCGATGTCTCCGTATCCGATCGTGGTCAGCGTCGTCAACGTGAAGTAGAGCGAGTCGACGTGGTCGAGGGGTTCGTCGAAGGCGGCAGCGTCCCGCCCGGACATCGAGAGGTAGATCGCGGCGAACGTCACGAGCAACAGCAACGCCGACACCACGAGCGCTTCGATACCACGAAGCCACGGGGCACGCGCTCTCGCGACCGCCCGCAGTTGGAGGGCATTGACCGCGACGAGCAGGAAGAGCGCCACCACGACGGTCGTCCACGTCTCGGTGACCGACGCCCGGTCGTACGGCAACCAGAAGTAGAACCCGAGCAGTACAGCGGCGATGAGGACGATGCGCACGACCGTGGAGACCACGTCTCGCCACGGCCTCGGTCGGTTGATGCCGGGCAACGGTCGGGGGACGAACGGTGGCGGATCGGCATCCACCGGCCCAGCGTACGCCCCCCCCTGCGCGTCCGGACCCGACCCCGACGCGCACCTGCGCGTCCGGACCCGACCCCGACGCGCTGGTCGTTCAGTCGAGGAGGCGGGAGATCTTCGGCAGCTGACAGGGCCGACCGCTGCAGGCGTCCCAGGTGGCCAGGCCACCGCTCAGCATCCGATGGCCGGCGATCGCCTGGAGTTCTCGGGCGACGCGAAGGTCGGCAGCGAGCTGTTCGGGCGTGTACGGCGTCCACGACGACGGGTCGTTCGCCGTGCCGTCGTCGATCGCCGCTCCGTCGGAGCAGTTCCAGCCGGCGTCGTCGGCGGTCCGGCTACGCAGGATGCGTACCTGGCCGGCCGGGCTGACGAGCACCATGCCGGCCGCCAGCTCGACGCGGCTCGACGCATCCCGATCGGACGCCTTTTCCGAAGTGGGCATGCCAGTCCATCGGCACCCCGGGCTCGCGGGTTGAGCCGTTGCATCCGGGGTCCGACCCCAGATGCAACGGTCACTCGGACCAGGACTTGATCTTGGCGATCGTGTCGAGCGGGTCGGGGCCGACCGGGCTGACGTTGAGGTAGGTGACGCCGACCTCCTTGAACACCTGGAGCCGTTCGCGCACGTAGCCCTCGTCACCGATCAGCGACGACAGGTCGATGTACTCGTCGGGCACGGCGGCGATCGCCTCGGCACGCTTGCCGGACAGGAACAGGTCCTGGATCTCCTCGGCCTCGCGCTCCCAGCCGTAGCGGACGAACAGGTCGTTGTAGAAGTTCTTCGACTTGGCGCCCATGCCGCCGACGTAGAAGCCGATCAGCCCCCGAGCGGCGTCGCGTGCCTCTTGGATGTGGGGCCCGGATCCGAGCGCCACGGTGCCGCCGGCGATGATCTCCAACGGCGCCTTGGCAGGGTCTCGCTTGGCGAGACCGGCAGCGAGCGCATCGCCCCACACCTGTTGGAAGCGGTCGGGGACGAAGTGGATCGTCTGCCAGATGTCGGCCATCTCGGCGGTGAGCTCGACGTTCTTCGGACCGATGGTGGCGAGGGCGATCGGGATGTCGTGCGCCGGCGGTCGGTTCATGAACCGGATCGGCTTGCCGAGGCCGGTACCGCCTTCGGGCAGCGGCAGGCTGTACGTGGCGCCGTCGTGCTCGACCTTGTCGCCACTCCACACCTTCCGGCAGATCTCGATCGTGTCGCGGGTCCGGCCGATCGGCTTCTCGAACGGCACGCCGTGCCAGCCCTCGATCACCTGCGGCCCCGACGAGCCGAGCCCGAGAACGAAGCGACCGTCGGAGAGCGCGTCGAGCGTCGCCGCGGTCTGCGCGATCAGTGCCGGACTGCGCGAGTAGAGCGGGATGATGCCGGTCATCAGCTTGACCGTCGAGGTCTGGCCGGCGAGGTAGCCGAGCGTGGAGACCAGGTCGTAGCCGTAGATCTCGGCGCCCCACAACAGGTCGACGCCGGCGGACTCGAGGTCGCGGGCCTGCTTCGCCAGCTGTTGAGGGTCGCCGTTGAACCCGATGGTGGTGGAGATCTTCATCGCCGAGCCTTTCTGCCGTGCCGTTGTGCCGCGGTGCCCGGCCGACCGTAGTCAGGCCGCGGTCGTCGCCAGGTATCGGTCGAAGCGCTTCAGCGCCGACGTGAAACCGACCCGCCCGAACCACGCCGCCACACCCGACAGGAAGCCGGGCACATAGGGCACCACGACATCCTCCTGCCAGACCAGTTCGGTACCGGTGCCGTCGGGACGCACGGTGAAGCCGGCGTCGCCGCCGAGCGTCGGGCCGATCTTGTCGACGGTGCAGAACCCGGTGCGAGCTGCCTCGTCCCAGTCGCAGCGCGTGACGCGCATCCGGTCCTGCAGGGCAACGGGGCGGACGCCGGTCCACCCGGTGAACTCGTAGCCGGGCTCCGTCGGGTCGCTGCCGGGTTCGGCGATCTCCATCTTCGTCAGCGGCACCCACTCCCCGTGACTGGGCCAGTCGATCAGCGTGTCCCACACGACGCGGGCGTCCGCATCGAATCGTCTCGTCACCTCGAAGCTCACTCGTGCCATGACCAGATCGTGCCACCTGAGCGCGCCGATCACTCCCCTGCACGCCGATCGTCCGGGGAACGACGAGCAGGGACCGATCGTCAGGCGACCGCGCGGTGGCGGCGCCAACCCTGGTAGCCGGTGACGGCGAAGGTCATCAGCACGAGCGGAGCGGCGATGAGTGCAGCGGGCCGCACGACGTCGGCGGCGTCGCTGTCGCCGGCGTCGAGCACGAGGTAGGCGACGTAGACGGCGTAGAACACGACGAGCACGACGCCCTCCCACCGCGCGATCCGAAAGCCGCTCCAGAAGATCGGGACGAGCACGACCGTGGCGGCGATCATCACCGGCAGGTCGAGGCGCAGCGAGGCGTCGGTGACGTTCACGCCGGTCGACGACACGATGCCGGTGAGACCGAGCACGGACAACAGGTTGAACAGACACGACCCGACCACGTTGCCGACGGCGATGTCGCGCTGGCCTCGGACGGCGGCGAGCATCGATGTCGCCAGCTCCGGCAGCGACGTACCGATTGCGACGACGGTCAGGCCGATCACCAACTCGCTCACACCGACGTGCTCGGCGATGTCGGTCGCGGAACCGACGAGGAGCTGCGAGCCGAGCACGAGCACCCCGAGCCCAGCGATCACGTACAGCACCTGCACGACGAGCGGACGCTCGACGCCCGCCCCCTCGACGATCTCGACCACACTCTGGTACTCCTCGACCACCTCTGGTGCTTCGGCGCGTCGAGATGCTCGGATCAGCCAGACGGTGTAGGCGAGCACGGCGGCGAACAGGATGGCGCCGTCGATCCGCCCGATGCGGTTGTCGAGCGCCATCACCACCACCGCGAGCGACACCACGACGAGCAGCGGCACGTCGATGCGCACGATGCGCTGCGACACTGCGAGTCCCCCGACGATCGCCGAGGCACCGAGGATCAACAAGATGTTCGCCGTGTTGCTGCCGACGACGTTGCCGAACGCGACGTCGCTGTTGCCGCCGAGGCTGGCACCGACGCTGACCGCGAGCTCGGGTGCGCTCGTGCCGAAGGCGACCACGGTGAGCCCGATGATCACCGGCTCGATCCCGAGCCGCGTCGCGATCGAGGCGGCCCCCTTCACCAACAACTCCGCCCCGCCGATCAGGCACACCAGGCCGATCAGCAGCGCTCCAACCGTCCAGGCGTTCACTGCGCGGAAATCTATGGCCGCCCACCCCGATTGTTACATCAGGGGTCAGACCCCTGATGTAACACTCAGACGCGTTCGATGATGATCGCCGGGGCCATGCCGCCGCCGGCGCACATGGTGACGAGGCCGACCTGGAGGTCGCGACGCTCGAGCTCGTCGAGCACCGTCCCGATCAGGATCGCGCCCGTGGCGCCGATCGGATGGCCGAGCGCCATCGCCCCGCCGTTGACGTTGACCTTGTCGCGGTCGAGGTCGAGGTCGCGCAGGAACTTCTCGGCGACGACGGCGAACGCCTCGTTGATCTCGATCAGGTCGATGTCGTCGAGCGTCATGCCGGCCTTCTCCAGCACCTTGCGGGCTGCCGGCACCGGGGCGTTGAGCATCAACGTCGGGTCGTCGCCCATGTTGGCGGTGGCGACGACCCGGGCGCGGGCGCTGAGGCCGTGGGCCTGGGCGTAGTCGGAGCTGGCGAAGAGGATCGCTGCGGCGCCGTCGACGACGCCCGAGGAGTTGCCGGCGTGGTGGACGTGCTGGATGTCGAGATCGGGATACTTCTGGTTGATCAGCTCCCGGAAGGTCTTGGCGTCGTCCGAGAAGCGGTGGTCGGCGATCGCGGGGAAGCTCGGAGGCAGCGCAGCGAGCGACTCGACCGTCGTCTGCGGGCGGGGGAACTCCTCGTGGTCGAGCGCAATCGTGCCGTCCATGTTCGACACCGGGATCAGGCTCTTGTCGAAGCGCCCCTCACGGATGGCCCGGTCGGCGCGGGCCTGCGACTCGGCGGCGAGCGCATCGAGGGCCTCGCGCGGGATGCCCTCCAGCGTGGCGATGGCGTCGGCACACACGCCCTGGTGCGACTGCGGATGGATCTCCTGGAGGTGAGCGTTGTTGGCGCCCATCGGGAGCATCCCCTTCTTCGGCAGCGACATCATCTCGGTGCCACCGGAGACGACGAGGTCCTCCATGCCGGCCATCACGGCGTGAGCGGCGTAGTTGGCCGAGGTGATGCCCGAGCCGCAGAACCGGTCGAGCGTGGCGCCGCTGGCGGTGACGTCGTAGCCGGCATCGAGCGCCGCCATGCGGCCGAGGTCGCCGCCCTGCTCGCAGACCTGGGCGCTGGTGCCCCACACGACGTCGTCGACGTCGGCGGTGTCGAAACCGTTGCGGTCGACGAGCGCCTTCAGCACCGTCGAGGCGAGGTGCTGCGGATGCAGGTGCGACAGCGCACCCTTGCCGGGCTTGCCGACCCCTCGCGGCGTGCGGCAGGCGTCGATGATCAGTGCGTCGGACATGGTTCCTCCTCGTGGCGGCGACCGTTACGCCGGGGGTCTGACCCCTGGCGTAACGGAACGTAGCGGTCCTGGAAGCGGCGTGGGCAGCCGGAGCTCAGCGCTGGCCGGGCGTCATGTAGAACCAGATCGGGAACTTGCCGCCGCTGTCGCGGATCGCGGTGCGGGCGGCGAGCATCGTGGCCCCGGCTTCGGTCTGCTCGAAGAACCAGTCCTCGAGCGCCCGCCCGCCCGGCAACGGTCCGTCGACGAGTTCCAGCGCCGC
>JAWLFC010000148.1:0-4822 GCA_041685755.1 Ilumatobacteraceae bacterium
GCGGCGACACCGACCTGGTCGTAGTCGAAGCTGTTGCCCACACCGATGCCGAGCAGGTAGCGCCCGCGCGCGATGTCGGCGAGCGTCGCCGCGACGTGGGCGAGCATCGCCGGCGTCCGGTACGGAGCATTGATCACCGAGTGGGCGACGGTGATCTGGCTCGTGACCGCCGCGAGCGCCGCCGCCTCGGTGACGGCCTCACGGACCCCGACCGCCTCGTCCGGGAGGGCGTAGTCGCCGTCGCCGCCGGCGCGGTAGGAGAGGTGATCGGGGAGCACCGCGAGATCGAGACCGAGGCTCTCCGCAGTGAGCACCTGCTCGCGAACGTTCGACCAGCTCACTTCCCCGGCCGAGGCGGCCGTCGCGTGCAGGTCGATCGCCACGCCGAGACGCATGGGTGCGATGTTAGGGACTCGGGCGGGGGCGCTACGTTCTCCCCGATGCGTCGCCTCGTCCCCCTGCTCGTCGTCGCCGCAACGGCCGCGGCCTGCGCCGCCGACGCCGACGGCGCCGCCTCCACCGACGCGACGACCACCCCACCGGCCACCAGCCCACCCACCACCAGCGCACCGGCGACGTCGCCTCCGACCACCGAGGCGGCGCCGGTGCTCGGAGCCGAACTCGTCGGCCGGTGGGCGCACTACGACGTCGTCGCCTACGAGGACGACCTGCTCAAGACGCTGATCATCAGCTACGGGTTCAACGACTTCGCCGAGGTCGACGGGCAGATCGTCGACCAGGCGTCGTTCTGCTTCTCCGAGCAGCGCACCGACCAGCCGATCCGCACCTCGCTGTCCGACGCCGCCACCCAGGCGATCCAGCCGCCACCGGTCGCCGTCGAACTCGAGACCGTCGACGGCGAGCTGCGCATCCACCGGCCCCCGACACCGACACCGGTCGGCATCCGCCTCGACGACCCGTTCAACGAGGCGCTGCCCACCGATCCCGCCGACCCCCGCATCGTCGACGACGACGGCGACGGCAACCCCGGCATCACCGTGACGATCGAGGTGTCCGACGACCTCCGCGGTGAGCTCTACATCGCCCGCCGCGAGATCTTCGCCTACGACGCCACCCTCGTCGAACCCGACCGGATCACCGGCGTCGTCACCGACGAGTCCGAGCAGCTCGTCATCGGCGCCAGCGACCCCGCCTTCGCCATCTCCCCGGCCAACTGGCGACAGCACCCCGACCCGTCGAAGAGCCCGATGATCCTCGTCCGGGTCGACGATGGCTGGGACTGCGACCGTCTCGCCGCCGAACGCAGCGAGCTGTTCCCCCCGACCCCCGACGTCGACTGGTAGTCGACGGGTCGTGGCGATGGAGACGAGCAGCCCGTCAGCGCAGGGTGTGGACGCTGCCGGCATCTCGGCGTTCGTCGACGCCGTCGACACCGACCCGCGGATCGAACCGCACGGGTTGATCGTCCAGCGCCACGGGCGCCGCATCGCCGAGGGGTGGTGGGCGCCGCACACCGCCGAGCGCAGCCGCCTCGTCTACTCGCTCAGCAAGTCGTTCACCGGCACCGCACTCGGGTTGTTGATCGGCGACGGCCGCCTGACGCTCGACGACCTCGTCGCCGACCACCTCCCCGAACTCTTCGACGACTCGACACCCGACGCGCTGCGCCGCCTGCGGATCCGCCACGTCGCGTCGATGGCGTCGGGCCACGCCGCCGAGACGCTCCTCGCCGCCTACGAAGCCGACCCCGCCGACCCCGTCCGCGGATTCCTCACCCTCGCACCCGACGCCGAACCGGGCACCGTCTTCGCCTACAACCAGCCGACGACGCTGACGCTCGCCCGCATCCTCGAACGCCTCGCCGGCCAACGCCTCGTCGACCAGCTGCGCACGCGTGTGCTCGACCCGATCGGCGCCGGCGACCTGCGCTGGCGCCAGCTCGCCGGGCACGACATGGGGTTCTCCGGCGTGTTCACCTCGCTCGACACGATCGCCCGGCTCGGCCAGCTGTACCTCGACGACGGGGTGTGGGACGGCCGCCGCATCCTGCCCGAGGGATGGGTCGCCACCGCATCGTCGCTGCACACCCCCAACGGCGACTGGGACCAGGTCGACTGGCAGCAGGGCTACGGCCTGCAGTTCTGGATGTCACGCCACGGCTACCGCGGCGACGGCGCCTACGGCCAGTTCATGGTGATCCTGCCCGAGCACGACGCCGTCGTCGCCATGTACTCCTGCACCGCCGACATGCAGTTCGTCCTCGACGCGATGTGGGAGCACCTCCTGCCCGCGCTGGACGGCGGCGGCGACGCGTCCGCGGACACCGACCTCGCCGAGCGGCTGGCAACGCTCGCCCTGCCGACCGCCGCCGACCGCCACGCCGCCGCTGCGCCACTCGACGTGCCGACGATGACGTTCCAGCGCCGCGAGGGCTCGCCGTCGCACCTGACCGTGACCTCCGTCGACACCGGCGACGGCCGCCTCACGATCCACGAACTCGACCGCACCGCGCCATTGACCGTTCCGCTCACCGGCGACTGGACGGTCGAGGGGTCGATCGCCGCCAGCGCCGCCCGCCCCGACGACGGCCGCATCGCCGTCGACGTGTCGTTCCTCCACACACCGCACCGCATCGAGATCGACCTCGACCCCGCCACCGGCACCTTCGTCGCCGAGTGGCCGCTGATGCCCCTGTTCGGCATCGGCGCCGACCCTCACCTCGTGTCCCTGGCCGTCCTGGCGGACTGACCGCTGCGCTCAGGCGACCGCGGTGGTCGGGATCGTCCCCTGCAGTGGCGTGCCGCGGGTGTCGGTGATCGCGGTGATGCCGTCGATCTCGCTCAGTTCGTCGACCAGCCGCGCCATGCCCCTCCAGCCCCGGGTGGCGTCGACGACGAGCGTCGATCCCTCGAGTCGCACCTGGCGCAGCTGCTTCGCGTGGGCGAGGCGGTCGTCGCTGGTGATCGCCCACAGCACCTTGCCGATCAGCACCAGCCGGTTCGGGTCGATCCAGCCCGGCCGGCGCAGCTCGTTCCAGAACGACCGTCCCCACCGCATGATCGTGCGCCGGTGCGACCACGCGAAGGCGAGGATCGCCGTCCGGGTGAACGGGTTGGCCATCGTGCGCAGCATGCGGGACATGTTCGCATGATGTCCGCCGCCACGCCGTTCGAAACGGCAGCCGCGCAGGCTCCACCAGGCGAAGCGTCGGGAGCACCGGTACCGTTTGCACTCGCAATCGAACGCTTGCTGGTTCGGTGCGGCACCCACGAGGCGACATGGACGACACGACGGCGATGGCACTGGCACTGGCGGCAGCCGCCCAGGTGCGGACGCGCACGTCGCCGAACCCGTGGGTCGGTGCGGTCGTGCTCGACGCCGACGGCAGCGTGCTCGCCACCGGAGCTACCGAGCCACCGGGTGGCCGCCACGCCGAGATCGTGGCCCTCGACGCCGCCGGTGACGCCGCCCGGGGAGCGACGCTCGTCTGCACGCTCGAGCCCTGCTCGCACCACGGCCGCACGCCGCCGTGCACCGACGCCGTCATCGCCGCCGGCGTCGCACGGGTCGTCATCGGCGTCACCGACCCCGACCCGCTCGTCGCCGGTACCGGGATCGACGCCCTGCGCCGCGCCGGCATCGCCGTCGAGACCGGAGTGTCGGCCGCTGCGGTCGACGACCAGCTCGCCGCCTACCTGCATCACCGTCGCACCGGCCGCCCGTACGTGTTGTGCAAGCTCGCCGCCACCATCGACGGTGGCACCGCCGCCCCGGACGGCACCTCGCAGTGGATCACCGGCGACTGCGCCCGCCGCGACGCCCACCGGCTGCGCGCCGAGAGCGACGCCATCGTCGTCGGCGCCGGCACCGTGCGCGCCGACGACCCGTCGCTCACCGTGCGCCACGTCGACGGCGACGACCCGCTGCGCGTCGTGCTCGGCACCGCCGCCCCCGACGCCCGCGTGCACCCGTGCCTCGAATGGACCGGCAGCCTGCCCGACCTGCTCGACGAACTCGGCCGCCGCGACGTCGTCCAGGTCATGGTCGAAGGCGGCGCCCGGGTGATCGGCTCGTTCCACGAGGCCGGCCTCGTCGACCGCTACGTCGTCTACGTCGCCCCCGCGTTCTTCGCCGGCGCCGACGCCGCGCCGGTGATCGCCGGCACGACCGCCCCGACCATCGACGACCTCTGGCGAGGTCGCTTCGATCGCATCGAGCGCGTCGGCGACGACGTCCGCCTCGAGATCGTTCCCGCCCCGAAAGGACCCTGATGTTCACCGGAATCGTCGAAGAGCTCGGACGACTGGAATCGCTGGAGGACAACCGGCTGCGCATCGCCGCCACGGGCGTGCTCGAGGGCGTCGAGATCGGCGAGTCGATCGCCGTCAACGGGTGCTGCCTCACCGTCGTCGCCCACGGCGACGGGTGGTGGGAGGCCGACGTCTCGCCCGAGACCATCTCGCGCACCAGCCTCGCTGCCACGGTCCCCGGCGACGGCGTCAACCTCGAACGGGCCGTGCGGGCGTCGGACCGTCTCGGCGGCCACGTCGTGCAGGGCCACGTCGACGGCGTCGGCGAGGTCGTCGACCCGGTTCCCGACCTGCGCATCCGGGTACCCGACGGCATGCGTCGCTACCTCGTCGAGAAGGGATCGGTCACCGTCGACGGCGTCAGCCTCACCGTCGTCGAACCCCTCGACGACGGCTTCACCGTGGCGATCATCCCCCACACCGCCGACGTGACGACGCTCGGCGCCAAACGGCCCGGCGACCTCGTCAACCTCGAGGTCGACGTGATGGCCAAGTACGTCGAGCAGCTCGTGTCGGCGTACCTCGAGTCGGGAACCGGACGATGAGCACCG
>JAWLFC010000148.1:4922-6107 GCA_041685755.1 Ilumatobacteraceae bacterium
CACCGGCGCCCCGGCCATCCGTTTCGACCCGATCGAGGACGCCATCGCCGCCGTCGCCCGCGGTGAGATCGTCGTCGTCGCCGACGACGAGGACCGCGAGAACGAGGGCGACCTGATCATGGCCGCCGACGCCGCCACCCCCGAAGCGATCGCGTTCTTCGTGCGCCACACCTCCGGGGTCATCTGCGTCGGCCTGACCGGCGAACGGTGCGACGACCTCGGCCTCGAACCGATGGTCGTGCCCAAGCACAACACCGAGTCGCACGGCACCGCCTTCACCGTCACCGTCGACCTCGCCGAAGGCACGTCGACCGGAATCTCGGCCTCGGACCGGGCCGCCACGCTGTGCGCGCTCTCCGACCCCACCATCGGCGCCGAGGAGTTCAACCGGCCCGGCCACATCTTCCCGCTACGGGCCCGGCCCGGCGGCGTGCTCAAGCGCACCGGCCACACCGAGGCCGCCGTCGACCTCGCCCGCCTCGCCGGGCGGGCCCCCGCCGGTGTGCTGTGCGAGCTCGTGCTCGACGGCGGCGACATGGCCCGCGGCGACGACCTGCGCCGATTCGCCGACGACCACGGGCTCCTGCTCGTGTCGATCGCCGAGCTCGTGCGCTACCGGCGACGCCACGAGAAGCTCGTCCACCAGACCGCCGACGCCCGCCTGCCGACCGAGTGGGGCGAGTTCCGCTGCCGCGCCTACGAGAGCGCCGTCGACGGCGAGACCCACCTCGCGCTGGTGCTCGGCGACGTCGCCGGCGACGAACCCGTCCTGGTGCGGGTGCACAGCGAGTGCATCACCGGCGACGTGTTCGCCAGCGTCAAGTGCGACTGCGGCTCGCAGCTGCACGCCGCGATGCAGTTGATCGCCGAGGCCGGGCGCGGCGTCGTCGTCTACCTGCGGGGTCACGAGGGCCGGGGCATCGGCATCAGCCACAAGCTGCGCGCCTACGAACTGCAGGAACTCGGCTACGACACCGTCGACGCGAACGTCGAACTCGGCCTGCCGGTCGACAACCGCGAGTACGGCATCGGCGCCCAGATCCTCGCCGACCTCGGCGTCAGCAAGCTGCGGCTGCTCACCAACAACCCCGACAAGTACCACGGCATCGAGGGGTTCGGTCTCTCGATCACCGAACGCATCGGCATCCAGCTGCCCGTGCACCCCGAGGCCGAGGCCTACATGCT
>JAWLFC010000149.1:0-6063 GCA_041685755.1 Ilumatobacteraceae bacterium
GAAGCTCGTGAAGCTGGTCCGTCGGTGTTGTTCCGTGGTGCTCATGTCGTCTCCTGTCGGCGTAACGGTCATGTTGCGGATTGGATGGCGCGCCAGACCTTCTCGGGTGTGGTCGGCATGTCGATGTGGCGGACGCCGAGGTGGTGCACGGCGTCGATCACGGCGGAGTGCACCGCCGGTGTCGAACCGATCGTGCCCGACTCGCCGATGCCCTTGGCGCCGAGCGGGTTGACGAACGTCGGTGTCTCCATGTGGATCACCTCGAAGCTCGGCAGCTCGGCCGCCGAGATCATCGCGTAGTCGGCGAGGTTCGAGGTGATCGGGTTGCCGTCGTCGTCGTAGCGGACCTCCTCGAGCAGGGCCTGGGCGGTGCCCTGGGCGATGCCACCGTGGATCTGGCCGTCGAGCAGCAGCGGGTTGACGACGCGGCCGGCGTCGTCGCAGGCGACCTGGCGCAGGTGCTTCACGCGGCCGGTGTCGGCGTCGACCTCGACGACGGCGACGTGGGCGCCGAACGGGAATGTGGCCTGGACCGCCTGGAACCGGGTGGCGACCGTGAGGTCGTCGCCGTCGGCCCGGGCGGCGACGGCGAGGTCGGCCCACGAGGTCGACACCGCCGGGGTGCCGGCGACGTGGAACGTGCCGGTGTCGGTGTCGAGCACGATGTCGGCGACGTCGGCCTCGAGGACCTTCGCCGCCAGTTCCCGGGCCCGGTCGACGAGTTCGACCGCCGCCTGGTTGACGGCGGCGCCGCCCTGCTGCAGCGAGCGCGACCCCATCGTGCCGCCGCCGGAGGGGACGAGATCGGTGTCGCCCCAGATCAGCGTGATGCGGTCCATCGGGATGCCGGTCTGGTCGTTGGCGATCATCGACCAGGCGGTGTCGTGGCCCTGGCCGTGCGGTGAGGTGCCGGTGTAGACGAGTGCCGAGCCGTCGTCGAGCACCTCGATCTTCGCGGCCTCGCTCATGTCGCCGACGCCGCCGGTGACCTCGACGTACACGCTGACGCCGATCCCGAGCAGTTTCGGGTCGCCGGCCGCACGGCGACGGGCCTGCTCGGCGCGCAGCTCGGTGTAGCCGGCGGCTTCGAGCGCCCGGTCGAGGGCGCCTTCGTAGTCGCCGACGTCGTAGGTCTGGCCGATCGAGGTGGTGTAGGGCTCGGAGAACTTGGGGATCAGGTTGACGCGGCGCACCTCGGCGGGGTCCATCCCGACCTCGGCGGCGAACATGTCCATCGCCCGTTCGGCGGCGGCGGTGGCCTCGGGGCGTCCGGCGCCGCGGTAGGGGACCGTCGGGGTGGTGTTGGTGACGACCGCCGTCGCGCGCATCTCGACGTTGGCGATGTCGTACACCGCCGAGGTCATCGGCCGCCCGAACGCGACCGGCAGGATCGTGCCGACGTCGCCGAACGCACCGCTGTCCTGGATGACGTGCTCCTGCAGGTGGGTGACGCGCCCGTCGCGGCCGCCGCCGATCGTGACGTACTGCAGCTGTGCCCGGCCGTGGCCGAGGCACATCATCGACTCGCTGCGGGTCTCGCGCCACGTGACCGGCCGTCCGATCTCCCTGGCGATCGGGCCGAGCAGGATCTCCTCGGGGTAGGTGCCGATCTTGGCGCCGAAGCCGCCGCCGACGTCCGGGGAGAGAATTCGCACGGCGTCGGCGTCGACGCCGTTGGCGGCGACGATCGGGTCCTTGATCCCCTGGGCGTGCTGGGTGGAGACCCACTGGTAGAGCCGGCCGTCGACCCACGCGGCAGCCGAGCCGCGCACCTCGAGCGGGCAGGGGGCGACGCGCTGGTTCATGAACCGGCCGGTGACGACGACCTCGCAGTCGGCGAAGAAGTCGTCGGTCGGGGTGTTGTCGGGGATGCCGACCGCCGTGGTGTCGATGACGACGTTCGAGCCGGCGTCGGGATACAGCAGGGTCTCGGAGGTCATCGCTGCTTCGACGTCGACCAGGGTGGGGAGGAAGTCGACGTCGACGAACACCGTGTCGGCGGCGTCGGCGGCCTGGGCCGCGGTCTCGGCGACCACGGCGACCACCGGCTCGCCGACGTAGCGCACCCGGTCGCTGGCGAGCAGGGTGCGAGCGATGGTGGGATTGAACGGCGACGGCACCGGCTCGAGTCCGAGGCTCTCGGCGGTGAACACGCCGAGGACGCCGGGCATGTCCTTCGCGGCGTCGAGGTCGATCGACAGGATCGTGCCGTGGGCGACCGCCGAGCGGGCGTAGGCGACGTGGGCGGCGCCGGTCAACACCTCGTCGGTGAGGTCGTCGACGTACTCCCCGCCGGTGGTGAGGAACTTCGGGTCCTCCTTGCGCTGAACCCGTTCTCCGAGAATGCTGCCGGCCACGTGTACCCCTTCGTCGACGTTGCGTCCGTCGGTCGTGACGGACCCCACGGCCAACCTAGTCGGCCACGCTGGGGGCGGGACCAGCCGTGCGGGCGGCGAAGATGCCGGTGACGACGTTGTAGGGCCAACCGTCGGGCAGTTCCCGGGGCAGCGCCGGCATCGGCAGGATCGTGCTGCGTTCGTCGCCGGCTTCGACGAAACCGATCTCTTCGCGGGCGGCTTCCCGGATGCCGTCGTCGGTCTCGAGGCGGTCGACCTCGCCGGCGAGTTGGCCGTTGACGCGCTGGAGCTCGTCGAGTTCGGCCTGGCGCTGCACGAGATCGGCGTCCTGGTCGAGCCAGGTCTGGACCGGCAGGATGAACAGGGCGGCGACGATGGTGGCGGCGACGACCAGGATGAAGGCGCCGCCGAAGAGCACCCAGCGGGGGCGGCGCAGGAGGCGCTTGCTCGTCGGGATCGGACGCGTGAAGTCGCCGAGTCGCGACCGGCCGGCGTCGGCGGCCTTCGCCGGGTCCTGGGGGCGCGGGATCGATGTGGTGCGCGAGCGGCTCACGGCGTCAGTCTCGCAGCTGGACCGCGCGCTCCCCGGTCACAACAGCGTTTGCGGCGCAGTCTGGTTGACCCGCCCCAACCAGCACGCGCCACGAACGGGTCGGAGTGCGACGTGGGCACAGCCGGCGAGGGAAGCGCCAGCGACGAGCCGGACGCGGCGCGAGGAGAAAGCGCAGCGGACGACGAGCCCGCCATCACAAAGGCGCGAGGGCTGCCTTGCCGCGGTAGTCGGCGGTGTCGCCGAGTTCGGCTTCGATGCGCAACAGCTGGTTGTACTTGGCGACGCGGTCGCTGCGGGCGGGGGCGCCGGTCTTGATCTGGCCGCAGTTGGTGGCGACGGCGAGATCGGCGATGGTGGCGTCCTCGGTCTCGCCCGAGCGGTGGCTCATCACCGAGGTGTAGCCGTGGCGGGTGGCGAGGGCGACGGTGTCGAGCGTCTCGGTCAACGAGCCGATCTGGTTGACCTTGATCAGGATCGAGTTGGCGACGTTCTGGTCGATGCCGGTCTGCAGCCGGGTCGAGTTGGTGACGAACAGGTCGTCGCCGACGAGCTGCACCCGGTCGCCGACCGCCGCGGTGAGCGTCGCCCAGCCCTCCCAGTCGTTCTCGTCCATGGCGTCCTCGATCGACACGATCGGATAGCTGTCGACGAGCCGCTTCCAGTAGTCGGTCATCTCCGTCGGCGACAGCACCTTGCCCTCGCCGGTGAGGTGGTAGGCGCCGTCGCGGAAGATCTCGCTCGTCGCCGGGTCGAGGGCGATGGCGATGTCGTCGCCCGGCGTGAAGCCGGCCTTGGTGATCGCTTCGACGAGCACCTTGATCGCCTCCTCGTTCGACTCCAGGTCGGGTGCGAAGCCGCCCTCGTCGCCGACCGCGGTCGACAGGCCACGGTCGCGGATCACCTGCTTGAGCACGTGGTAGGTCTCCGTCCCCCAGCGCAGCGCCTCGCGGAAGCTGGGGGCGCCGACGGGCATCACCATGAACTCCTGCAGGTCGATCGAGTTGTCGGCGTGGACGCCACCGTTGATGACGTTCATCATCGGCACCGGCAGCACGTGGGCGTTCGGGCCACCGAGGTACCGGTAGAGGGGTACGTCGAGCTCGATCGCCGCCGCCTTGGCGATCGCCAGGCTCGTGCCGAGCACGGCGTTGGCGCCGAGTCGCGCCTTGTTGTCGGTGCCGTCGAGGTCGAGCATCACCCGGTCGAGGAAGCGCTGGTCGAGGGCGTCGAAGCCCTCGAGGGCGTCGGCGATCTCGTCGTTGACGAATCCGACCGCCTGCTCGACGCCCTTGCCGGCGTAGCGACTCCCGCCGTCGCGCAGTTCGACCGCTTCGTGTTCGCCGGTGGAGGCACCCGAGGGCACTGCCGCGCGCCCCAGCGCACCGGAATCGAGCAGCACGTCGACCTCGACGGTCGGGTTGCCCCTCGAATCGAGGATCTCGCGGCCGGTGATGCTGAGGATCTCGCTCATGTGCCCAACGTACCCCGTGCGACCGACCCGGGTGCCGGGCCATCGGACCCCGATTCGCCGTTTTTCCTCAAGTTGCTCCGCTGCGGTGCCGATGGTGGCGACATGGAACCGGTGGACTCGGCGACCGCGGCGTGGCCGGCCCCCCGTTCGGACGCGTCCGCGACGCCGCCGCGTCCGGTGGCGGCGCCCCCGGCCGGTGTCCGGATCCTGCCGCTGCTGCCCTGGCGGATCGCTGGTGCCATCGCCCTCGCGACCACGTTCGCGCTCATGGGGTGGGAGATCCGGCGTCTCGTCGACGACGAGGCGTGGACCGACTCGGTCATGTGGTGGTCGATCGTGACCGGCGTGATCGCCGGTTGCTGCGTCCTGGGCTGGACGTGGTCGACGGCGGAGAACGTCCGTCGCCTCGTTGCGCCGGCGTCGACCCGGGAGCTGCCCGACCCGTGGCGGATCACGGCGGCCTGGTTGGTGCCGTTCGCGTTCATCGCCGTCGCCGGCGGCGTCGTCGCCTACCTCGGTGAGCAGGCGAGCCGCAGTGCCGAGGATCCGGTGTCGTCGGTCCCGCTGATCGTGGCCGTCGTCGCGCTGCTCGCCTCGATCCCGATGACGTACCGGCCGCTGTTCCTGCTGGCCGGCCTCGTGCGCCAGGTCGGTGGGCAGTCGGCGCGACTCGCGCAGTGGATGTGGGTGCCGGTCGTGCTCGCGCTCGTCGGGGTGTCGTCGATCGTCGCGCTGCGATTCGGTGGAGCGGTCGAGGAGGCCGACGGATCGGTCGACGGCGTGACCGAGTGGGCGCCGCTGTGGCTGGTCGGCGTCGTCGCGATCGTGCCGTGCGTGATCGTGATCGTGTTGGCGTGGCGAGCGTCGGCGACGGTCGAGGAGGCCATCGAACTCGCCGTCGCCCGTCGACGGGGTGTGTCGCGGACCCGGACACGTCGGCGTCGCCTCGGCGGTGGGCATCCCGCAGCGGTCGCGCGGCGCGGCCGCGTCCGGCTGATCCCCGGGGCCGACCTGCTGCGACTCGGTGTGGTGACCACGTTGGCCGGGTTGGCGTTGCTGTCGCTGGTCGGTGCCGTGGTGATGGCCATGTTCTGGCTCGACAGCGACGGTGGCGACCTGTTGCCGGGCCAACGTGAGCGGGCATGGGATGCACTGGGCGTGCTGCACAGCGGTGCTCGTGTGGTCGGTGTCGCCCTCGTCGTGCTCGTGACGATGTGGACCTTGGTGGCGGTCGCCAACGTACGGCTGGCATCGGGGAAGCGTCGGAACCCCGTGGTGGCGGCGCTGGCGTGGCCGGTTGCCGCAGTGGGGTTCTGGGTCATCGCCGACCGGTTCGTGATCGACCAACCCGCCGGCACGGTCGTCGTCGGTTTCGCCCTGCAGGCGGCGTTGCTCTACGTGCCCTTCGCGCTCCTCGAACGTGCCGCCGAGGCCGCCGACACGCGACGCACCCCGGTACGCATCACCTATCTCGCCGGCGTCGTGCTGCTGGTGTACACCCAGGCCCTGGGCGGCGTGACGACCATGGACGACGCCACCGATGCCGACGTCGGCCGCGTCGCCGGGTTCCTCGCGCTCGGTGCGCTGCTGCAACTGCTGTCGACCCTGGCGGTCACCGAGGCGTGTCGGACGATCGAGCACGGTGCCGAACGCCAGGCTGCCGAGCACAACGCGTTGATCGA
>JAWLFC010000150.1:0-6060 GCA_041685755.1 Ilumatobacteraceae bacterium
GTACTCGCGGCGCCGCCACAGGCCGGCGATGTACTGGCCGATGCGAGCGGACGCGTTGATGTCCTCGAGTTCGGCCTGTTCCGGCACCACGCCTGTCGTCGACATCGGCCCCGATGCTATCGACACCGCGCTGACCAGCTGGGTTGTGCCGACCGGCCCGGTTGCTCCCGTCGCCGGCGGGTCGTTGCCGTACCATGCGCCCGTGCCGTTCGACATCGAGTGGGTCGTGCTGACGATGGGTGATCGGGCCGAGGCGCTCGCCGCCGCCGTGCGCTCGCTGCTCACCGATCCGGCTGTCGGGGTCGTGGTCGTCTCCAACGGCGGCGGCCAGATCCCGGTCGTGGACGACCCTCGGGTGCGCCTGGTCGTCGCCGCCGACAACCTCGGCGTGCCGGGAGGCCGGGACTTCGGTCTCACGCACTGCTCGGCGCCGGTCGTGGGCTTCCTCGACGACGATGCCGTGGCGCCACCGAGCGCATCTGTCCGCATCCTCGACGAATTCGACCGCCACCGCGAACTCGGTGCGGTCTCGCTGCGGCTCGTCGACGAAGCCGGGGGCTCCGCCCGACGCCACGTTCCCCGCCCACGCGGCACCTCGCCCGAGCGGTCGAGTGAGGTCGCGCTGTTCCTCGGTGGGGCCTCGGCGATACGCGTCGACGCCTACGGCTCGGTCGGCGGCTACTTCACCGAGCTGTTCTACGGCCACGAGGAGGTCGAGCTGTGCTGGCGGTTGATCGACGCCGGGTGGCGGATCCGCTACCTGGCCGACGTCACGGTGTTCCACCCCCGCACCGACATCAGCCGCCACGCGCGCGGGTGGCGGCTCACCGGCCGCAACCGTGTCTGGGTGGCCCGCCGTACCTTGCCGCTGCCGGTGGCGGCGGTCCACGTCACGGTCTGGTTACTGCTCGGCGTGGCTCGGGCGCCCGACCGCGCCTCGCGTCGCAGCTATGTCGAGGGCTGGATCGAGGGGTGGCGGGGACGCATCGAACGGCGACCGATCGGGTGGTCGGGCGTGTGGAGGCTCACCCGTCTCGGTCGACCACCCGTGATCTGACCGTCTCCGAGACGAGCCCGGCGACGAGCCCGGCCGACCAGCAGACGTGGATCAGCGGGGCCACGACCGCGACGAGGGGGCGCGACGCCCGAACGGCGGTCGCGACGACCACGGCGCCGTAGGCCGCCGGCAGCACCGTCAGCGATCGGTGCCGGGGTGAGAGCACGGCCGCACCGACGACGCCGCCGATCGCGAGCGGCGGCACGAGCTGTCGCAGCCGAGCCGACTTCGGATGCAGGCGCATCACGGCCGCCTTCCAGTAGCCGTACTCGTAGTACTGCCTGGCGAGGGTGCGCCACGAGCCGCGCGGCCGGTAGCCGACCGACAGCTCGGGATCGAACCAGACGACACCGCCCGCCCGGCGTAGGCGGATGTTCAGCTCGTAGTCCTGGTTGCGGATCAGGCGCTCGTCGAACAGCCCGACGGCCTCGATCGCCGCCCGGTCGAACACACCGAGGTACACGGTGTCGACCGGGCCCTCGACACCGCCGACGCGGTAGGTGGCACCGCCGGTCCCCAGCCACGACGTCGTCGCTGCTGCAACTGCCTCCTCGAACCGCGTCGTCGCCGCCGGGATCTGCAGCCCACCGACGTTCGCCGCGGCGGTTCTCCGCATCGTCTCGACCGCACGTCGGATGTAGCCGGGGGACAGCTCGCTGTGGCCGTCGACGCGCACGATCACCGGCGCCGAGCCGGCACGGATCGCTGCGTTCAGCGCCGCCGGCGTCACGCCGGTCGGGTTCGCGACGACGACGAGATCGTCGCCGGCGAGCGCCTCGGCGACCTGCTCGGTGCCGTCGTCGGACGGGCCGACGCCGAGAACGACCCTGACCCGGCCGGGGTACTCCTGCGAACGGACCGCCGCCACTGCTGCCGCCAGGTGTTCGGCCTCGTTGCGGACCGGCATGACCACGTCGACGTCGGGCCAGTCGACGTCGGGCCAGTTGTCGCTGTGATCGTCAGACACGACGGCTCACGACCACCCACACCGTCCGGAACAGGATCTGGATGTCGATCACGATCGACCAGTTGACGAGGTACTGCAGGTCGTAGCCGAGCTTGTACTCCGGGTCGGTGCCGTAGCGGCCGTGCACCTGTGCCAGCCCGGTGAGGCCGGGCGGGAGCTCGCTACGGCGCACGTAGCCGGGTACCCGTGCCACGATCTCGGCGACCAGCTCGGGACGTTCGGGACGCGGCCCCACCAGCGACATCTGGCCCCGCAGCACGTTCCACAGCTGCGGGAGTTCGTCGGCGCGCGTCGACCGCATCCACCGCAGCGCCGGCACCACCCGGTCGTCGTCCTTCGTGGCGAGGCGGGCCAACCCGTCGGACTCGGCATCGGGCACCATCGTGCGGAACTTGACGCACGAGAACACCGCCCCGTCACGACCCACCCTGGTCTGGCGGTAGAACACCGGGCGACCGGCGGCGATGAGTACGTACAGCGACAGCAGCGCCAGCGCCGGCACCCAGACGGGGACGAACGCCAGCACGACGACCAGGTCGAAGAGCCGTTTCAGGCGGACCTTGTAGCCGGGCACCGTGTGCAGCCGCAGCGGCACGAAGGGCATCCCACCGACCTGGCGGACGGTCTTCAGTCCGAGCAGCGTCTCGCGGGCCGACACGCGCTGAAGGAAGCCGACCCCGGCCGAGTCGAGCGAGTTCAACGGCTCGGGGTACACCGATCCGAAGGCCGTCACGTCCATCAACAGCACGTCGGTGGCCTGGTTGTCGACGACGGCAGCGGTGAGCAGGTGCGGCGAGCGCACCCGGGCGACGACCGTGGCGTCACGATCGGTCTCGGCCAGGTGCCGATCGGCGAGCTCGACCGAACCGGACTCGCCGACGAGCACGACGCGCGGAGCCCCCTGCCTGCGGCGGGCGAGCGTCCGGCTCAACTGGCGGTTGGCGACGAGCACGAACGAGGCGACGGTGAGGAACACCGCGAGGTTCAGTCGGGGCATCAGGTACCGGTCGAGGACGACGAACGCCAGGCCCTGCACCGCGACGCCGATACCGGTGGCCAGGAGTGCCCGGGGAAGCCATGGCCGCACCCCCAGGCGGGGTTCGCGCTCGTAGAGACCGGTGAAGTAGTTGACGACGAGGTGGATCACCGTCGCGATGGCGAATCCGACGAAGTACCGGGAGAGGGGATAGGTGTCCCAGTCGAAGCTGAACCCGAAGCGCACGAAGCTGATGATCACCATCAACGAGTACAGCGCGATCGCGTCGAGCACGACCAGGAAGCGGAACCCCTTCGTCCAGAGCCACGACATCGGCCCACTGACGCTCGACACGGCGCGTTCGACCGCTGGAGGGAACGGTCGCGGCGTCGCCGTCGGAGCGCGAGTCGCTGCGGGCACCGTTCCTAGCGTACTGCGAGACCGTCCGACGGCCCGCCAGCTCCGGCCTCGTCGGAGCGCTGGTCGAGGGTGAGCCCGTTCGTCGTGTCGGACCAGCACGACACGATCAGCCACGCGGTGGCGACCGCGTGGACGACCAACAGGATCCACGGGGCCACGGGGGCGCCGTAGGTCGACCACCGCCACGGCAGCCACGACCCGGCCAACCCGACGCCCCATCGCTGCAGGGCGGCGGCGAAACCGGCGTTCGAGATCACCCAGACCACGGCGCCGAGCGGCCGGGCCACTTTGGTGACCATCGCGGAGCCATGACCACCGGGTGTGCCGTCGGATCGGCGCAGCGCGAGCAGGAGCGGCACACCGACGACGAACGGCACCGAGTAGCGACCCTGCCAGTAGCGCCCGTAGGTCGCGCCCTGCCCGAGTTCGAGGATCCACGCCACCACCACGGTCGCGACGATGACGCCGAGACCGACGGCTGCGATTCGCGGCTGTTCGACGAACGCAATCGTTGCGAGTCCTCCGAGCGCTGCCCAGAACAGGTAGACGGCGAACGTCGGCACCGGCGTGTCGAGCCATCCGAGCACGCCGACCAGTTGACGCAGGTGCTCACCGGTCTCGGCCATCACCAAGCGGAGCACGTCGGTGTCGAAACCACCGGGTGAGGCGAGCAGGGCGATCGTGACCGTGCCGACGATCGCCAGCGTGCAGCCGCTGATCAGGAGCAACCGCCCCGAGGGACTCGTGATCCGACGCCAGGCGACGACCGCCAGCTCGACGCCCACCAACGCCAGCGGAGCAGCGCTGATGAGCAGATTCAGCCCACCACGTCCACTGACGAGCGCAGTGAGCAACGGGACGGGTGCCAACGCGACCAGCGCCCACACGGTCCAACGAGGGAGGGTGCGGATCAGATCACTCGGCCGCACGGCCAGCGCGGCCGCCACCGCGATCACGATGAACGTGGCCCACAGCGGACCGTCGCGTCGAGGAAGCAACAGCGAGGCCCACCCAGCCACGAGCAGCCACTCGACCCGGGGCCGGCCGAGGGAGAGCAGCGCCGCCCAGAGTGCCAGGCCGCCGGCGATCGCGACCGCTGACGGATTGACGACCGACATCGTGAACCAGGCGATCGGGGTGAGCCCGAGCAACAGTGCGACACTCGAGCCGGGCCCGTGCCGCCGCACCATCGAGAAGGTCGCGACCAGCAGTCCCAACGGCCACAGCGCCATGAAGAGACGGGCGAGATACGCGTAGGCCGACGCGCTCGGGACGAACGAAGCCAGCCCGGGGAGCACGTAGGTCCACGGCGGATAGTTCGCCGAGGTGCTCGACGCCGTGACGGTCTCGGTGGAGTCGCTCTGCAACGAGGCGCAGCCGGCGGGAACGAACGGCTGTTGCGCCCAGCATGCCGGGTTGGGTTCGCCGACCATCGCCGGCACCTCGAACGTGCTCGACACGCCCCCGTCTCGCTCGCCGCGAACGAGCGCCGCCGACGCGACCATGTGGCTCGGTTCGTCCGGGCCGCCACTGCGTGGGGTGCCGATCACGTAGCACAGCAGCACGATGGCGATCGCCGATCCGTACAACAGGGTCGTTCGCCAGCCGGTCGATGCAGCTGGTCGGGAACCCACCTGGCGATTGTACGAGGTCGCCTCTCACCGTCCATGTCACTGCTGTTCGATCGTCGGTCCGGTACCGTCGGCGCCGATGGCCGACCTCACCCAACCGGACCAGCGCCAGGAGTCGCAGCGCATCGAGGCCCTGGTCACCTTGGCCCACGAACATGCCCTGCGCGCCCACGCGGCGGAGGTCGAACTCGGCGCGCTGAGATGGCAGCAACGGCACGATCCCGACGCCGTGCGACTGCGCGCCGAACTCGCTGCCGTCTCGGCCGAACTCGACCGGCTCCGAGCCCTCCCCGAGCTCCGCGTCGGCCAGCGCCTCCGCCATGCTGCGTCCGCACTCCGTCGGACGCCGTCGGAACCGGCTGCCGACCGCAGTGCAGTCGCACCCGTCGGTGTCGACGGCGGCAACCGGGTCGCACGCGACGATCTCGACGGGCTCGGCCACCCACCGATGCCTGCGCCCTGCGCCGTGATCGTCGTGAGGAACCGGCCCGCCTCGCTGCAGCTCGTCGTCGCCTGGCTCGAACAGCACGATGTCGACGCCGTCGAGGTCGTCGACAACGCCAGCTCCGACCCGACACTCTCCGTTCTCCTCGGAGCGCTCGACGCCCCGGTGACACGACTCCCGGTCGATCTGGGGCCGGGGGCTGCCTGGGCGTCGGGCGCGCTGGCGCGCCGCACGCGCGACACCGACGTCCTCGTGATCGACGTCGACGGCCGCGGTGTCACGTTGCCGGAAGCGTCGTGTCCGGCCGACGTGCTCGATCGCATGACACACGAACTCGTCCGGCATCGCGGCCTCGACGCCGTCGAACTGTCGCCGTCGTCGGAGCAGGATCCCGGCCGGTTCCGGATGATCCGGCGCGGTCTCGACTCGGTTCCGGTGGCCGTCGGTCGTCTCGATCCGCCGTACCGCTCGGTGACGACGGCCGGCGACCCCCGCGAACCCTCGGAACGCTTCGCCGACCTCCATGACTCGTGGGAGCTCGATGCCGACCGCTGACGCGTCCGC
>JAWLFC010000004.1:0-70161 GCA_041685755.1 Ilumatobacteraceae bacterium
GTGATTCGGGTTGGCGTCGACACGCCGGCGCTCGATCTCTGGCGAACGGTGTGTGAGGTCGGCGTCGACGGCGCGTTGCTGGTGCGACCCGACCAGCACGTCGCCTGGCGCGCCCGCAGTGTCGACCAGGCGGCCGAGCTGGGGCGAGCGCTCGGGGTCGTCGCCGGGCACATCGAGCCCACGAACAAACATCAATCGAACCGGCCGCCGAGCGGGACGGGGCCGCTCCCATGATGCTGCCAGCGTTGGCCAAACGTGCGAGACGTCGGACATCACCATGCAGGTGCAACCAGACCTTCGGGTCGGGAGTCGACGTCGGCGCAGGCGGACTGCGCCTCGCCGTCACCGGGCACGAACCGGTCCCACTCGTCCTGGGTGAACTCGCGGCCGACGATCTCGCAGGCACGCTCGACCCATCGCTCCGGGTCGACGGTTGTCGGTGCAGCTCAGTACACGATGTCGAGGGCGTAACGCAGGGCGTGATCCAGTCGAGCTCGCGTGATCTCGTCCAGGTGACCGACGGCTTCGTCATCGAGGTCGTCGAGTGGGATCGTGATGACGTTGTCGCAGCTGATGACACACGACTCGGGGAGCCCGTGCTCGGGACCGAGCTCGACTTCCGATTCGATGCCGCGGATGGTGCGCGTGATCGGTGCGCATGTGATTGCCGTGAGCACCTCGATCGCGGCGTCGCGGGTCAGTACACAGACCGGTCGGCGACCGGCGGGCGGTCCGAGGTCGACCCAGTAGATGTCGTTGCGGGCTGCCACGCCGGGGCGGTCTCGGCGGCGAGTCTGCGGGCTGACTGGACGAGCGCGGGGTCGGCCGGCTGGCGACGGTAGGCCGCTCGGAGCTCTCGGTCGGCTGCTGCCAGCCGCTCGGCATCCAGGACTGCTTGGGCGCCGCGGCGTATCAGCTCTGAGCGGTTGGTGCCGAGATCGGTGGCGAGCGCGTCGAGCCGCTCCATGAGGTCGTCGTCGAGTTGTACGAGTACCTCACGTCGAGACATGACCATATGGTACCCCATATGGCAGATGCCCGGAGACGTCACCGACCTACCGACTGACCGGCTGCGCGGAATCGCTCGGCGTGCAGTCTGACCAGCGGTTTCGCGTGTGGAGCGGATGACGGGAATCGAACCCGCGTTCTCAGCTTGGGAAGCTGATGTTCTACCATTGAACTACATCCGCAGTGGGCGCTCAGGTTAGCGCCACGTGGGCCGAGGGCCCGAAAATCAGGCGCCGCGGGCGTCGATGGCCGCCTGGTTGTACGGCTCGATCATGATGCACTCGCCCGGGCACTCCTCGGCGGCGTCGACGGCGAGGTCGATCAGCGAGTCGGGAATGCGAGCGACACCGCGGCCGCTGTCGGGGCCGTGACCGGCGCCGTCGGCGCCGTCGAACACGATCGTGCTGCCGAAGTGCGACGCCTCCTCCTTGACGACCCACAGGCCGTCGTCGCGCCCGACGAACACGTCGGGGCAGATCTCCGAGCAGATGCCGTCGCCGGTGCACAGATCCTGGTCGATCCACACCATCAGTGCTGTTGCTGCCATGTCGTATCGCCTTTCGAGAGGGGTCCGAACGCCCCTTCGTTCTATCTCGCCGAACCGGCGAACTCACCCTCGGCCCCGCCGGACCAAGCGTTTGCGGCGCGTTCGGGCTGACCCGGCCCAACCGTTTCGCACCGCAAACGGGAAGGGTGGGGGCTGGGGTTCACTAGCGTGGGGCGCCGTGATCCTGTCCGACCGCACCCTTCGTGAACAGCTCGCCGCCGGTCGGATCGTGATCGAACCGTTCGACGAGTCGTTGATCCAACCGTCGTCGATCGACGTGCGCATCTCGAACCTGTTCCGGGTGTTCCGCAATCACACCCGCGGCGTCATCGACGTCAAGCAGGACATGGTCGACCTCACCGAACTCGTCGAGATCCCCGACGACGGCGACGACCCCTTCATCCTCCACCCCGGCGAGTTCGTGCTCGGTTCCACCCACGAGCGCGTCGCCGTCCCCGACGACCTCGTCGGCCGCGTCGAGGGCAAGTCGTCGCTCGGGCGCCTCGGGCTGCTCATCCACTCGACCGCCGGCTTCATCGACGCCGGTTTCGACGGCCACATCACGCTCGAACTCGCCAACGTCGCCAGCCTGCCGATCACGCTGTACCCGCGTATGAAGATCGGCCAGGTCAGCTTCATGCAGATGACGACGCCCGCCGACCACCCATACGGCAGCGGCGCCAGCGGCTCCAAGTACCAGGGCCAGCGCGGCCCGACGCCGAGCCGCTACTTCGAGAACTTCCGTCGCTGAGGCCCGGCCGCTGCGAGCGGTCGTCGTTTGCCGGGCGCGACCGAGGGGTACCATGCCGCCATGGATCATCCGACCACGTCGACCGCGGACCGGTCTGCCGAATCGGATCGCATCGAGTTGGTCGTCCCCCTGCGAGCGGAGTTCGCGACGACGTTGCGAACCCTCGCAGCGAGTCTCGGTGCCGACATCGGCTTCTCGATCGACGAGATCGACGACGTCCGCCTCGCCATCAGCGAAGTGTTCTCGGTGCTGGTCGACGCATCGGACCACTCCAGCGAGCGCGCCAGGATCGAGCTGTCGGCGCGGCCAGGATGGATCGCTGCCACGCTCGGTTACGAGCGGACGCAGCCGCACATCGAACTCGACGACCTCGCGGAGCACATCTTGCGATCGGTGACCGACGACTACCAGGTCGGCCCGAACGGCATCAGTTTCGCGAAGCACGGCACCGAACGCTCGCACGATTCCCCGGCACCATGAGCGAGACGTCCACGACGGACGGGCCCGACGACGACCTCGCGATGTTCCGCGAGTTCGCATCGAACCGTCGCCGATCGCTGCGCAACGAACTCGTCGAGCGCCACATGGGCCTCGCCGTGCACATCGCCAACCGGTACCGGCGCAGCAACGTCAACGACGACGACCTGCGCCAGGTCGCCATGATCGGCCTCGTCAAGGCCGTCGACCGGTTCGACCCCGACTACGGCGCGTCGTTCTCGGCGTTCGCCGGCCGGACGATCGAGGGTGAACTGAAGCGCCACTTCCGCGATCGCTCGTGGGTGGTGCGGGTGCCGCGCAGCGCGAAGGAACTGCACCTGCTCGTGCGCCGCGCCTCCGACGACCTCGCCCATGAACTGTCGCGTTCGCCGACCGTCGACGAGATCGCCGAACACATTCGACTCGACCGCGACGACGTCCTGCGGGGGCTCGCGGCGAGCGCCGCCTACAACGTCGGCACCCTCGACGTCGGCGCCGGCGACGATGCCAACGACACCGCCACCGATCGTCAACGGGCGCTCGCCGCCGACGACCCGGGCTTCGAGAACACCGAGAACCGCCAGGTCGTGCTGGAACTCCTCGACCGGCTGCCCGAACGCGAGCGGGAGATCGTCCGCTTGCGGTTCTACGAGCGGATGTCGCAGTCCGAGATCGGCGAGGCGGTCGGTGTCTCGCAGATGCACGTGTCGAGGCTGCTGCGCCGGTCGTTCGAGCAGATGCGTGAGTGGATCGACGACCCGAGCGTCGTTCAGGACGTGCTGAGCGATTCCGCCGCCCTCGAGTAGACGACACCGAGGATCTCGCCGATCGACGGGAACGGCCACATCGACGTGCGGAGTCGATCGATGGTCACGTCGCCGTCGATGGCGGTCACGAGTGCCGCAGCGAGCACGTCGAAGTCGGCGCCGACGCCGTGGGCGGCCTCGACCGTGCGGGTGGTCGGGTCGACGCCGATGGTGAGCACGCCGTCGACGAGGTCGTCGGTCGTCCAACGGGGCGTCTCCGACAGGCGGGCACTGAACCACCGCAGGTTCCTCGCGGCCTCGTCGTCGGGGCGGGGCCCGATCATCATGACCGGGGGGTCGGTGAACACGCAGGCGGGCACGACGACCTCGTCGAAGCGGCGTGTGCCGGTGCCGACGATCGCATCGGCGACGACGAGTGCCTGGTGGTTGGCGACGTGGGTGTACTGGCCGTGGCCGGCCACGTCACCGATCGCCCACACCGAGCCCTCGGCGCTGACCCGGCCGTTCGGAGCCACGGTGAGCGCCTCGGGGTGCTCGACACCGACGTGTTCGAGACCGAGATCGCGAGTTCGGGGCCGACGCCCCGTGGCGACGAGGATCCGATCCGTGTCGAGGCCGGCACCGTTGCCGAGCGTGGTCCGCACCCCACCGCCGCGCCGGGTGACGTTGTCGATCTCGACGCCGCGGCAGACGCGGACCCCGCAGGACCGCAAGGCGTCGTCGACGATCTCGCCGATGTCGTCGGGGAGATCGGGAAAGGCGGTCGGCGCCACGTCGAGGACGTGCGCCTCGGTTCCGAACCGGGCGAAGAGGGTGGCCAGCTCGCAGCCGATGGCACCTCCGCCGATGATCGCGAGGCGCGCCGGGCGCTCCTCGGTGGTCATGGCGTCGTCGCTCGTCCAGCACCGGTCAGCGAGCTCGTCGAGGCCGTCGATCGGGGGGATCATCGGTTCCGAGCCCGTGGCGAGCACGATGTGGTCGACGCGGTAGTCCGTACCGTCGGCACGGACGAGACCGGGCGAGACGATCTCGGCGCGATGGCGCACCAGGGTCGCCCCGTCATCGACCAGTGACTCGGCGTGGCGACGGTCGTCGAGGTGGTCGACGACCTCGCCGCGGCGCGCGACGGCGTCGTGCCAACTCGTCCCGACGGCAGCGTCGTGCAGCATCGCCTTGCTCGGCATGCATGCCACGAACGGGCAGTCGCCGCCCACGAGGTCGGACTCGAACACCACGGTTCGAAGCTCGTGCCCGGACAGCGCGGCCACCAGCGCCTCGGCGGCACCGCCACCGCCGAGCACGGCGACATCGAACTCGTTGGTCATGGACGCAGTGGTACCCCGACCTGCCGGCGCGGAAACGGCAGCGGATCCCATCGCCCGCGTCGGCCGACGTTTGGCGCTGCCGCCGGTCGGGTAGCGCGCTGCCATGACTGTCACCGACAACGCACGCGCCGCTCACGACAACGCCGCCCCGACCCGTGTCCCGGGTATGTCCGACGAGGCCACCGGGACGACGGTCTCGATCCTCCAGGACCGCCTGATCGCCACGCTCGATCTGCAGCTCACGCTGAAGCACATCCATTGGAACGTGGTCGGCATGAACTTCATCGCCATCCACGAGATGCTCGACCCGCAGGTCGACACCGTGCGCCTGCAGTCCGATGAACTCGCCGAACGCATCGCCACCCTCGGCGGTGAGCCGCTCGGCACGCCCGCAGCCATCACCAACGGCCGGTCGTGGGACGACTACGACATCAACCGGGCGCCGACCGTCCAGCATCTGGTCGCTCTCGACAACGTGTACTCGGGCGTGATCGGCGACCACCGTTCGGCCGTCGAGAAGCTCGGCGATCTCGATCCCGTCACCGAAGACCTCGTGATCGGACACCTCAGGGACCTGGAGCAGTTCCAGTGGTTCGTGCGGGCCCACCTGAAGGACGCCACGGGCGACGTCGTGCACCGCACCACCTACGACAAGAGCTGAGTTCGTCCCCGACCCCGGCGAGCGTCGTCACCCGCGCAGGTCCAGGAGCCGCAGCCCACCATGTCCACGAGACGAACCCTCACTGCTGCTGCCGTCACCGCAGTGTGCGCGATCGCAGCGTGTAGCGGCGACTCGACCGACGACGGCGTCCGCGCGGCGAGCTTCGACTTCACCGACGGCCCGCAGGGCTGGATCGCGGACACGTCGGACTACTCCGCAGCCACCGCACCCGACGACGTGGTCGCCGAGGTGGTCGAGTCGGCCCCCGACGTCGACGGCGACGGCTGGTTCCACCTCGCCGGCTCCAACCGGTCCGACAGCCTGTTCCTGTATCTGCGGCGCGAGTTCGCCGGCGAGGAGATCGACGTGGGCCAGACCTACGACCTCTCCTACGACCTGCGGTTCGCCTCGTCGGCGCCGACCGGATGTGCGGGCATCGGCGGCGCGCCCGGCGAGTCGGTGTGGATGAAGGTCGGCGCCGTGCCCGACGAACCCGTCCCGGTCACCGAGGACGGCGACACCCGCCTGAGCGCCGACAAGGGCAACCAGTCCACCGGTGGTTCCGACGCCGTCGTCGCCGGTGTGATCGCCAACGGCATCGAGTGCGAGGAGGCACTCGACGCCGGCCGGCCCTACGCCATCGTCGAGCTGAGCGGTGCGCTGACACCGCCCGTCACGACGCCGGGGGGCTCGCTGTGGGTGTTCGTCGGGTTCGACTCGGGCTTCGAGGGGCGCACGTCGATCTACTTCGACCGCATCGACATCCGGCTCGAACCGCAGTCGCTCGACGCGCCGTGACGACGGGCGGGCCGTGCCCCGCCGATGTCACTCGACGAAGCGGCGGACCCGGGCGCGCTTGCCGCGCATCGTGGTCGACTGCATCGTCGAGATGACGTGATCGACCGACGCCTCGGGGACGCCGACGACCGAGTACGCGTCGGCGATCCGGATCGGGCCGATCTCACGGCCGACCAGACCGGTCTCGTTGGCGATCGCCCCGACGAGGTCACCGGGCCGCACCCCGGCCTTGCGACCCAGGCTCACGTGGACGAAACCGGTGCCCGCGCCACCTGAGCGCTGCCCCTTCTTGCCCGGCCGATCTCGCTCGCCGGCGTTGCGGTTCTTGTTCTTGTCGAACTTCTTGTGGTCCGGCTTGCCGCGAAGGCGGTCGGACGCATCGGGGATCTCGAGTTCGTCGATCGTCGCGCCGCGTGACTCGTGGACGAGTTTGATGGCAGCCAACGCGATGTTGCGGTCGCTGTCCTCCCCGGCCAATGCGTGCAGCACGGTGTTGAAGTCCTCGAGGTCGACCGCCGAGAGCGCTTCACGCACCGCGTTCACGGTCATCTCGATCTGGCGGATCCGCAGGTCGGCGACGGTCGGGACCTTCGCGATCTCGAACTTCTGCTTCGTCAGTCGCTCGATGTTCTCGAGGCCCCGGCGTTCCCGGGGCTCGGCGAGGGTGATCGCCACGCCTTCGCGCCCGGCGCGGCCGACGCGACCGATGCGGTGCACGTAGCTCTCGGCGGCCGACGGGACGTCGTAGTTGACCACGTGGGTGAGCGTGTCGATGTCGAGGCCGCGGGCGGCGACGTCGGTCGCCACGAGCAGCTCGGCCGTGCCGTCGCGCAGGCGCGCCATCACCCGATCACGTTGGGCCTGGTCCATGCCGCCGTGCAACGCCTCGGCCCGGTAGCCGCGGGCGTTCATCGTCTCGGTCAGCTGATCGACCTCGGTGCGGGTCCGGCAGAACACGAGCGCCGACTTCGGCGCCTCGATGTCGAGGATGCGCCCGAGCGCGGACGGCTTGTGGGCGCGCTGCACGACGTACACCGTCTGGCGCACGAGCACCTTGGCGCCGGGCTCGGAGTCGGGTCGGCCGATCGTGATGCGCTCGGGGTCGCGCTGGTAGCGCTTGGCGATCGAGGTGATCCGCGCCGGCATCGTGGCGGAGAACAGCACGGTCTGGCGATCGTCCGGCGTGCTCTCGAGGATCGATTCGATGTCGTCGGTGAAGCCCATGTCGAGCATCTCGTCGGCTTCGTCGAGGATCACCGTGGAGATCGAGTCGAGGCCCAACGACCCTCGCCCGATGTGGTCGAGGGCGCGCCCGGGGGTGGCGACGACGACGTGGACGCCTCGATCGAGCGCCTGGAGCTGGCGCTGGATCGGTTGGCCGCCGAACACCGGCACCACCTTGATGCCGAGTTCGCGGCCGTAGCGGAACATCGCCTCGCTGACCTGCACCGCGAGTTCGCGGGTGGGGACCAGCACCAGCACCTGGGGCTCGCGACGTGACGCGTCGATCATCTGCAGCGCCGGGAGTGCGAACGCCGCGGTCTTGCCGGTGCCGGTGGCGGCCTGGCCGAGCAGGTCGCGGCCCGTCAGCAGCAGCGGGATCGTCTCGCGCTGGATGGGTGTGGGCTCTTCGTAGCCGAGGTCGTCGAGCGCAGCGAGCAGTTCGTCGCGCAACCCGAGCGCGGCGAAGCCGTCGTGGGTGCCGGTCTCGGTTGCGACGTCGGTTGCCTGGTCGGGTCGGTCGTGTTCGTTGCTCATCGATGCTCCTGGGGGAATTGGCCAACGATACGAACTCGGCGCCCCGGATCGAACAGAATGTTCCATGGCCTACATCGACGACCGCGTCGTCCACGACGCCGACGCCCACATCATGGAGCCGCCGAACTGGCTGCGCGACAACGCCGACCCCGACATCCGCGATCGCATCGAGCGGCCCGGCTACGCCAACGAACTCGCCCAGACCGGCGACGGCGACCACGGCGGTGACCAGGCGCGCATCGACGCCGCGTTCGAGCGGCTGACCGCTCGCCACCGAACCGACGAGTTCCTCGCTCACGAGGACGTCGAGGTGATGAATCGCAAGAACTTCGCCGCCACCGGTTCGTTCCTCGCCGACGACCGGCCGCGGGTGCTCGACTTCATCGGCGTGCGCAGCCAGCTGCTGTTCAACACGTTCCACAACCGCCGCCTGTACGACTGGGAGCACCAGCCCGACCTCGATCTCGCGTACGGCGCGGCCCGAGCCCACAACCGCGGGATGGTCGAGTTCTGCTCGGTCGACGACCGGCTCCTGCCGACGTGCTACGTGCCGCTGGCCGACTTCGAGCGTGCCGACGCGATGGCGGCCGAGGCGATCGAGATGGGTGCTGCTGCACTGCTCGTCGCGTCCGGCTGCCCGATGGGTCATTCGCCGTCGCACGTCGCCCTCGACCGGGTGTGGCGCCAGGCGGAGGAGGCCGGCATCCCGGTCGTGTTCCACGTCGGCGGTACCGGTGACCTGATCGACCCTGCCTACTTCGACAACGGCCTGCCGATCCCGGCCGACTTCCACGGCGGTGAGGAGAACTTCCGCTCGGTCGACTACATGGCGATCCCGTTCCCACCGATGCAGACGCTCGCCACGTTGATCTTCGACGGCGTGCTCGAGCGCTTCCCGGACCTGCGCGTCGGCGTCATCGAGCAGGGCTGCAGCTGGGTGCCGAGCTGGATGAAGCAGATGGAGTCGGCAATCGACGCATTCGGCCGCCACGAGGAGCGGTTGCAGAAGCTGTCGCTGCGTCCGAGTGAGTACGTCGAACGCCAGGTGCGGGTCACCCCGTACCCGACCGAGGACATCGGCTGGGTCACCGACCAGATCGGCCCGAACGTGTTGCTGTTCAACACCGACTATCCCCACGTCGAGGGTGGCCGTCGCCCGTTCGAGCGGTTCGAGAAGAGCCTCGGCGACCGCTCCGAGGAGGTCCGCCAGCGGTTCTACGCCGACAACTTCGTCGACCTGATGGGCTCCGCCGTCACCGCCCTCGTCGGCCAACCCCAACCGCCGAACGCGTGAACAAATGGTGCACTGAGGCGACCATTTGTTCACGCGTTCGCCGGGGGCGTGCGGCTCTGGCTCGCCGAGACGCGGCGGGCGCGGATTCGATGCCGTCGATCCCGGGTAGGAGGCTGCGGTGACAGCACCCTCGCCGAACCCGGTCGCGACCTACCGGATCCAGCTGACGCCGTCGTTCGGCTTCGCCGACACGGTCGGGATCCTCGATCACCTGGTCGCGCTCGGGGTCAGCCACCTCTACCTGTCACCGATCACCGAGGCGGTGCCCGGCAGCCTGCACGGCTACGACGTCATCGACCACACCCGGGTCCGCGCCGAGTTCGGTGGCGACGACGGTCTGACGGCACTGCTCGACGCCGCCGGCGAACGCGGGCTCGGCGTGATCATCGACCACGTCCCGAACCACATGTCGGTCGCCGAGGCCCACCTCAACGATCGGTGGTGGGAGATGCTGCGCGACGGGCCGGAGTCGCCGGCGGCGCGGTGGTTCGACGTCGACTGGGACCACACCGACGGCACGGTCGTCGTCCCGAAACTCGGCGATCCGCTCGACGACGTGCTCGCCGCAGGCGGGCTGTCGATCGGCGACGGCGACCGTGGTCCCGAGCTGCGCTACGGGCCGCTGCGCTTCCCGCTCGCCGAGGGCACCGAAGAGCTCGACGTCGCCGAGGCCGTGCGCCGTCAGCACTACCGATTGCAGTGGTGGCGCGACCCGGACCGCAACGTGCGCCGCTTCTTCACGATCGACGATCTCGTCGCCGTGCGGGCCGAGGAACCCGACGTCGCCGAGGTGATCGACACGATCCCGGCCCGGCTCGCCGACCACCCGGCATTCGCCGGCGTGCGCGTCGACCACGTCGACGGGCTGACCCAACCCGAGTCGTACCTGCACGGGCTCCGTGGCCGCATCGGCGAACCCCGCTGGCTGCTGGTCGAGAAGATCCTCGCCGTCGGCGAGTCCCTTCCACCGTCGTGGCCCGTCGACGGCACCACCGGCTACGAGCACATCCGAGTGACCGAGCACACGTTGCTCGCCCCGACCGCCGAGGCGCCCCTCACCGAACTGTGGGTCGGGTTGACCGGTGACGCCCGGCCCTTCGCCGACGTCGAGGACACCGCCCGGCGCGAGGTCCTCGACGGTGGGCTGCGTCCCGACCTCGATCGGCTCGTCCGGCTGATCTCTGCCCGTGCCGACGGCTGGTCACCCGACGAGCTCCGGGCACCGATCGTCGAGCTGACGATCGGCCTGCACCGGTACCGCACCTACCTCCCCGACGATGCCGACTCGGTCACCGAACTCGACGTCGCCCACGAACGCGCCGCCACGGCCCGTCCCGACCTCGCCGACGGCGTCGCCCGACTCGTCCAGCTGATCCGCAGTGACCCCGCCGTCGCCGAGCGCTGGCAGCAGCTCACGAGCCCCGTCATGGCCAAGGGGGCCGAGGACCGGGCGTTCTACCGGTACCTCCGCCTGGCGGCGCTGTGCGAGGTCGGCGGAGCGCCGGGACAGTGGACGGTGCCCGTCGGGCAGTTCCACGACCACCAGCGCGCCGTCGCCGCGCAGACTCCGATGACGCTGCTCGCCGGCACCACTCACGACACCAAGCGCTCCGAAGGCGTCCGGGCGCGTGCGCTCGCGCTCGCCGAGACCGCCGACGGCTGGGCGACCGTGGTCCGGGCGTGGTTCGACGAGCACGCCGACCTCCTGCGCGGCGGTGGACTCGACGCCGCGACGACGCTGCTGGCACTGGAGACCGCCGTCACGGCCTGGCCGATCGACGCCGACCGCCTCACCGAGTACCTCGTCAAGTCGACCCGCGAGGCCGACGAGCACACGTCCTGGACCGATCCCGACACGGCCTACGAGGACGCGCTCGCCCGCCTGGCCGACGTCGTGATCGGCGAGGTGTCCGATGTCGAGTCGCCGCTCGCCGAGGTCGTCGAGCGGACGCTCCACCCGGGCTGGGCGCGCTCGTTGGCGGCTTTGCTCGTGCGGCTCACGGTGCCCGGCGTGCCCGACATCTACCAGGGCACCGCAGCGTTCACGTACTCGCTGGTCGACCCCGACAACCGGGTCGAGCCGGACTGGGACGAGCGCCGCTCGCTCGTCGACCGAGCCGGCGAGCTCGACGGCCCCGAGGCCTGGACCGGCGACGAGATCGAGGCGGCGAAGGCCGTCGTCATCACCCGCGCGCTGGCGCTGCGGCGCCTGCGTGCCGACGCGTTCGCCGACGGTGCCGGCTACGACGGCCTCGAGGTCACCGGAGCCCACGCCGACGCCGTCCTCGCGTTCGCCCGCACCGGCGCCGACGGCGCCCAGGTCGTGACGATCGTGTCGGTGCGCACCGTCGACGACTGGGCCGACACCGCGATCGTGCTCCCCGACGGGGCGTGGCGCAACGTGCTCGAGGACGACGCCCAGGTCGTGGCGGGCGCAGGACCGACCCGCGTCACCTGGTGGCTCGACCGCTGTCCTGTCGCCCTCCTCGACCGCATCTGACGACCGGGAGGATTGGGGCGCGCCGCGACGGGTAGTCCGGCCCAATGACGTCGTTCGGGCTGAAGCTGATGAGCGAATTCCGATCGGGGGCGGAACTGGTCGACCATGCCGTCATGGCCGAGGAGCGAGGATTCGACTTCGTGTCGATCTCCGACCACATCCATCCCTGGCTCCCCGACCACGACCACTCGCCGTTCGCGTGGAGCGTCCTCGGCGCCATTGCCGTCCGGACCGATCGCATCGGCCTCGTCACCGGCGTCACCTGCCCGACGATGCGCTACCACCCCGTGATCGTCGCCCAGGCTGCCGCCACCGTCGCGTCGATGTCCGACGGACGGTTCACCTTGGGGCTGGGTGCCGGTGAACGCCTGAACGAACACGTCACCGGAGCCGAGTTCCCGTCGGTCGATCTCCGCCATGCCATGCTCGCAGAAGCGATCACGATCATGAACGAACTCTGGACGGGTGAGTTCGTCACCCATCGGGGGTCGTTCTTCGACGCCGACCACGTCAAGATCTACGAGCACGCCGGCCGGCCGGTCGACGTCGTGCTGGCGGTCAGCGGCACCGCCTCGCTCGACCTGGCGACGGAGTCCGGCTGTGTCGGGATCATGGCCGTCGAACCCGACGCCGCCCTCGTCACCGGATGGGCCGACCGTGGCGGGTCGACCGAGTCCACGTGGACCGAGGTGCCCCTGGCCTGGGCGCCGACGAAGCAGCAGGGCATCGAGACCGCCCGCCGGTTCCGCTTCGGCATGGCCGGATGGGACGTGGCCTCCGAGCTCCCGAATCCGGCCCACTTCGCAGCCGCGACGCAGTTCATCTCCGACGACCAGGTCGACCGGGCGATCCCCAACGGCCCCGACCCCGAGCCGTACGTGGCGGCCATCCGCGACTTCCACGACGCCGGGTTCCGCAAGCTCGCCGTCGTCCCCGTCGGCGACGACGTCGAGGGCACGCTCGACTTCTTCGAGTCCGAGGTGAAGCCGCGCCTCGGCCTCGATCCGTGACCGTCACTCGCGAGGCGTCGACGCACCCCGGGGTTGCCACGGACCGGTGATCAGGCGGGCGCCGCGGCGGAACGTGAGATAGTTCCACGCCCAGTTGATCAGCACCAGCAGGCGGCTGCGGAAGCTGATGAGGAACACGATGTGGACCGACCACCACGCCATCCACGCGACCCACCCCGACAGCTGCCGTCCCCGGATCACCCCGACCGCCGACGACCGTCCGATCGTCGCCAGTTCGCCCTTGTTGTCGTACCGGAAATCGGGTCGCCCCGAGCCGGCCAGGTCGGCCCGGATCGCCCTCGCGACATGGGTGCCGCCCTGCATGGCGCCCTGGGCGACGCCGGGGACCGCGACGCCGCCCGAAACCGCGTGCGCCATGTCGCCGATGGCGAACACGTCGGGCCGACCGGGTACCGACAGGTCGGACTCGACCTCGACGCGGCCGGCCCGGTCGGTCGGTGCTCCGAGCAGGGCCGCCAGCGGTGACGCCTCGTTCCCGGCGCCCCAGACGACCGTGCGGGCGGAGATCGATCCGGTGGTGGTCTCCACACCGTGCTCGTCGACGGCGGTCACCATCTCGCCGAGCCGCACGTCGACGCCCAGGTCGCCGAGCTGGCGCAGCGCACTCTCCGACAGCCGTTGCGGGTAGGTCGACAGCACCCGGTCGGTGCCCTCCAGCAGGATGACCCTGGCGGTCGTCGAGTCGATCGTGCGGAACTCACGGGTCATCGTCTGGAACGCGATCTCGGCGATGGCGCCGGCCATCTCCACGCCGGTGGGCCCGCCGCCGACGACGACGAACGTGAGGTGGGCGTCGCGCTCGGCCGGGTCGTCGGTCCGCTCGGCGTGTTCGAACGCGCTCAGGATGCGCCGGCGGATCTCGAGCGCGTCCTCGACCGTCTTCAAGCCGGGAGCGTGGACCTCCCACTCGTCGTGACCGAAGTACGAGTGCGTGGTCCCGGTGGCGAGCACGAGATGGTCGAAGCCGATCGATGTGCCGTCGTCGAGGGTGACCGCGTCGCCCTCGATCCCGACGACCTCACCGAGCAGCACACGCACGTTCGGCTGATCGGCGACCAGCGAGCGGATCGGCGCGGCGATGTCGGACGGGTTCAACCCCGCGGTCGCCACCTGGTAGAGCAACGGTTGGAACAGGTGGTGGTTGCGGCGGTCGATCAGCGTGATGCGCACGGGGGCGTCGGCCAGCTGTCGAGCCGCGGCCAGCCCGCCGAACCCGCCGCCGACGATCACCACGTGATGATCGTCTCGCACATCGGACCCGCGGGACACGGGCGAGTCAGGAGGCATCGGAGATGCTGAGGCGGGCAGACCAGGGGCCGAGACGATCGGTCGACCAGCCAGGGCCCTGCCATCGCTCGTCGTCGGAGTCGAACACGACGGCGTCGGCGGGATCGGGGGCCGGATGGTCGACGGTGTCGGCGGAGAAGTTGAACACCATCGACGCCGTCGTGCCCGACAGCGAGCGCACCACCGACATCGTGTCGTCGACGAACGACACGTGCTGCTGGGCATCGGCGTCGTTCAGGACCGGATGCTCGCGTCGCAACCGGATCAGCTCGGTGTACATGGCGAGGCGCGACCGGTGCGGTTCGCGTTCGGTGAGCCTGACGTCGAGCACCGCAGCCTCGAAGGTCGCCGGGTCGGCGGGATCGGCGACCTCCCCCGACCAGTCGGCGCCCGAGAACTCGCGTCGGCGTCCCTCGCGCACGGCGTCGATCAGGTCGGGATCGCCGTGGTCGACGAAGTACGGGAACGGCGCCGTCTCGCCGTACTCCTCGCCCATGAACAGCAACGGGGTGAACGGCGACAGCAGGATCGTTGCCGCGGCGAGGCGGTGGCGAGGGTCGTCGGACTCGGCGCCGGCGAGCATCCGTGCACCAGCGGGCGTGTTGCCGACGTGGTCGTGGTTGGTGCCGAACACGACGAAGTGGAGGTGGTCGATCGTGTCGGCCGGTGCGCCGTGACGGCGCCCGAACGACGGCGAGTACTGCCCCGAGTACACCCAACGGCGCTCCCACGCCGTCGCGACGTCGGCGGCGCCGCGGTAGGCCCGGTAGTACTCGTGGCGTTCGCCGGTCAGCGCGACGCGCAGAGCATGGTGGACGTCGTCGTCCCACACGGCGTCGCACCCCCAACCGTGGGCCGACTCCGAACGCACGATGCGCGGGTCGTTGGCGCAGCTCTCGATCGTGACGAGCGCCGAGCGTCCGTCGTGGCGGGCGGCGGCGTGGACGGCGGTCGTCAGCTCCTGGACGAACGGGATCGGGGTCGGGTCGACGATGGCGTGTACGGCGTCGAGGCGGAGCCCGTCGAGGTGGTGGTCACGGATCCAGCCGACGGCGTTCTCGATGAAGTAGCGCCGAACACCGTCGCTGCCTGCTTCGGCGACGTTGACGGCGTCACCCCACGGCGTGCGGTGGGCGTCGGTGAAGTACGGCCCGTACCGTCCGAGCACGTTGCCCTCGGGTCCGAGGTGGTTGTAGACGACGTCGAGCAGGACGCCGAGCCCGAATCCGTGGGCGGCGTCGACGAAGCGGGCGAGCCCGGCCGGACCGCCGTACGACTCCTGGACCGCGAACGCGAAGACTCCGTCGTAGCCCCAGTTCCGCTCGCCGGGAAACGCCGCCACGGGCATCACCTCGACGAGCGTCACCCCGAGCTCGGCCAACCGCGGCAGGTGACGGATCGCGGCGTCGAAGGTTCCCTCGGCGGTCAGGGTGCCGATGTGCAGTTCGTAGATCACGGCGTCGGCTGCGTCGACGCCGGTCCAGTCGGCGTCGTGCCATCGGAAGACCGATTCGTCGACGACCGCCGAGGGCCCGTGGACCCCGTCGGGCTGCCAGCGCGACGCCGGGTCGGGCAGCCAGTCGCCGCCATCGAGCCGGAACCGGTAACGATCGCGATGGCCGACGTCGTCGACCACCGCCGCCCACGTGTCGAGCTCGGCCACCTCGCCGCCCGCCCGCTCGAGTCGTCGGATCTCGCCGGTGTCGAACGTGATCGTCCCGTTCTCGGCCTCGCCGGCGCGCTGCACCTCGACCTCGACCGTCGACACGTCGGGAGCCCACACCTCGAAGCGGGTGCCGCCCGGCACGACGGTCGCGCCCAGTCGCCCGACATCGACGCGGGCGGTCACGACGCCGGCTCCGGCGCCAGGAACACCGCGCCGAGCGGCGGCAACGTCAGCACGATCGACTGGTGGAAGCCGTGCGAGTCGACCGGCACCGTGTCGACGCCGCCGTAGTTGCCGACACCGCTGCCGCCGTAACACTCGGCGTCGGAGTTGGCGAGTTCGGCCCATCGACCCGCTCGCGGCACGCCGAGGCGGTAGTTGTACCGAGGCGTGGGTGTGGCATTGAACACCGCCAGCACCGGGCGCGCCTCGCCGGTCGGGTCCTTGCGCAACCAGGCGTAGACACTCCGGTCGGGATCGGCTCCCTCGACCCACTGCATGCCCCCCGGATCGCTGTCACCGCGGTGCAGGCCGGGCTCAGCGGCGTAGAGCCGGTTGACGTCGGCGAGCCATTCGCGCACCCCGCGGTGCCATTCGACGTCGTGCAACGACCAGTCGAGGGTCCCCTCGTGGTTCCACTCGGAGCGCGTCGCCAGTTCGCAGCCCATGAACAGCAGCTTCTTGCCGGGCTGGCCCCACTGCATGGCGTACAGCAACCGGAGATTGGCGAACTGCTGCCAGTCGTCGCCGGGCATCTTGCTCAACAGCGACCCCTTGCCGTGCACCACCTCGTCGTGGCTGAGCGGCAACACGAAGTGCTCGCTCGTGGCGTACACCGACCGGAACGTGATCTCGCCGTGGTGCCAGCGCCGATGGATCGGATCGTGCTGCATGTAGGCGAGGGTGTCGTGCATCCAACCCATGTCCCACTTGAAGCCGAAGCCGAGGCCGCCGATGTAGGTCGGGCGGCTCACCATCGGCCAGGACGTCGACTCCTCGGCCATCGTGGTGACGTCGGGGAACTCGCCGTACACCGCTTCGTTCAACTGGCGCAGGAAGACGATCGCGTCGAGGTTCTCGCGACCACCGAACTCGTTGGGGATCCACTCACCTTCGTTGCGCGAGTAGTCGAGGTACAGCATCGAGGCGACGGCGTCGACGCGCAGGCCGTCGACGTGGTACCGGTCGAGCCAGCACATCGCGCTCGACACGAGGAACGAACGCACCTCGTTGCGCGAGTAGTTGAAGATCGCCGAGTTCCAGTCGGGGTGGTAGCCCTGGCGGGGGTCGGCGTGCTCGAACAGGTGCGTACCGTCGAACTCGTAGAGCCCGTGGCTGTCGTTGGGGAAGTGCGACGGCACCCAGTCGAGGATCACCCCGACGCCGCGCTGGTGCAGCCGGTCGATCATCCGCATCAGGTCCCGCGGCGTGCCGTAGCGGGCACTCGGCGCGAAGAACCCGGTCGTCTGGTAGCCCCACGACCCGTAGAACGGGTGCTCCATGATCGGCAGGAACTCGACGTGGGTGAAGCCGTGGGCGAGGACGTGATCGGCGATCGGGTCGGCCAGTTCGTCGTAGCGTGGGAAGCGCCGCCCATCGGTCACGTGACGACCCCACGAGCCGAGGTGGAGTTCGTAGATCGACATCGGGGCATCGAGGCCGACCCGTTCGCCCCGGCTCGCCATCCACTCGTCGTCGCCCCACTCGTAGGAGAGGTCCGCGATCACCGACGCGATCGACGGCGGCTCCTCGGTTGCGGCGCCGAACGGGTCGGACTTCTCGACCACGTCGCCCGACGGGGTGGTCACCCGGTACACGTAGCGATCGCCGATGCCGACGCCGTCGACCCAACCGCTCCACACCCCCGACTCGCTCGGCCCGAGATGGTGCTCGTGCTCCCAGCCGTCGAACGACCCGACCACGGCCACGCTGCGGGCGTTCGGCGCCCACACGGCGAACCGGTATCCGCCCTCGCCGGGTTGCGCGCCGAACTGGCGGTGCAGGTAGCGGTGCGTGCCCTCGTTGAAGAGGTAGCGGTCGAGTTCAGCGGTCATCGGTCGAGCCTTCCCAGGATGGACAGTCGGCGAACTACGTCGGGATCGTCGAGAACCTCCGATGTCGGCCCGTCGAGTCGGCGAGCCCAGAGCCCCTCGACGATGCGACCCGGCAGGTTGTGCGGGCGGCGTTCGCCGACGAGGTCGTCGAGGTCGGCGACGACGAGATAGGCGTCGCTGGCGGCGAGCCGCTCCAGCATCTGGTCGACGACCTCGTCCCAGCGGGCGGCGATCGAGGTGCCGTGGGCGGCGCCGAGCCGGGCCCGGTAGCCCGAGGTGTCGGCGGTGGCGACGAGTTCGGCGATCGGTTCCATGTCGTGGGTGCGGATACCTGCCACGGTGCGCGCCGGGATGTGGGAGAGCGGGTCGTCGTCGAGGTGGAACTGCTCTTCGTACATGCCGAGCACGTCCCAGCGGGCGAACGCGTCGGCGACCTCGGTCGGGACCGTGCCGAGATCCTCGCCCACGATGGTGACGCCCGCGGCGGCCGCCGACGCTGCGATCACGGCGAGCAGGTCCTCGCGCGGGTAGTGGACGTAGACGCCGCGGTCGGCGGAGAACCCTTCGGGGACCCACCACAGGCGCTCGATCGCCATGGCGTGGTCGACGCGCAGGATGTCGCAGTACTGCCCGACGCGCGCGATCAGTTGGCGCCACAGGCGGTGCCCGCTGGCCGCCATCGCTGCGGGCAGCGGAGGCGGGAACCCCCAGTTCTGCCCGTCGGCGAAGAACGAGTCCGGTGGGGCGCCGACGGCGGCACCGTCGGCGAACATCGACGGATCGGCCCAGACCTCGTACCCCTCGGGGCTGGAACCGATCGGCAAATCGAGCGCCAGCGCTGCGGCGTCGGGGTCGTCGGCGATCGCTCGGAGCTGTCGGTCGGCGAGGTACTGGGCGAGCAGGTGCGAGCGCTCGACCAGTTCGTCGCCGCCGGCCTCGCGCGCCGCCCGGAACCGGGCGTAGGCGCCGACGTCCGGGTGCGCAGCGGAGAAGGCCGTCAGGTCGACATCGGAGGTACGCGCCGCGTCGACGAGTTGACGGCGGCGACGCTCGGCGAGCGTTCGCCAGTCGACGTGGGAGCCCTGCTCGGGGACCGGGGCGGCGGGGAGATCGGCATCGTCGAGGTAGAGCTCGTTCCAGTGCAGCCGGCTGATCGGGGAGTACGGGCTCGGATCGAACGGTTGGTCGAGGAACGTCGCGTAGAGCGGCAGCGTCGACACGACCTCGACACCGGCGCGCTTGAGCCGGCGTGCCAGGTCGTGGAGGTGGGCGAACGACGGCAGCGGCCGGTCGCGTTCCCACAGCGCGTAGGTCGGCACGAACAGCCCACCGCGACCGGCGAAGCGGGCCGCGCGCGGCATCGTCGGTGGAGCGACGACGGCAATCGTCTCGCCGGGCCCGGCATCGGTGTCGTACTCGACGACATGGCAGCCGAACGCGAGCCCCTCGGGCAGCTCGATCGTGGAACGTCCGCCGTCGTGGCGGACGTTGAGCTCCGTCGGTTGGCCCACGACGGTGATCATCGCGGTGGCGACCCGAGCGTCGACGTGCAGCGGACCCCGCAGGTGCAGCGCCGGCCCGACCCGGGGGACCGCATCGACGGCGTCGCGGTCGGCTTCGAGCATCGCCACGACGTGCGCGAGCGCCGCAGCGTCGGCGCGGTGGTGTCGGCCGTCCACGTCGTGGTAGTCGCACTGGACCCCGAGCTCGGCGGCGCGGGCGTACAGCGCCTCCTCGGTCATCGCCCACCTGCATCGAGGAGATCGACGATCGCCGACATCGGCCAGGCGACCCAGTCCGGGCGATTCGACAGTTCGTAGCGCACCTCGTACGTCGCCTTGACCAGCGTGTAGACCTCGAGCAGCAGGCGGCGGTCGTCGTCGGCGGCGGGAATCAAGCCGCTGTCGTCCATGTCGTCGAGGTAGGCGTCGAGGAGTCGCCGGGTGACGGTGGTCGTCCAGTGGCGACGCCAGTCGTCGACAGCGGTCTGGTCGCCCTCGCCGACGCGGCCCCGCTCGATCGCCCGATGGACCGCCATGCGACCGGCGTAGTCGAACGAACGCACGAGACCGGCGACGTCGGCGAGCGGTGAGCGCTTGATCGTGCGCTGCGCCATCGGAGCACCGGGTTCGCCCTCGAAGTCGATGAACACGACGTCGTTGCCGGTCCACAGGATCTGGCCCAGGTGCAGGTCGCCGTGGATCCGGATCCGTGCGGCGTCGAGCTTGCTGGAGCGCAGCCGATCGAAGCGGGCCACGATCTCGTCGCCACCGGCCTCGAGGCGTTCGACGTCGCCGAGCACGTCGTCGGTGAGGGCGCCACTGCGCCGGGCGCGTCGCAGGTCGCGCTGGGTCGCCTTCACGCTGTTGCGCAGCGTCTGCAGCAGCGACCGCTGCCACAACAGCGTGAACGACTCGGGTTGCATCGGTTCGGGGCCGTCGGGACGGGCCAGGGTGCGGTGCAACTCGGCCGTGCGGCGTCCGAGCAGGTCGGCGATCACCCCGGCGATCGTGTCGTCACCGCCCTCATCGGTGGCGGCGTGCATGTCGATGGCCAGGCCGAGGTCGTCGAGCAGCTTGGTCCACAGGTCGCTCTCGTGGGCGATCGCGTCGTGGACGATCACGACATCGGCGGGCACGCTCTCACCCGGTACGTCGACGACGGCGTTGGCCGCCACACCGGGGACGGCGTCGAAACCCGAGCGACGGAGGTGGTCGGGCAGCTCGACGTCGGGGTTCAGGCCTGCTTCGAGGCGGCGGACCAACTTGGCGATGAAGCGGCCGTCGACGATCGCCGACGAGTTCGACTGCTCGACACCGAGCAGCGAGATCTTGCGGGGATCGTCGGTGAGCTTGGTCAGACGGGTGCGTCGAGGCAGGCCCCGAAGGTCGCCGAGACGGCCCGAACGGGTACGCCGTCGCAGTGCCGTGCCGATCACGGCGGCGGCCCCGCGCTGGTCGCTCATGGCGTCGACGAGCAGCGCACCGTCGTCGAGTTGGGCGATCACCGACGCCTGGTGCTCGCCGACTTCGGCGAGTTCGCGTCCGATCCGCATCACCGGTACCGCGTAGCGCTGGTCGTCGCCCTCGGTGAACGACAGCGAGACGATCAGCAACGCCACGTTGTCGTCGAGTGCGAAGGCGTCCTCGACGTCGAGCGAGCGGATCGTGCGTCCCTTGGCGGCGTACCAGCGCCGGTGCGGTAGCCAGCGTTCGAGCGCCCGCCCCAGCCCGGCGCGGCGGCGCAGGACCTCGGTCATCGTGCCGGGCAGGGTGGGCAACGCCGTCGTGGCCGTCTCGCGCGGGCCACCGACGAGCGACAGCCAGAAGAAGCCGTACGGGGCGAGGGTGATCTGGTAGTCGTGATCGCGGATCGGCGCGAACCGGTTCTGGCCGAACACCTCGACGGGGACGACGCCCTGGTGCTCGCGCAGGTCGAGCTCGACGTGCTGCGCGAGCCGGGAGAGGTTGGCGACGCACAGCATCGGCGGTTCACCCTCCAGGCTGCGGACGAACGCCAGCACGTGCGGATTGTCGGGATCGAGGAACTCGATCTCGCCGCGGCCGAGCACGCGGTGGCGTGTGCGCAGCGAGATCAGCTGGCGCATCCACGACAGCAGCGACGCCGGGTTGGCCTGCTGGGTCTCGACGTTGACGCTCTCGTGGTGGAACTCCTGCTCGGTGATCAGTGGCAGGTACAGCCGGTGCGGGTTGGCGGTCGAGAAGCCCGCATTGCGGTCGGCGGTCCACTGCATCGGGGTGCGTACCCCGTCGCGGTCACCCAGGTACACGTTGTCGCCCATGCCGATCTCGTCGCCGTAGTAGACGACCGGCGTACCGGGCAGGGAGAACAGCACGGCGTTGAGCAACTCGACCTTGCGGCGGTCGTTGCCGAGCAGCGGCGCCAGCCGGCGACGGATGCCGAGGTTGATGCGCATCTCGTCCTCGCGGGCATAGGCCCGCAGCATCATGTGGCGCTCCTCCTCGGTCACCATCTCGAGCGTCAGCTCGTCGTGGTTGCGCAGGAAGGTCGCCCACTGGCAGTTCTCCGGCGGGGTCGGCGTCTGTTCGAGGATGTCGATGATCGGGGTGCGGCTCTCGGACTGCAACGACATGAACAGGCGCGGCATCACCGGGAAGTGGAAGTTCATGTGGCACTCGTCGCCGTCACCGAAGTACGCCGCTGCGTCCTCGGGCCACTGGTTGGCCTCGGCGAGGAGCATGCGGCCGTCGTACTTGGCGTCCATGTGGGCGCGGATCCGCTTGAGGAGATCGTGGGTCTCGGGCAGGTTCTCGCAGTTCGTGCCGTCGCGTTCGTACAGGTACGGAACGGCGTCGAGGCGCAGCCCGTCGACACCCATGTCGAGCCAGTGGTCGAGCACCCCCAGCACGGCGGCCTCGACCTCGGGGTTGTCGAAGTTGAGATCGGGCTGGTGTGAGTAGAAGCGGTGCCAGTAGTACTGCCCGGCGACGGGGTCCCAGGTCCAGTTCGACGACTCGAAGTCCTGGAAGATGATGCGGGCGTCGGGCCACTTCGTCGGGTCGTCGCTCCACACGTAGTAGTCGCGCTGCGGCGACCCTGCGGGAGCCCGGCGGGCGCGTTCGAACCACGGGTGCTGGTCGGAAGTGTGGTTGATCACCAGTTCGGTGATCACCTTCAGGTTGCGGTCGTGGGCGGCGTTCAGGAAGCGGCGGAACGATCGCAGGTTGCCGTAGTCGCGGTTGACGGCGCGGTAGTCGGCGATGTCGTAGCCGTCGTCGCGCAACGGCGAGGGGTAGAACGGCAGCAGCCACAGTGCCGTCACGCCGAGGTCACCGAGGTAGTCGAGTCGAGAGGTGAGGCCGTCGAAGTCGCCCGTGCCGTCGCCGTTCGAGTCGGCGAAGGCACGGATGTGCAACTGATAGATGACGGCGTCGCGGAACCAGTCGTCGCTCATGGCGAGACCCCGGTCTCGATGACGGGGTGGACGCTGAAGACGTGGGCCGATGCCGACCACGGTGCGAGGTCGACGAAGTTGCGGTTGCCGCTCCAGCGGTAGGTGACACCGCCGAGTTCGTCGACGACGTCGTACTCGGAGCCGTACGGCAGGCCGATGGCGGCGAGGTCGATGTCGACGAAGCCGGCGTGACGTGCGTACGGGTCGAGGTTGACGACCACGATGACCGCCCGCCCCTCACCGGCCGGGTCGGTCTTGCTGAAGCAGAGCAGGCCGGGGTCGTCGCTCTGGTGGAAGTGGATGGTGTCGAGACGCCGGAAGGCCCGATGGTGTCGACGTATGTCGTTCAGTCGGGTCAGCAGCGCAGCCAGGCTGTCGTCGCGGTCGAGGTCCCAGGTGCGGGTCTGGTACTTCTCCGAGTCGAGATACTCCTCGGATCCGGGCCGGGCCGGCTGGTGTTCGAGCAGTTCGAACGCCGGTCCGTAGACACCCCAGCTCGGCGACAGCGTGGCGGCGAGGATCGCGCGGCTCACGAAGGCGGGCCGTCCGCCGGTCTGCAACTGTTCGGTGAGGATGTCGGGCGTGTTGGGCCAGGCATTGGGCCGGAACACGTCGACGGTGCGGGTGGAGAGGTCGGTGAAGTACTCGCGCAGCTCCCACGACGACTGTCGCCACGCGAAGTAGGTGTAGGACTGGTTGAAGCCGATCTTGGCCAGGCGTTCCATCACCCGGGGCCGGGTGAACGCCTCGGCGAGGAACACCGTGTCGGGGTGGTCGCGGCGGATGTCGGCGAGCGCCCACTCCCAGAACGCGAACGACTTGGTGTGGGGGTTGTCGACGCGGAAGATCCGCACGCCGCGGTTGATCCAGAACCGGATGACGTCGGCGAGCGCCTGCCACAGGCCCTGCCAGTCGTCGGACTCGAAGTCGAGCGGGTAGATGTCCTCGTACTTCTTCGGCGGGTTCTCGGCGTACTGGATGGTTCCGTCGGCTCGCTTCGCGAACCACTCGGGATGCTCGGTGACCCACGGGTGGTCGGGCGAGCACTGGAACGCGATGTCGAGCGCCAATTCCAGGTCGCGCTCGCGGCAGGCGTCGGCGAAGACGGTGACGTCGTCGACGGTGCCGAGCTCGGGGGCGACCGCGGTGTGCCCGCCGGCGGCGGAACCGATCGCCCACGGACTGCCGACGTCGTCGGGTGTCGGCGTGGTGGAGTTGTTCCGGCCCTTGCGCTTGGTGAGCCCGATCGGATGGATCGGTGGCAGGTAGACCACGTCGAAGCCCATGGCCGCGACGTGGTCGAGTCGGTCGATCGAGTCGCGCAGCGTGCGTGGCGGCGGATCGTCCACATCGACGCTGGAACGGGGGAAGAACTCGTACCACGCCCCGAATGCGCCGCGGCGGGTGTCGACGTCGACGCGCAACGGCTCGGGAAGGCGGCCGACGGGCGACCGGAGCGATGTCCGGGCGAAGACGTCGGTCCAGTGGTCGTCGTCGAGCGTCGAGTGATCCCCGTCGAGCAGGTGCCGCCGCAATGTGTCGAGGAGGCGGTGGTCCTCCAGTGAGCGGTCGTCGCCGAGGGTCACCCCGCGCTCGACGACGGCGGCGACGAGGCGGGCCCCGGTCTGCAGTTCGACGCTCACGTCGATGCCGGCATCGATCTTCTTGACCACTCCGCGACGCCACGACTCGAGGTGGTCGATCCAGCCGACGACGTCGTACTCGAGGCGGCCGAGTCGGTCGGGCGTGATCCAGGCGCCGAACCGGTCGTTGCCGAGCGGTGTCATCAGTGCGTGCGACCATTCGTCCTCACCGCCGGCGGCGTCGACATGGCGCCAGGTGACGGCAGCATCGACCACGTCGTGGCCGTCGGCGAACACGTCGGCGAGTACCTGCATCGGCTCGTCGACGGTCGCCTTGGCGGCGAACGTGCCCCCGTCGACGATGGGGCGGACCGCCTCGACGACGACGCGGCTCGGACGCTCGGAGGGGAAAGGGGTCGGGCTGGTCATCGGGGAGCGGTGTCCTCTCGGGTCGTCGTGGCACGGGTGTGGACGGGGTGGCGGCTCGGCGGTCGGGTCGACCGGAGTACGACCATCGAGCGATCCGCCACCTCGAGGGAGTCGCCGGGTCGCTTGTTGACCGTGCGGGCCGAACCGCGCCGTGGATCAGCGGTGTCGAGGTCGATCGTCCACCGCCGGCTCCACTGGGCGCCGGGAAGGCACCAGTCGATCGGCTGGTCGGAGGCGTTGAAGATCACGAGGAAGCTGTCGTCGACGATGCGTTCACCGTAGGCGTCGGTGGTGGGAATCGACTCGCCGTTCATGAAAACGGCAACGGAACGGGCGAAACCTGCCTCCCAGTCCTCGTCGGTCATCTCCTCGCCGTCGGGACGCAGCCAGGCGAGGTCCTCGATGCCGCGGATCCGGCGGCCGAGGAACCAGCGGCGTCGTCGGAACACCGGGTGGTCACGACGGAAGGTCATCACCCGCTGGCACCACCTGGCGAAGTCGGTGTCGACGTCGTCCCAGTCGTACCACGAGATCTCGTTGTCCTGGCAGTAGGCGTTGTTGTTGCCGCCCTGGCTGCGTCCGAACTCGTCGCCGCCGAGCAGCATCGGGACGCCCTGCGACAACAGCAGCGTCGTCACGAGGTTGCGGCGTTGGCGGGCACGCAGTGCGACGATCCCGGGGTCGTCGGTCGGGCCCTCGACACCGTGGTTCCACGAGCGGTTGTGCGACTCGCCGTCGTTGCCGTCCTCGCCGTTGGCGTCGTTGTGTTTCTCGTTGTACGACACGAGGTCGCGCAGCGTGAAGCCGTCGTGGGCGGTGACGAAGTTGATCGACGCGGTCGGACGACGGGTGTCGGCCTCGTACAGGTCGGAGCTCCCGGTGAACCGGTAGCCGAACTCGGCGAGCGTCGAGGGCTCGCCCCGCCAGAAGTCGCGGATCGTGTCGCGGTAGCGGCCGTTCCACTCCGACCACTGGGGCGGGAAGTTGCCGACCTGGTAGCCGCCCTCGCCGATGTCCCACGGCTCGGCGATCAGCTTCACCTGTGACACGACGGGATCCTGCTGCACGAGGTCGAAGAACGCCGAGAGCCGGTCGACGTCGTACAGCTCACGGGCGAGCGTCGAGGCGAGGTCGAAGCGGAACCCGTCGACGTGCATCTCGGTCACCCAGTAGCGCAGGCTGTCCATGATCAGCTGCAGCACGTGTGGATGGCGCATGTTGAGGCTGTTGCCGGTCCCGGTGAAGTCGAGGTAGTAGCGGGGGTCGTCCTCCATCGTGCGGTAGTAGGCGAGGTTGTCGATCCCGCGCATCGACAGCATCGGGCCGAGGTGGTTGCCCTCGGCGGTGTGGTTGTACACCACGTCGATGATGACCTCGATGCCCGCTGCGTGCAGCGACTTGACCATCGTCTTGAACTCCTGCACCTGGCCGAGCGCCACCGACGACGTGTAGCCGTTGTGCGGGGCGAGGAAGGCGATCGAGTTGTAGCCCCAGTAGTTGCGCAGGCCCCGCTCGACGAGGTGATGGTCGTGGACGAACTGGTGGACCGGCATCAGCTCGACGGCGGTCACGCCGAGACGCGTGAGGTGGTCGATGACCGCGGGGTGGGCGAGGCCCGAGTACGTTCCCCGCAGCGCCGGGGGCACGTCGGGGTGGTGCATCGTGAGGCCGCGGACGTGGGTTTCGTAGATCACCGTCTCGTGGAGTTCCACGGCCGGGGGCCGATCGTTGCCCCAGTCGAAGAACCGGTCGCCGACGACCGCCTTGGGCACGTGCGGCGCGCTGTCGTCGGTGTTCGGTTGGTCCGGGTCGTCGAACTGGTAGCCGAAGCATGCCTCCGACCAGTCGACCTCGCCGTCGATGGCCTTCGCGTACGGGTCGAGCAGCAGCTTGGACGGGTTGCACCAGAGCCCGCGGTCGGGCTCCCACGGGCCGTGGACCCGGAATCCGTAGCGCTGACCGGGTCGCACGTCGGGGAGGTAGCCGTGCCAGCAGTGGCCGTCGACCTCGTTGAGTGAGATGCGGAGTTCGTCGGTGTCGTCGGTGCCGTCGCCGAGCAGGCACAGCTCGACACCGTCGGCGACGCTGCTGAACAGCGAGAAGTTGGTCCCGGAGCCGTCGTAGTAGGCGCCGAGCGGAGACGGGTTCCCGACCCACAGTCGAGGGCGTCGGGGGCTGGTCGGGTCGGTTCGTGGCACGAGCCCGAGTCTTGCCCAGATTCACGCCGCGCGAAACGGGCGAAGCCCGCCGATCGGCTCAGTCGCCGGCGACGGGCGTGGCCGGTTCCTCGCCGTGCCGGGCGGCGAGCGGGGAGTCGGGGAGCTGGGCCTCACCGGCCTCGATCGCCTCGAGCAGGTGGATCGAGATGTCGGCCACGCGTACCTGTTCCTCCTCGACGCCGGCGCCCTTCACGCCGTCGTCGAGCATGATGTAGCAGAACGGGCATGCCGTCGCGACCCGACTGGCGCCGGTCGAGATCGCCTCGGCCGCACGCTCGTCGTTCACCTTGGTGCCGACGTTCTCCTCCATCCACATGCGGGCGCCGCCGGCGCCGCAGCACATGCCCGTGGTGCCGTTGCGGGGCATCTCGACGACGTCGACTCCCTTGATCGACGCGACCACCTTGCGCGGCGCCAGGTACACGTCGTTGTGGCGGCCGAGGTAGCACGAGTCGTGGTAGGTGATCCGCTCCTCGAGTGTCGCCCGGCTGACGTCGAGCTGGCCGCTGTCGATCAGCTCCTCGAGCAACTGGGTGTGATGCACGACCTCGTAGTTGCCGCCGATCTGGGGGTACTCGTTGAGGAGCGTGTTGAAGCAGTGCGGGCACTGGGTGATGATCTTCTTCACCCCCATGCCGTTGAGCATCTCGACGTTGGGCTGGGCGAGCATCTGGAACAGGTACTCGTTGCCCGAACGGCGCGCCGAGTCGCCGGTACACATCTCCGACGGGCCGAGGATCGACACGTCGATGCCCGCCCGGCGCAGCAGCTGGGCCATTGCCTGGGTGACCTTCTTGTTCTTGTCGTCGAACGAACCGGCGCAGCCGACCCAGTACAGGTACTCCGACTGCAGCGCCTCACCGGGGTCGACGATCGTGACGCCGTCGATGCCGTCGGCCCAGTCGCCGCGCTCGCCCTGGTTCATGCCCCAGGGGTTCATCTGGTTCTCCATCGCCCGGTAGGCGTTGCCCAGCTCGGCGGGGAAGTTCGACTCCATCAGCGACAGGTAGCGCCGCATGTCGAAGATCTTGTCGGTGATCTCGATGTTGACGGGGCAGATCTCGTCGCACGCCTTGCACGTGGTGCAGGCCCAGATCTCCTCGGGGGTGATGCGCTCGAACAGCGAGTTGGCACTCACCGTGATCTCGGGGTCGGTGCCGAGCGGCGGGCTCACCACCGGGCTGCCCGTCGCGGCCATCACCTCACCGGACTTGAGCACGATCTCGCGTGGGTCGAGCGGCTTGCCGGTGGCGTGGGCGGGGCACACGCTCGTGCACCGGCCGCACATCGTGCAGGCGTCGAGGTCGAGCAGTTGCTTCCACGTGAAGTCCTCGACCGTCGAGGCACCGAAGCTCTCGAGTTCGGTCTCCTCGAGGTTCGGCATCGGCCGCATGGCGCCCTTCGGGCGCTCCTTGTCGGTCAGGTACATGTTGAGCGGCGAGGTGAAGATGTGACGCAGCATCGTGATCGGCAACAGCGCCAGGAACGCGATGAACGTGATGACGTGGGCGATCCACCATCCCTGGTGCCAGGTGCTCAGCGACGACGCCGACCAGCCCTCGACGAGCGTGGCGAGGGGGTAGCCGATGAACGCCCAGCGCTCGTAGTCGGGCATGCCCTCCTCGGCGATGCGGAACATCTCGGCGCCGTAGCCGGTGATCGAGATCGCCAGGAACGTGGCGAGGATCGCAGCGTGCTCGGGCTTGGACTTGATGCGGATGCGGTAGGGCCGCTGCACGTAGCGGCGCACGATCGCCCACACGATGCCGATCGTGAACACGAGCCCGGCGGCGTCGCCGACGAAGGCGTAGGCCTTGTAGGTGGTGCCGTGGAGGAACTTCAGGGACTCGGGCAGCTGATGGTCGATCTCGAGCACGGTCGTGACGCCGAGCAGCACGAGGAACCCGAAGTAGATCATCGAGTGCATCAGCCCGGCGCCGGCGTCGCGCAACAGGGTCTGCATGTAGGCGCCGGCGCGGAAGTCACGGAGGCGACGCCCGACGTTCTTCGGTGTGGTGTGGCGTTGCGCCGGCGCGCCGCGCTCCCAGTTCTTCATCCGGTTGGCGAACATGAACGCCCCCCAGATCACCATCACCGGGATGATCGTGTAGAAGGCGATCTGCAGGGGCCCGGGGATGCCGCCGAACACGGTGCGGTGCACGGCGTTGTCGTTCTTCCAGCCGGTGATCTGCGGCAGGATGCCCGACACCAGGATGAAGATGCCCATGCCGATGCCCAACACGAGGGCGAGCTGGTTGGGCTTGACCCGACGAGGCGGCCTCGGCGCACCCTCGTCGGTGGTCTCGTCGTGTTCGAGTGTCGTGCTCATGTCGGCGGCAACGCTAGTCGTTGCCCCCTCACCCGGTCATGTCCGCTGGCCACGATCCGCCGGTTACGAGGTGCCTGGCACCTCGTAACCGGTCAGCCGAAGTACTGGCGGTCGAGGTCGCGGATGCGCGCCGCCAGGCTGGCGAGCAGCTTGTGCGAGATCGCCGGGACCGAGTCGATCACGCCCAGGAATCGCCGCTGGTCGATCACGAGCAGAGTGCAGTCGGTCGCACACACGGCGGTCGCGGTGCGCGGGCCGTGGTCGAGCAGCGACAGCTCACCGACCACCGAGCCGGGGCCGAGCGTGGCGACCTTGCGGTTGTTGCGCTTGACCTCGACCTCGCCGTCGATGACGACGAAGGCCTCGCGGCCGGTCTGGCCCTGGTCGACGATGAGGGTGCCCGCGGTCATGCGGATCTCGTCGCTCGCCTTGGCCACCTTCTCGAGCTCTTTGTTGCTGCACCCGCTGAAGAGGGCAACCGACTTGAGCGTTTCCAGATGCTGCTTCTTGCTCGCCATTTTGCAGACACTAGGCGGTTTCGCGCGTGTGCGAACGTAACGGACGCCGTGACGGAGCGGTGTCGTCCCAGCTCAGCTCGTGCCGGCCCGGGCGGCGACCGCCGCGATGGCCGCAGCGACGACGTCGGGGTCGCCGAGATGGTCGGCCGAGGTGACCCGCAACATGTCGTCGAAGGTGTAGCGCTTGGGGACGCCGGTCGGGAACTCGACCTCGGCGATGTCGTCGTCGCCGATGCGCTCGAGGTGTTTGAGCAGTGCTCGCAGTGAGTTTCCGTGGGCGGTGACCAGCACGTGCAGCCCGTTGATGAGCTGCGGGGCGATCCGGTCGTACCAGTAGGGAAGGACCCGAGCGAGGACATCGCGCAGGCACTCGCTGGCAGGAAGGACATCGGGTGGCAGGTGGGCGTAGCGAGGGTCGTTGACGGGATGCTCGGGGTGGTCGAGCTCGACCGCTGGCGGCGGGGTCGTGTAGCTGCGCCGCCAGGCGTGGACCTGCTCGGCGCCGTGACGCTCGGCGGTCCGTTGCTTGTCGAGCCCCTGGAGCGCTCCGTAGTGGCGTTCGTTCAAGCGCCAGGTGCGCTCGACCGGCAGCCAGTCCTGCTCCATCGCCGCCAAAGCCAGGTTCTGCGTGACGACCGCCCGCGTCTGCAGGGATGTGTGGGAGGTGTCGAAGCGGATCCCGGCATCAGCCATCGTCAGCCCCGCTGCGGTCGCTTCGTTCTCGCCCTGCTCGGTCAGCGGCACGTCGTGCCATCCCGTGAAGCGGTTGGCACGGTTCCATTCGGACTGACCATGGCGGACGATGACGAGGGTGCCGCTCACGGGCCCGATCGTATCGACCCGTCCGTCGCCGACGTCCCGGACCGGTCGGTGGGACCCCGACGGTGGTCCGGCCGAACGCACGATGCGGGCGCGTAGTCTGCCGGCGTGATCGAGTACGGGTTCGACCGCTACCTGCGCCACGACGAGCTCGTCGCCTGGATCGGTCAGCTCGCGGGCGCACATCCCGACCTCGTCACGGTCGACACCTACGGGCGGTCGTACGAGGGCCGCGACCTCGTCCTGGTCACCGTCACCGACGCCTCCACGGGTGCACACGGCACCAAGCCGGCGCACTGGATCGACGCCAGCATCCACGCCGTCGAGCTGGCCGCGACGGTCGCCGCCTGTCGGGTGCTGCAGCGTCTCGTCGACGGCCACGCCGCGGGCGACGAGACGATCACGAGGGCGCTGCGGACCCGAACGTTCTACGTGGTGCCGCGCGTCAACCCCGACGGCGCCGAGTGGGTGCTCGCCGACCGGCCCCGGTTCCGCCGTTCGAGCGTGCGCCCGTGGCCGTACGCCGACGCCCACAGGTGGCCGGGCCTCCACGAGGAGGACGTCGACGGCGACGGTCGCATCCTCGAGATGCGCATGCCGGACCCGGACGGCCCGTGGATGCCGCATCCCGACGACGCCCGCGTGCTGGTCCCGGTGCCGCCGATCGGAACGAGCCCGGGCGTCGCCCGCTACCGGGTCCTGGCCGAGGGTGTCGTCGAGGACTTCGACGGCTTCAGCGTTTCCGCAGCACCGGACCCGGAGGGTCTCGACCTCAACCGCAACTACCCGGCCGGGTGGGGGACGAAGGTGCCCGGCGCGGGCGACCATCCGCTGTCGGAGCCGGAGATCGACGCGCTGGTGCGGGCGATCGTCGCCCGCCCGAACATCTGCGGGTTCAACGCGTTCCACACCAGTGGAGGCGTCATCCTGCGACCGTCGTCCACCCAGCCCGACTCGAAGCTGCCACCGGGCGACGTCTGGGTCTGGAAGCGCCTCGCCGAGATCGGCACGGCCGCCACGGGGTACCCGGCACACTCGGTGTACGAGGACTTCACGTGGGACCCGTCGGAGACGATGAGCGGCGCCAGCGACGACTGGGCCTACGAGCACCTCGGGATCTTCGGGTGGACCACGGAGTTCTGGGACGTCGTCCACGCCGCCACCGGCCAGAAGCAGTCCACCCACTTCTGGTACACGGGTCCGACCGACGACGAGCGCCTCGCCGTCGCCCGCTGGCTCGACCAGCTCGGTGTCGGCGACGAGGCGACGCGGGGCTTCGTCGACTGGTACCCGTTCGAGCACCCCCAGCTCGGCTCGGTCGAACTCGGCGGATGGAACCAGCTCCACTCGTGGACCAACCCGCCACCGCATCTCCTGCTCGCCGAGGTCGACCCCCACGTCGACTTCGCCGTCGCCCAGGCGCTGGCGGCACCGTGCATCGAGATCCGCCACACCGCGGTCGAGTCGGTCGACGAGCACGGGGCTGCCTGGCGGGTGACGGTCGGCGTCGCCAACACCGGTTGGTTGGCGACGACGGTGTCGGACCACGCCCGGAGTCATGATCTCGTCCGCCCGATCGTCGCCGAATTGACCGGCGCCGAGGTGGTCGACGGACCGGCGCGGCGCGTGCTCGGCCGACTCGCCGGCGCATCGGCCGTGCGCCTCGGCGGCGGTCGCCGCGACACACCCGACCGCGCGACCAGCTCCTGGCTGGTGCGGGCAGCCGCCGGCACCGAGGTGACGGTCGAGGTCCGACACGATCGGGCCGGCACCGATTCGGTCGTGGTCCGGCTCGGCGCGAAGGCGTCCCCATGACGACCGACGCCTGGATCACCCTCGTCGTGCTGGTCGCGACGTTCGGTGTGCTCGCGTTCGACCGGCTCCCGACTGCCGCGGCGATGGGGGCCGCGGTGCTCGCCCTGCTGCTCGCCGACGTCGTCGATCAGGGCGAGGCGCTGTCGGGGCTGTCGTCGAGCGCGCCGTTGACGATCGCCGCGCTCTACGTCCTCGCCGGCGCAGCGACCGTCACGGGTGCGCTGTCGCCGCTGATCGACCGCGTCCTCGTCGGCCGCGACGACGACCCCGACGCGCCGGGAGCGAGCACGCGGCGCCTCGGGCGTCTGGCGGCGGTGAGCGGGGCGATGTCGGCGGTGCTCCCGAACACGCCGCTGGTCGCGCTCGCTGCGCCCCGTGTCGTCACGTGGTGTCGCCGTGTCGGGGTGTCGCCGTCGCCGTACCTCATGCCGATGTCGTACGCAGCGGTGTTCGGCGGTGTCGTCACCGTGATCGGCACGTCGACCAACCTCGTGGTGTCCGACCTGCTCGTCGCGCAGGGCGACGAACCGCTCGGCGTGTTCGAGATCACCGGGGTCGGCCTGCCGGTCGCGCTCGTCGGCATCGCCGTGCTCGTGCTCACCGCTCCCCGGCTGCTCCGGAACCGCCGGTCGGCTCCTCTCGGCGACCGGGTCGAGGTCGCCCAGCCGTACACGATCGCGTTGTCGGTCGTCGACGACGGGCCCGTCGTCGGCCGTACCGTCGAAGATGCCGGGCTCCGACACCTGCACGGCGTGTTCCTCGCCGGCGTCGAGCGCGGGGACACGATCGTGCCTGCCCGGCCGGGCACGGTGCTCAACGTCGGCGACGTCTGCTACTTCGCCGGCGACGTCGCCGACGTGGTCGACGTCTTGGAGGTCGACGGGCTCGTCAGCGCCGAGCGGCCGCACCTCGTCGGGACCGACCGCCCCGACACCGGTCTGTTCGAAGCGGTGGTGTCGGAGCGGTCCGAGCTCGCCGGAGCCACCCTGCGCGACGTGGGGTTCCGGGCGCGCTACGACGCCGCGGTGCTCGCCATCCGCCGGCACGACGACGACGTGCCGGGCAAGCTCGGATCGGTCGTGCTGCGCCCGGGTGACGTGCTGCTGGTGCTCGCCACCCCCGAATTCGAACGGCAGTGGCGCGGTCACGGCGACTTCAGCGTGATCGCGTCGCTCGACGCGCCACCGCCGGCCCGCCGTACCCGGGCCGGCCTCGTGATCGCAGCGATCGGGGCGATGGTGGCCGCCACGGTCACGGATGTCCTCGACCTGATGGAGGCCTCGCTGCTGGCCGTGATCGCGCTGGTCGCGCTCCGGGTGATCAGCGTCAACGAGGCACGACGCTCCGTGAACCTCAACGTCGTGCTGACGATCGCCATGTCGATCAGCCTCGGCACGGCGGTGGCGGCGAGCGGGCTGGCCGGCGAGATCGCCACGCTGTTGGGCGCCGCCGGAGACCCCTTCGGCGACACCGGTCGGGTCGTGGCCGTGCTGTTCACGACGATGCTGCTCACCGAACTGCTGTCGAACAATGCGGCCGCCGCGCTGATGCTGCCGGTCGCGATCGCCACCGCCGCCGAGGCCGGTCTCGACCCGCGATCGTTCGCGATCGTCGTCCTGATCGGCGCGTCGTGTTCGTTCCTGTCGCCGATCGGCTACCAGACCAACCTGATGGTGTACGGCCTCGGCGGTTACCGATTCCGCGACTTCACGATCGTCGGGGCGCCGCTGAGCCTCGTGACCCTGATCGTCACGCCGATCGTCGTCCCCCTCGTGCTCGGGCTGTGAGGCCCGCGCTGCGAGGTGGTTGCGTCCTGACGAACTCTTGACGGGACGAGAACCCGAGCAAGACGATCGACCTGCAGGTCACCGCTAACATGTCGCACGCATGAGCACCATGACGTCGACCACACTGTCGCCGCTCGAGTCCGAGGCGGTCACGATCTTCCGCGAGGTCGCCGCGGAGTTCGAACGGCCGGTGCTGCTGTTCTCGGGCGGCAAGGACTCGGTGGTGATGCTCCACCTCGCCCGCCGCGCGTTCGCCCCCGCCCGCATCCCGTTCCCGATCATGCACGTCGACACGGGCCACAACTTCGACGAGCTGATCGAGTTCCGTGACCGAACCGTCGAGGAGTTCGGGGTCGAACTCGTCGTCGCCTCGGTGCAGGACTCGATCGACGCCGGACGCATCAAGGACGTGTCGGGTCCTCGTTCGAGCCGCAATCAACTCCAGACCGTGACGCTGCTCGACGCCATCACCGCCAACGGATTCGACGCCGTCTTCGGCGGCGGTCGTCGCGACGAGGAACGAGCGCGCGCCAAGGAGCGCATCTACAGCCACCGCGACGAGTTCGGGCAGTGGGATCCGAAGAACCAGCGGCCCGAGCTGTGGGATCTCTACAACTCGCGCCACCGCCGTGGCGAGCACCTGCGGATCTTCCCGTTGTCGAACTGGACCGAACTCGACGTCTGGGAGTTCCTGCGGGCCCGGGAAGTGCCGTTGCCGCCGCTGTACTTCGCTCACAAGCGCCAGGTGTTCAGCCGCGACGGGATGCTGATGGCCGTCAACGAACACGTCGAGATGCTCGAGGGCGAAGAGCCCTTCGAGGCCACGGTCCGCTTCCGCACGATCGGCGACACCACCTGCACGGCCGCGGTCGAGTCGGCGGCGTTCTCGATCGACGACATCGTCGCCGAGACCAGCGTCGCCCGCATCACCGAGCGCGGCGCGACACGGGCCGACGACCGGGTGTCGGAAGCCGGCATGGAGGATCGCAAGCGCAAGGGGTACTTCTGATGCGTCGCCTGGAACCACTCCGTTTCGCCACCGTCGGCAGCGTCGACGACGGCAAGTCGACCCTGATCGGGCGGCTGCTGCACGACAGCAAGTCGATCTTCGAGGACCAACTCGAACACGTCGAAGCGGTCAGCAAGAAGCGTGGCAACGACTACGTCGATCTGGCGTTGCTCACCGACGGCCTGCGCGCCGAACGAGAGCAGGGCATCACGATCGACGTCGCCTACCGTTACTTCTCCACGCCGCGGCGCAGTTTCATCATCGCCGACTGCCCCGGGCACATCCAGTACACGCGCAACATGGTGACCGGCGCCTCGACCGTCGACCTCGCCACCGTGCTGATCGACGCCCGCCACGGCGTGGTCGAGCAGACCCGACGCCACAGCCTGCTGGTGTCGTTGCTCGGGGTGCCGCACCTCGTGATCGCCGTCAACAAGATGGACCTGGTCGACTACAGCGAGGAGCGCTTCGAGGAGATCCGCGAGCAGTTCACCGAGTTCGCCCAGAAGCTCGAGCTGCGTGACGTCACGTTCATCCCGATCTCGGCGTTCGCCGGCGACAACGTCGTCGACCGCTCGGCCAACATGAATTGGTACGAGGGCTCGACGTTCCTCAACCACCTCGAATCGGTCTACGTCGCGAGCGATGACAACCTGATCGACGTCCGCTTCCCCGTGCAGTACGTCATCCGGCCGCACACCAACGAACACCAGGACTACCGCGGCTACGCCGGGGTGCCCGCCGCCGGCACGATCAAGCCGGGCGACGACGTGATCGTGCTCCCGTCCGGGTTGGAGAGCACGATCGCCGGCATCGACAACTTCGACTCGCTCGCCGCCGGAGTCGACACCCTCGACCATGCCCGTCCGGGTGAGGCGGTGACGATTCGTCTCGCCGACAACCTCGACGTCTCCCGCGGCGACATGATCTGCCGACCCCACAACCGGCCCCAGGTCACCCAGGATCTCGAGGCGATGATCTGTTGGATGGACTCCGAGGCCGACCTGACCCCGCGGACGATCTACACGATGAAGCACACCACCCGGACCGTTCGAGCCATGGTGACCGACCTGCGGTACCGCCTCGACATCAACACCATGCACCGCGACGAGGAGGCGACGTCACTGACGCTCAACGAGATCGGGCGGGTCGTGCTGCGTGCCACCGAGCCGGTCTTCGTCGACGACTACCGGCGCAACCGTCAGACCGGCAGCTTCATCCTGATCGACGAGTCGACCAACCAGACCGTCGCCGGTGGGATGATCCGTCTCACCAACACGTGAGCACCGACAACATCATCTGGCACGACACCGTCGTGTCGCGTCGCGATCGCTGGGCTCGTCACGGCCTGCGGGGCGCCACGGTGTGGTTCACCGGATTGTCGGGTTCGGGCAAGTCGACGATCGCCAACGAAGTCGCGCTGCGGCTGCTCGAGGCCGGCCGGCCCGCCTACCTGCTCGACGGCGACAACGTCCGCCACGGCTTGAACGCCGATCTCGGCTTCTCCGCTGCCGACCGCGCCGAGAACGTGCGCCGGATCGCAGAGGTCGCGCGTCTGATGGCCGACGCCGGGCTCGTGGTGCTCGTTCCGGTCATCTCGCCGTACCGCATCGACCGCGACCGGGCCCGGGCGATCCATGCCGCTGCCGATCTGACCTTCGTCGAGGTCTTCGTCGACACGCCCCTGGAGCTCTGCGAGCAACGTGACCCCAAGGGGCTCTATGCCAAGGCCCGCGCCGGGGAGCTGACCGGGATGACCGGTATCGACGACCCCTACGAAGCTCCCGACTCCCCCGAGCTGCGCATCGGCCCCGCCGATCTCGTCGAGCAGGCCTCCGCCGTGCTCGATGCGCTCTCCTGAGCCCCCCTGACGATTTTGCGTCGGGTGCGTGCGTGTGGGGGTGGCCCCGCGACGATGATGGGAAGATGAGCGAGCGTCGGGACCCGGATCCGGAACTGGTGGAGGCGGCGAGCGACGCGCATCTCCAGGCGTACTGCCCGTACTCGAACTACCGCGTCGGTGCGGCGATCCGGACCGGGTCGGGTGCGGTCGCCGTGGGTTGCAACGTCGAGAACGCCGCCTATCCGCTGGGGTCGTGCGCCGAGGCCGGTGCCATCGCCGCCATGGTCGCCGCCGGCGAGCAGACGATCGTCGAGGTCGTGGTCGTCACCGACGGCGCGACGCCCGGCACGCCCTGCGGAGGGTGCCGTCAGCGCATTCGCGAGTTCGCCGGCCCGGCGACCTGGGTGCACTCGGTCAGCTCGACCGGTGTGGTCGTGTCGACGACCGTGGCCGAGTTGCTGCCGCACTCCTTCGGCCCGGAGTTCCTGGGCAGCCCACAAAGCTGAGTGTTCACGACTCAACAAAGTTCACTGCAGCGTTGCGATCGAAGGGGATGTTCCGTATCGTGGTGATCCGACGAGCCCCAGACGCTCGGCGACCGATCTTCCACTTCCCCCACCGCACAGGAGCGAAACACCATGGCCAAGGCAGTCGGCATCGACCTCGGAACCACCAACTCCGTCGTCTCCGTTCTCGAAGGCGGCGATCCCGTCGTCGTCCCCAACTCCGAGGGCGCCCGCACGACGCCGTCGGTCGTGGCGTTCTCGAAGTCCGGCGAGGTACTCGTCGGTGAGGTCGCCAAGCGTCAGGCGATCACCAACCCCGACCGCACCTTCCGCTCGATCAAGCGCCACATGGGCGAGAGCTGGAAGTCCGACGACATCGACGGCAAGACCTACACGCCCCAGGAGATCTCGGCGCGCATCTTGATGAAGCTCAAGCGCGACGCCGAGGCGTTCCTGGGCGACACGGTCACTCAGGCCGTCATCACCGTGCCGGCGTACTTCGACGACGCCCAGCGCACCGCCACCAAGGAAGCCGGCACGATCGCCGGACTCGAGGTGCTGCGCATCATCAACGAGCCCACCTCGGCCGCGCTCGCCTACGGGCTCGACAAGAGCGCCGAGGACGAGACGATTCTCGTGTTCGACCTCGGTGGGGGCACCTTCGACGTGTCGGTGCTCGAGATCGGCGACGGGGTCTTCGAGGTCAAGTCGACCCACGGTGACACCGATCTCGGTGGCGACGACTGGGACCAGCGCATCGTCGACTGGCTCGTCCAGCAGTTCAAGGCGGCCCACGGCGTCGACCTGAGCGCCGATCGCATGGCAGCCCAGCGTCTGCAGGAGGCTGCCGAGAAGGCCAAGATCGAACTGAGCCAGACCCAGCAGACCCAGATCAACCTGCCGTTCATCACGGCGACGGCCGAGGGCCCACTCCACCTCGACGAGTCCCTCAGCCGGGCCAGGTTCCAGGAGATGACCGCCGACCTCATCGAGCGGTGCCGCGTCCCGTTCGAGCAGGCGCTCAAGGACGCCGGCGTGTCGCAGGGCGACCTGCACCACGTGATCCTCGTCGGTGGCTCCACGCGCATGCCGGCGGTGACCGACCTCGTGCAGTCGATGACCGGCAAGGATCCGAACAAGACGGTCAACCCCGACGAAGTGGTCGCCATCGGTGCCGCCGTCCAGGCCGGCGTGCTGCGCGGTGACGTCAAGGACGTCCTGCTGCTCGACGTCACCCCGCTCAGCCTCGGTATCGAGACCAAGGGCGGCGTGATGACCAAGCTGATCGAGCGCAACACGACGATCCCGACCAAGCGCACCGAGGTGTTCACCACTGCCGAGGACAGCCAGCCGTCGGTGGAGATCCACGTCCTGCAGGGCGAGCGCGAGATGGCCGGTTACAACAAGACGCTCGGCAAGTTCCAGCTCGTCGACCTGCCTCCCGCCCCGCGCGGCGTGCCGCAGATCGAGGTCACCTTCGACATCGACGCCAACGGCATCGTGCACGTGTCGGCCAAGGACCGGGCGACCAACAAGGAGCAGTCGATGACGATCACCGGTCAGTCGACCCTCGACAAGAACGACATCGAACAGATGGTCAAAGACGCCGAGGCCCACGCCGAAGAGGACCGCAGCCGCCGTGAGGAGGCCGAGGTCCGCAACAACGCCGACTCGATCGTGTACCAGACCGAGAAGGTGCTGCGCGAGCAGGGCGACAAGGTCTCCGCCGAGGAGAAGCAGGCCGTCGAGCAGCCGCTCGCCGATCTCAAGAAGGCGATGGAGGGCAACGACACCGACGCCATCAAGGCCGCCACCGACACGCTGATGTCGGCGAGCCAGGCATTCAGCCAGAAGCTCTACGAAACGGCCGCACGCGATTCCGGCGCCGACGGTTCGTCGGCATCGGGCCAGGACGCCAGCACCGGCTCGGTGAACGACGACGACATCGTCGACGCCGAGATCGTCGACGACGACCAGAAGGCCTGAGCCCGGCATGGACGGCGACATGGTCGACCCGCCCCGCGACGAGCGGCCCGATGCCGACACCGATCTCCCGGAGGGGGCGACGCCGCCCCCGAGTGACGAGGCGATCGGTGACGACACACCCGAGCGGGCGAGCGAGATCGACGACGTGACCGACTCGATGCTGCGCCCTCGTCAGGAGGGCGTCGATGATGCTGTCGACGACGGTTTCGACGAGATCATCGGCGAGATCGACTACTCCGATGTCGACGTGCCGGCCCTGCTCGCCGAGCGCGAGGAGTACAAGGGCCTGGCCCAACGACTCCAGGCCGACTTCGACAACTACCGCAAGCGGGCGTCGGCTCAATCGCTCGCCGAGGCCGATCGGGCCTCGGGTCGTCTTGCCGAAGCGTTGCTCCCGGTCCTCGATGCCGCCGAGGCTGCCTTCGTGCGCCACCCCGACGAGATCGGCCCGCTGCTCAACCAGATGCTCGGAGAACTCAAGAAGCACGGCCTCGAGACGCTCGACCTCGAGGGCAAGCCGTTCGACCCCGAGTACGCCGAGGCCGTGGCCCACGAGCCCGGCGACGGCGGCGAAGCGGTCGTGTCGGAGGTGTTGCGCAGCGGCTACACCTGGAAGGGCAGGGTACTGCGAGCCGCGATGGTCAAGACCAAGGACTGAATCGAACCAGGGGTCAGACCCTGGTGCAATGCGACCGGTGAGGAGGTGATGTGCGATGGCGCCACAACGTGAATGGTTCGAGAAGGACTACTACAAGACACTCGGTCTCGAGCCGGGCGCGAGCGCCAAGGAGATCACCAAGGCCTACCGAAAGCTCGCCCGCGACCTCCACCCCGACAAGAACCCCGGCGACGACGCAGCCGAAGAGCGTTTCAAGGAGGTCGCCGCCGCCTACGACGTGCTCGGCGACGAGGCCAAGCGCAAGGAGTACGACGAGGTCAGGGCGATGGGCCCGATGGCCGGTACGGGTGGTCGCGGTGCGCCCGGCTCGGGCGGCTTCAGTTTCAACGTCGACGACATGGGCGGCGGCGGGCTCGGCGACCTGTTCGGCAACATGTTCGGACAGCGAGGCCCCGGCCGCGGACGAAGCGCATCCGGCGTCGGCCCCCGCCGCGGCGCCGACATCACCGCGCAGCTGACCGTCAGCTTCGAAGATGCCGTCAACGGCATCACCACCACGCTGTACCTCACCACCGACGCGCAGTGCACGACCTGCCACGGATCCGGCGCTCGGCCCGGCACCTCGCCCGTGATGTGCGCGGCCTGCGGTGGGCGTGGCGTCGTCGACGACAACCAGGGCATGTTCTCGTTCTCCACGCCGTGCCGGGTCTGCGGTGGCCAGGGGGTCCGCATCGAGGATCCGTGCCCGACATGTCACGCGAGCGGCGTCGAGAAGCGCCAACGCGAGGTCAAGACCCGCATCCCGGCCGGCGTGAAGGACGGCCAGACCATCCGGCTCAAGGGCCGTGGCGGGCCCGGCCGCAACGGTGGTCCGGCGGGCGACCTGCTCGTCGAACTCGAGGTGACCCCGCATCACCTCTTCGGCCGCAGCGGCGACAACCTCACCGTCACGGTGCCGGTCACCTTCGCCGAAGCGGCGCTCGGCGGCGACATCGACGTGCCCACACTGGATGGCTCGCGGGTCACGCTGCGGATCAAGTCGGGTACCCAGACCGGGAGTCGCCACCGTGTCCGCGGCAAGGGCATCGCCACCACGAGCGGTACGGGTGACCTGATCGTCACCGTCAACGTCCAGGTCCCGACCGAGCTCACCGACGAACAGCGAGCAGCGGTCGAACAGTTCGCCGCGGCGACTACGGTGAATCCGAGGAGTTCACTGTCATGACGACGTCCGACACCCACGAGCGGTCCCGCGATCGCGCCGTCTACGTGATCTCGGTCGCTGCCGAACTGGCGGGGATGCACCCCCAGACCCTGCGCATCTACGAACGACGCGGGCTGGTCACACCGGCACGCACCGAGGGCGGGAACCGCCGCTACAGCGACGCCGACATCGCCATCCTCAAGCGGATCTCGGAGCTGACCGACGAAGGCATGAACCTCGAGGGCATCCGACGCGTGATGCACCTCGAGATCGAGAACGCGCGGCTGCGAGCCGAACTCGACCAGGCACGCGAGATCGCCAAGCATGCCATCGAGGCCGCCGAGGGCCGTCGCTCCGGGGCCGACCTGGTTCCGCTGCGGCAAGCCGTGGCCGTGTTCGGCCAGCGACCCTCGATCTTCGACGACTGAGCCTCGCCGCGCCGGCGCTCGTCCGGATCGTCGAGGTGCTCAGTGCGATCTCCGCCGGAACCGCCCGATCACCCGGGCGAGGGGACCCGTGGTGTCCCCGTCGGGTCTCGGCGGCAGGTTCGAGACCCGTTCGACCGCCCACGGACGGTCGAACGGTGTGGTGGAGGTCTCGAACGGGGCCACGATGTCGACGGGCCGCAGCCGACCGGCGAGCCCGGCGGCGCCGAGCGCGGCACCGAGCGCGACGCACTGTCGGTCGGGTGAACGCAGATCGTGAGGCGGAAACGGTGGAAACTCGACGTCGGTCAGCCAGATGGTCGGGGTCGGGGTCGGGGTCGACGGGGCCAGATCAGCGACGCGGCGTTGGAGCTCGGCGGCGAGTTCGGCCTGCCCGGTGATCTGGTCGAACCAGCCCGCGGGGATCTCGTGGCCGTCGACTGCCAACCTCGGTGGTGTCCGGCCGCTCGAGTCGACCGACGCGCTGACCACCGGGACACCGCGCTCGCAGATCAGGTCGAACGACTCGTGCGGTGCGGCATCGCGCCGTACCCGGGTCACCTCGTGATCGAGCACTCTCGCCACGGCGATCGGGCTCGGTTCGATCGTCACGTCGTGGAAGCCCGATCGCTCGACGAGTGCTTCGAGCCGCCGTGTCGCCGGCTCGTCCCAACGGAGCGCGATGAGCCAGCGGCGGGGGCCGTCGTCGAGCAGGACGGTGGATGCGATCCCGTGCTCGGCGCGCAGCGCGGTGCGGGCATCGTTGAGTTGGCTGGCGGAGCACCCCGTCACGTCGAGGCGGTGCAGCGTGTTCGTCGACGCGAAGGTGGCGACGCGCGTCGGGGCGGTCGGGCCGTCGAGTTCGGCGCGGAGTCGTACGAGGGCATCGAGAACCGATCGGTCGTCATCGGCGTCACCGATGCCCACCTCGCCGGCTCCGACGAGGCGGTTCGGCTCGTCGGCACCCAGACGCACCCCGCGCACGACGTGGCGCGTGAACTCGAGGCCGACCCCGTCCCCGCGCCGGAAGATCATGCGTCCGGCCCCGTGTCGGTGCCGAGACGGCTCGCCAGTGCATCGAGTTGCTCGTCGGCGAGCGTCGCCAACCGAACGAGGTCGCCGCTCGGCAGCCGACGACACCGGTCACCGCTCGCGACCAGCACCGCGGCCCCGTCGATGTCGGCGAGGGGTCCGAGATCGTCGATCGATCGGCCGACGGCGACCACGGTCAGGTCGCCGGGTGCGGTCAGCGCGGAGTCGAGCGGGGAAGCGAGGCCGACGGTCTCGGCGCGTCGCCGGAGTTCACCCACGTCGTCGATCACGACCACGCGTGGGATGCCGTCGCTCGTCCCGAGCCGGTCGAGCAATGCGACGACGCCGGCATCGTCGCGGTCCAGAACGGCCTCGCACGGCGATGACGCGCCGGCGGCGGCTCGGCGGGCAGCGTCGCCGTCGACGAGAACGAACGCGACATCGGCGTCGCCGAACCGCTCGACGAGGCCGACCAGGACGGTGGTGACGAGGTGGTCGACGTCGGAGCCGGCGGGCCCGACGGCGAGGAGGTGACCGTGACCCGGTGCCCACCACAGGGGCCGGTGATCGTCGGTCGGATCGTCGACGATGCCGATCGGGATCGCATCGCCCGGATGGTCGGCCGACAACGCGTCGGCGTCGACGGTCACCGCAAGGCTCGGCACCGCGAGGACCGGGGGACGAGCGGGGTCGTTCTGTGTGGGAATCGTCGCCACGATCCGCCGACATGCGGCGGAGAACTCCTCCGGCCGACCTGCCGCTCGCCGGGCGACGCGACGTTCCAACGCCGTGAGGGCCCGCCCGTACACCGCCGGTTGCAGCACGAGACCGTCGTCGATCTCGTCGTCGTCGAGATCGACGACCGGACCACCTCCGTCGAGCCGGGCGCGTCGTCGCCCGTCGACACGGCCCACGCTGATCGTCGGAAGCTCCCCGCCGTCGATGGTCGTCGCGGCGTCGATGGCCAGCACGATGACCCGGTCGGCATCGCCGAGCTCGGTGACCAGACGAGTGCCCAGGGCGTCGGAGAGGTCGACCAGCACGAGCACGCAGTCGGGACGGTCGACGCCGTCGAGGTGACGTTGCAGTCGTGCCAGCAGGCGTTCGGGGTCGACGGTCGACGGATCGAGCGAGTGGGGCGAGACGTGCGGGAGGCCGTCGAGCCCGGCGGTCCAGGGTGAACCGGTGAGGTCGAGCAACCAGCAACTCTCCGGCGAGCGGGTCGAGCACAGCCGCAGCCCGACCGCCGCCGCTGTCCGCGCGGTGTCGTACGGTGCCCCGCACAGGCGGGCGCCACCCGACGCGAGGAGGAACTCGATCAGTGGCTCGCCGCTGTCCCGGAGCACGAACTCCTCGAGGCTGCAGCGCGGCGGGGTCGTCGTCGGGGGAGATGGTGGGAGTTCGTGGTCGGCGAGCGGCGCCAGTGCCCGTGCGACGTCGGCAGCGACGTCGGCTTCGACGAGCGCGGCAACGAACCGCTGTCCGTCCCGACGTGTCGTCGGCGAGGAGAGCTGCCATCGGCCGTCTGCCGTCTCCTCGAGCAGCAGTGACGTCGTCGCCGGCGCGCGGCGCGCGCTGTCGCACGTCGTGAGCACGCGTAGATGGTCCGGCGGAGCCGCGACGAGCGGGTGCAGTGGTGCGCCTCGTTGCTGCCAGAGCCCCGGATCGTCGACGACGAGCAGCGTCACGTGGTCGGATGACCAGGTCATCCCCTCGGGCGGTGTGCGGTCGGCGCAGCGCCGGGCCCAGTCGGCGATCGAGTCGGGGTCGTCGAACATGCTCGGTCGGCCGGCGACACGAACGTGGGGGAGCCACTTGGCCCAGTCCCAGCCGGCGAGCCGGTCGGGCGTCGTCGCGATCACGACGTCGAGATCGGCGGGGCCGTGCACCGTCGTCGCCTCGACGATCATCGTACGGACGAGCGCTCCATGGTCCGACCCTGCGATCGTCACCACTCGGTGCGTGTTCAGCTCGACCGTGACGGGGCGGTCGGGTGGGTCGCCGGTGACCGCGACACCGACGCAGAGCGACAGGGCATCGGGCTGAGCGGGCCGCCGCTCCCAGAGCGACGGGAGGGCTCCCGCCGCCTCCCGCACGGCCTCGACGACCGGTTGGCGCGGCGCCGCGGGATGCCGCGGTGGCCGGACGAACAGCACGGTTCCGAACGTGGCCGGCGGGCCGAGTCGGCGCGACTGCGGTGGGCGCCGGTCGATCGTGAACGCCCGTCGCCCGACGATCACGACCTGCCCGTCGGGCCAGTTCGTGCTCGACTGCACGACCGTCCCGCCGAGGGTCACCTCGTCGCCGCCCTTGGTTTCGACCGAGATGTCGCCGTCGGCGTCGACGACGAGCTCGATGGCCGCGTCCAGCACGGGGGCGGCGTCGAGCTCATCGGCGTTCGACCGCCGCCCGGGTCCGATTCGGTACCGCCCGGGGACCAGTGGACGGGAGCGGCCGGCTCCGGGCCCGGCGATCTGCGCGAGGGTGGCCGTCGCGACGGATGCCGGCTCGAGAGCGACGGCGTTGCTGTCGATGACCGTGCCCCACAGGAGCCCGCTGTCGGTGAGCGCGGTGTCGGCGTCGACGGCGTGGCCGTCGACGCCCACGACCCGGGGGACGGACTGGCCCGTCGCCTCGTCGACCAGGTCGCGCAAGGTGGTCGTCGGTGGGCACCGGGCGATCCGCACGTCCGCGTCGCCGTGCGGCGTTCGGAGCGAGACGTCCACGACGGCACACTACGGCGGGCGTCAGCCGAGCGTCCGTCTTGACGGAATCCGGAAGAACCGCTCAAGGTCGACCCGAGTGGTGTCGATGAAGGACTCGTGAGGTTCCGCCGCTCGCTCGACTGTTGAGGTTCTCGTGACACCGTCCACCGTCACCTGGCGCCAGACCGTCGCGGCTGTCGCCGCGACGGTGATCGCGCTGTTCGCCGTGATCGTGGTCGTACGCGCCGATGGCCTGCCCGCCGTCGATGCTGCGTCAGCTCGGGCCACCAACTGGTTCGTGCACCAACCGTCGGGGCGTGTCGTGCTGGTCGACGGCTACGGCGGGCGAGCGCTCGCCAGTCTCGACACCGGAGTGCCGGGGGAGCAACTGCGCATCGCCGAAGGTCGCCCCGGCGCCTACCTCCTCAACGACTCGACGGCCGAGGCGCGACCGATCGACTCGGCCGAACTGCGGATCGGTACCGCGTTCGGGCTCACGGCTCTCGGCTCGGGGCGGGCGATCGCCGGGGTGGGCCAGGCAGGCTTGGTCGTGGTCGATCCGGCCGGGAACGAAGCCAACGTCGTGCCGGCCGACGGCGAGCCCGTTGGGTTCGCCGTCGAGGCCGACGACCGCTCGCTCGTGGCTCCCGACGGTTCGATCTGGTCGCTCGTCGACGGTGATCTCCGGCGCGCGACGTCGACGGCGACCGAGACGACCCGACTCGGTGTGACCGGCGGCGCCCTGTCGATGGTCGGCAACCGCCCGCTCGTGCTCGATGCGGCGAACCGGCGGGTACGCCTGGGCGACGGAAGCTGGCAGTCGCTGCCGACCGATGCCGACCCGAGCGAGATCCTCGTCCAGGTTCGGGGTCCCTCGGCCGAGTGCGGTTGGGTCGGTGCGAACGACGACCTGTGGTGTGTGTCGGAGACGGCGATCAGCGAGTCGGTGACGATCGACGGACTCGATCTCGGTGGTTCCGACGTCCTGGCCATCGCCGGCGACGCCGCGGCAGCGGTGCGCCGCGGACCGAGTGCGATCGTTCGCTTCGACTGGCGCCGGGGGGTCCTCCTCGACGAGTCCCGGGCAACGATCGCCGACGACGCCGCGCTGTCGGTGTCGGCGACGGTCGACCTGGTCTGGGTCGACGACGTCGCCGGCGACTTCGTCTGGGGCGTCACCCCCTGGGGCATCCGGGCGATCGACAAGAATGCCCAGGGCATCCTCGTGCTGGGCGATGACGGCGACGTCGTCGAGGAGGGCGAGACCGCCGGTGGCGGCGGCGGAACCGACAGGAACGCCGCCAGCGAGCCGGAACGACGCGAGCCCGACAACAACGGGATCGACGACCCGCCCGTTGCCGTCGACGACTTCGTCACCGCCCGTTCCGGGGCCTCGGTCCAGGTCCAGGTGACGGCGAACGACTACGACCCCGACGGTGAGGCGATCGCCGTGTCGTCGGTCGAGGCCCCCGGTCACGGCTCCGTCGACATCGGCACCGCGTCGACCGTCGTCTACACGCCGGAGTCGGGACACGTCGGTGTCGACACGTTCGACTACACGATCGTCGACGGCAACGGCACGACGGCGAGCGCGACGGTCGTGATCGAGCTGCTCCCGGCCGGATCGACGAACGAGCCACCGGTCGGCGCCGCCGATGCCGTCGAGACCGGTGCCGGTGTCCCGGTGATCATCGACGTGCTGCGCAACGACGTCGATCCCGAACGCGACTCTCTCCGATTGGGTGGCTTCTCGCCGCCCGCCGGCGCCGGGGGCGCGAGCATCGGCGAGGTGACCGAGACCGAGGGCCCCTCCGGGCTGCCGGCACTGCGGTTCGCTCCGGCCGACGGCTTCGAGGGCACCGCCGTGTTCACCTACCGCCCGGTGGACTCGCGGGGTGCGGTCGGCGACGACGTCGAGGTGCGCGTCGAGGTGGCCCGTGCGGGCAACCTGAACCGGCCTCCCGTGGTCCAGCCGGACGCGGTGCGTGTTCGGCGCAACGTCGAGACACCGGTGGCGGTCCTGGTCAACGACTTCGACCCCGACGGCGATCCGATGACGCTCGACGTCGTCGAACCCCTCCCGGTCGGCCTCGAGGTCGCCGTCGAGGGCGAGCAGCTGGAGATCGTCGCACGGGCGGGAGCTGCTTCGCTGGTTCCGTTCGAGTACGAGGTCGACGACGGCAACGGCGCCACGACGCGCGGCGCCGTCCTCGTCGTGGTGGCCGACGAGATCGAACCGAACCGGCCCCCGGTCGTGTCGCCCGACACCGACAAGGTCGTCGTCGGCAGATCGGTCGTGGTCGACGTACTCGCGAACGACGTCGACCCCGACGGAGATCCGCTCACGGTCGTGTCGGTCACCCAGCCCGATGACGGCAGCGGACAGGCGGTCGTCTTCAGCAGCAGCGAGGTCCAGTTCACGCCGTCTCCGCTGTCGGACGACGACGATCAGGAGAGTGCGCGGTTCACCTACACGGTCACCGACGGCAACGGTCACGAGGTCGTCGGCGACGTCACGGTCACCGTGCTGCCCGAACCACTGCCGGAGCCACCGTTCGCCCGCGACGACTCGACGTTCACCTTCGTCGACGTGCCGGTGACCATCGACGTGCTGCGCAACGACGGCGACCCGTCCGGAGGTCGACCCACGATCGTCGGTCGGCCCGGCTGCCCATCGGGAGGTCAGGCGACCGTGACTGCCGACAGCCAGGTCCGCTACGACCCGCCGGCCGGTCGGTCGGGAGCGTTCCGCTGCAGCTACGAGGTCACGAACGAGCAGGGCCTGCGGGCGTCGGCATCGATCATCGTCTCGGTGCGCGAACCCCTCGTCACGAACCGTCCGCCCGTCACGGTGAACGACTCGCTCACGGTCGAGGTCGGCGAGACCGCCGCGATCGACGTCGTCGCCAACGACCGTGATCCCGACGGCAACTCCGCCGAACTGGAGTTGGTGTCGTCGACGGCGCCGACGCTCGGGACGGCGACCCGCAACGGCAACACGATCACGTTCGTCGCCGGCCGACGGGTCGGCCTCACCAACATCAGCTACCAGGTCGCCGACGCCGAGGGCGCCGTGTCGCTGGGGTTCCTCCGCGTCCGCATCACCGAGCGCGTCAACCGCCCGCCCATCGCCGTGGCCGACTCGCAGACGATCGTCGGGCCGGGCACGCCGACGCAGTTCGCCGTGCTCGCCAACGACAGCGACCCCGACGAGACGCCTGGGGGGCTGTCGGTGGTGTCGGCCGCGCGGGTGAGCGGGGACGGCACGGTGTCGCTGTCGGGCTCGGTGGTCACCATCACGCCCGATCCCGATCTCGTCGGCGACGTCGTGGCCACCTACACCGTCGCCGACGGGGCCGGGCTGACCGCCACCGCGACCGTCACGCTGTCGGTCACCGAACCGCTGAACCGACCACCCGACGCCCGCGACGACGTCGCCGAGGTCGTCAACGGGGGCACGGTCACGGTGGCGGTCCTGTTCAACGACACCGATCCGGACGGTGACGTGCTGACGGTGTCGATCACGGATGCTCCCGACACCGACCTCGGCTCGGTGTCGCTCGACGCCGACCGCATCACGTTCGTCGCCACCCCCGGCGCGTCGGGAACGGCCTCGATCGGCTACCAGGTCAGCGACGGCGAGCTCACCGACACCGCCGTGTTGCGAATCGAGGTGCGGCCGTGCGCGGCCTCGACACCGGTTGCCGCCGACGCCTTCCTGCGGACCGGGTATCAGCAACCGATCGCCGTCGACCTGGCGTCCTACGGCTCGGGTGGCACGATCGTCGACGTCGTCGGCCCGCCGAGCTACGTGAACGGTGTGTACACCCCGCCGGCGGGCGAGAACGGCAACGTGGCGATCACCTACGCCGTGGTGAACAGCTGTCGTCTCCGGGCGACGGGCCGGATCACGATCGACGTCAATCAGGCGCCGGTGGCCCAGCCGAAGTCGCTCGAGGTGTTCCGCGGTGACACCGTCGTCGTGCCCGTCACCGATCTCGCGACCGACACCGAGGTGCTCACGATCACCTCGAGCAGCGGCGCCCCGGACTGGGTGACCACGGAGGCCTCGCGTCTCGTCGTGGCGCCACCGGTCACCGCGGAGCCGGGCGAGTTCTCGTGGACGTCCACGGTGCTCGACCCCGGCGGGCTGTCGACCACGGTGCAGGTCAGCGCCACGGTTCGCAACCGCCTCCCGGTTGCCGTTGCCGACACGATCGACGCCACCGCCGGCGACCCGGTGACGGCAGCGCCCGTCGCCAACGACACCGATGGCGACGGCCCTGCTGACGAACTGCGTATCGCCAGCATCTCGAGCAGCTCGATCGCGTTCGAGAACGGCGGGGCCGGCACCGTCTCCGTCGAGGCAGACGGTCGCACCGTCCGGGTCGAACCGGGCGACGGCACCGGCCAGGCCACGTTCAGCTACACCGTGCGGGACAGCGAGGGGGCGATCTCGCTGCCGGCGACCGTCACGGTGGTGGGGCCGAAGTTCAATCGGGCTCCCGAGGCCGACGACCAGACCGTCGAGGTGACGATCAGGGAGTCGCTGCCGGTGGAGCTCGCCGTCCGCGATGCCAACGACGATCCGTTGACCGTCGTCGACATCGTCGACCCGAGCAGGGTCGAGCGCTCCACGACGGGCACGACGATGCAGATCCTCGCCCGATCGCCGGGAACCCATGTGGTCACCTATCGGGTGACCGACGGCGAGCTGGTGTCGCGGGTCGCCACGTTGACCGTCGTGGCGCTGGCACCCCCACCAACCACCACGACCACCACGACCACCACCACGACCACCACGACGACCACGACCACGACCACTGCGCCGACGACCACCGAGGACTGAGTCCGCCGTCGAGCACGTTGCGGTGCTCAGACGTCGACCGGCGAGCGTGTCGCTCGGCGCAGTGAGCGAAGGCTCAGGTGCCATTGCCATCGCTGGCGACGGGTTCGCGGGGTGGCGATCGCCTGCTCCACGTCGCCCAGCCAGACGGCGGCATCCTCGGCGAGCAGGTCGACATGGCGAGGTGCTCCGTAGGTCGCGGCACTCGACATCGCGGACAACTGGTGCAGTTCGCGCCGGGCGTCGACGGCGATCGGCGTGCCGAGTTCGGCGATCTCGCCGTCGGTCGCCGAGGCCTCGATGTCGAGCCCGGCATCGACGAGCGCGTCGGTGGCGCTGGCCCACGCCCCACGGATCCGCTCGGTCGGTGCCGCCGCGGACAGCCGCCGCCGCCGTCGCCGGTACTTGAGCCCGACGATCACCGCGGCGGCGAACGCGAACGGGAGGACGAGCACACCGAGGCCGAGCGCCGCCCTGGACATCCACACGATCACCGTCGACAGCGCGCCCGTGTCCGCCTCGCCGGTCGTGTCGTCGGTCTCGGTGGGCTCGGTGTCGGCCTCGGGGGGTGGAGCGACCGGCGGCTGGGGTGCAGCCGGGGTCTGCACCTGTGGTTCGGGCGGAGGGGGCTCGATGTCGCTGGCCTCGTCCGGCGGCGCCGGATCGAGGGCCAACCACCGTCCGTCGGCGAGTTGCAGCTCGGGCCACACGGCAGCGTCGTCGGAGCGCAGGATGAGCGACTCGCCAGGACCCGGGGGGTCGGCTCGGAACCCGGTGGCGATGCGCGCCTCGACGCCCAGCGACCTGGCGAGCAGGACGAAGCCCGTTGCGAACTGTTCGGGCGTGCCGCGCTGGGTGTCGCGCAGGAAGCGCTCGATCAGTGCCAGCTGGAGACCGCCGCCCTGCACCTCGCTGTCGCGTACGAACTCGTCGCGCATGGTGGCTTCGAGCTGGCTCATCTGTTCGAGGGGGGAGCCGTCACCGGCGAGGTTGCCGGCGAGCTCGCTGAATCCCGACGTCTCGTCGTCGACCAACCGCGTGGACAGGCCCACCTCGACGGCATCGCTGGTCGTCGGCGCCCGATTGGTGACGAGACGGACGGAGTCGCCCGGTTCGGGCGGCGAGTCGAGCCGTACGACCGTTCGCGCGTCGTCGGTCTGGATTCCGGCGTCGACCTCCACCGGAGCGCCGGGGAGTGGGACCAGGGTCAGATTGTCGTCGAGGAAACTCACCTGGGCCTCCACCAGCGGGCCGGCGGCCACACCGAGTGTCGTCCCGATCGGTCGAAGGGTGAGATCCGGGGCCCAGCGTCGCCCGTCGTACTCGTCGAGCGCCGCGGTCCGCCACTCGCCGGGCAGCGGTGTACTCGAATCGGTGGGGTCGACGACGTGCAGATCGATCGGCGGATCGAGGTTGCGCAAGGCACGTGAGGCCTCGATCGGGTCGACCAGGGGGGCGGTCCGCGCCGGCGGGTCGTCGCGTCGAGGATCGGCACGCGCCGTCAACGTCATCGGTATGGCGACCGCGGTGACGACCACGACGGCGATCGCGAGCAGGGGGACGAGACGACGCTCTCCCCGCAGGAGCACGATGCGGTCGTGCAGGGTGCCCACGGGGCGCAGCGTGGCGAAGAGCACCGCGATCGCCGCCATCGTCGCCAACCACCACCAGTCGACGCCCCGGGGTGCGCTGAGCGCAACGGCCGCCAGGTAGGTCGCCAGCATCGGCACGAGGGGGAGCAGATGGAACCGTCGTCGCCGAGCCAGCTCGCCGGAGACGATCGTCGCGGTGGCGATCGCTGCGGCGACGGTTCCCACCAGGTCGGGTCGCAGCGGGCTCGGCCACTCCGTCGACAACAGCCCCTGCGGGCCCGAGGTGACGGCATCGACGACGTCACTCGTGCCGCCGCCTTCGACGAGTACGGCGGTGATGATCGCCACGGCGAGCCCGGCGACCGCTCCTGTCGCTCGGGACATCGCCGATCGTTCGATCAGGGCCAGCGCCGCGAGGGAGGGTGGCACTGCGGCGAGGACGAGCACCCATCGGAACTCGTCGAAGATGTTGCCGGCGCCGGCCCCGACGACGGCGAAGCCGATCAGCAGCACGACGATGCGTGCTCTGCTCAGGGCCGTGTCGGGTGGGTCGGGTGGGTCGACATCCTCGGAGGTCGACGGCCCGGCGAGGAGGGTGTCGGTCACGTCCAGGTCCTCCAGCGGCGGACGAACTCGCGGGCGTCGTGAGCAGCGAGCGCGATTCCTGGTCCGTCGGTGGCGTCCTCGCCGACGCGCACGAGCGCCATCCGCTCGGTGTCGGCGAACCGGCTCGACGGACCGGTCGGGCCGGTGACGAACACGACCGAGGTGTGGTCGAAACCACCGGTGAAGAGCGCGCCGATCGGCAGGAGGTCGTGCGGTTGCGACTGTGGAACGGGCGTCAGCAGATCGAGCACGGCGGCGTCGGTGACGAGCGGCGTCGGCCGCCCGGCGAGTTCGCGGTCGGTGGTGCGAACGACGACGTCGAGGCCGGTGCGGATCGCATGGACCGCCAAGGTCGCGGTCACGTCCACCATCTCCTCGAAGTCCGCCGGCGTCGCAACCGTCGGGGACGTGTCGAGCACGATCGTGAACTCCGGTCGGCGCACCTCGACGTGTTCGCGCACCATGAGGGTGCCGGTGCGCGCCGTCGTCGGCCAGTGGATCATCCGCGGGTCGTCACCCGTCACGTACTCGCGCATCGAGACGAAGCCCGACATCGGATCGGCCGTCGCCCGGCGGAGCACCGATTCGTTCTCGACCACCCGCACCGCACCCTGTGGACCGACGAGGTCGTAGACCTTGGGGTGCACGATCACCGATGCCGACCGGTCGTCGCGCCGACGACCCACGCTGAGCCAGAAGGGGTCCACGCGTTCGATGTCCAACGGGCCGACGGCGAACACGCCGCGTCGGTGCGTGGGGATCGCCCCCCTGACGGTCACCTCGGCACCGGGAGCGACCGGCGGAGCCGCCAACCGGGTGGCGGCGTCGTCGCAGCGGTCGATGATCGTCGCTCGTCCGGAGCGGAACCGCGTGGTGTTGCGGATGCGGTAGTCGACGAGGACCGGATCGCTGCGGGGCACGCGAACGGCGACGAGGCGACGGGTGACCGTTGCCCGCAGTGGACGCTGCGAGACCCAGATCGCGACCAGCAGCAGGGCGCCGACGGCGACCGCACCGACGACGAGTTCCTCGTAGTGCCACCGCCATCCGGCCACGCCGAGCACGACGGCGGCGAGGACCGCTCCGAGGCCCGATCGGGTCAGCACGTTCAGCCCTCTCGGGTACGCGGCACCGGAATCTCGTCGACGAGATCGGCGAGCACGCTCTCGATGCGGGCGCCGCGCAACTCCGCTTCGGGCGTCAGCGCCATGCGGTGGGAGCACACCGGGCCGACGACGGCCTTGACGTCGTCGGGGGTCACGTAGTCACGTTCGTCGGTGGCGGCGTAGGCGCGAGCGACGCGCAGGACGGTCAGCGTGCCGCGCGTCGACACCCCGAGGCGGAGGTCGGGGTGGGTTCGAGTGGCACCGGCGATCCGGACGATGTAGTCGCTCACCGATCGGACGACGGTGATCTCGTCGATCTCGTCGATCACCCGGTCGAGTTCCTCGGGGTCGGTGACCGGGGCCAGGTCGTCGTCGTCACGGTGGCGGTGGAAGCCGTCGAGGATGTCGACCTCGGTGGCGGCGTCGGCGTAGCCGAGGGTCAGGCGCATGGCGAAGCGGTCGAGTTGCACGTCGGGCAACGGGAAGGTGCCCTGGAAGTCGCGGGGGTTCTGGGTGGCGATGACGAAGAAGGGTCGCGGCACCACACGGCTGACACCGTCGGCGGTCACCTGGCGTTCCTCCATCACCTCGAGCAGGGCCGACTGCGTCTTGGGGCTCCCGCGGTTGATCTCGTCGCCGATGAGGACGTTGGTGAAGACCGGGCCCTCGCGGAACGCGAACGTGCCGCCGCGCTGGTCGAACACCATGACGCCGGTGATGTCGGTCGGCAGGAGGTCGGGGGTGAACTGGACCCGCTTCCAGGTGCCGGCGATCGAGTTGGCGATCGCCTTGGCGAGGCTGGTCTTGCCGGTGCCGGGGACGTCGTCGAGGAGCAGATGGCCCTCGGTGAGCAGGCAACACAGGGCCAAGCGGATCTCGTCGCGTTTGCCGCGCACGACGCGGTCGACGTTGGTGAGCAATGCGTCGGCGACCGTGGCGGCGTGGAGCGACATCGTCGTGAAGTGTACGTGCACCGCGAGCGCGAACTGGGTCACTCTGAGCAGTCAGTCCCAGTCGATGCGCAGGTGGGCGATGGCGTCGCGCAACACGACCGCGAGGTCGCGCGACCGGGGCAGCTCCGGCTCGATCCGCTCGATGTCCGCCACGTCGGGCAGGGTGGCGCCGTCGGGACATCGCAGCAGGTCGCCGAGCGGATCGTCGAGCACATCGGCCGGCTCCGGCGTCGCCTCGGAGACCTCGCCCGGTCGCACCAGCCGCAGATGCCGCCCTGCCCGTCCGGACCCGACCCCGACGCGCAGGGGGGTGTCGTCGTCGGTCGGGGACGATCGGTTGCGCCAGACGTCGAGGAGTTCGGGTTCGAGGAGGAACTCGTCGCTCAGCACGAACATCGCAGCCACGACGTGCTTGCACGCGTAGCCGTCCCAGTTGTGGTCGTCGGGACAGGTGCAGCGCGTGGAGATGTCACGCCGCAGCGGCATGCCGTCGCCGGCAGTCACCTCGACCGACGCGATGTACGGGGTCGAGCGCGAGCCCTGGATCTCGCAGGTGACGACACCGGGTTCGATGACGATGTCGAGCACCGAGCCGTCCTTGGCGTACTGCTTGCCGCGTCGCAGCCGCGACGGGTCGCTCATCTCGGCGGCGAGCACCTTGATCATCGTCGCCGGTAGCCGGCCGGGATGGCTCGCTCCGAACGGTTTGCGCGGCCGACTCATGCGTCCGTCTCCAGAGTGACGAGGTCGCGCAGCTCGTCGGTCGACAGCTCCGAGAGCCATGCCTCGCCGGTGCCGACGACGGCGTCGGCGAGCTTGCGCTTGTCGTCGATCACCGCACCGATGCGTTCCTCGACGGTGCCTTCGCACACGAGCTTGTGCACGTTCACGGTGCGGTCTTGGCCGATGCGCCACGCGCGGTCGGTTGCCTGATCCTCGACGGCGGGGTTCCACCAGCGGTCGTAGTGGATGACCTGACTGGCGGCGGTCAGGTTGAGCCCGGTGCCGCCGGCCTTGAGCGACACGAGCAGCAGCGGCGGGCCCGAACCGTCCTGGAACGCGTCGACCATCCGGTCACGTCCGCCCCGGGAGACGCCGCCGTGGAGGAACGGCGGATCGAAGCGGAACTGGTCGTCGACATGGGTGCGCAGCAGCTCGCCCATCTCGCGGAACTGCGTGAACACGAGCGCCCGCTCGCCGGCGTCGAGCAGTTCGGTGACCAACTCGTCGAAGCGGGTGAGCTTGCCGGAACGCCCGGCGAGGCGTGAGCCGTCACCGAGTGCGTGGGCGGGATGGTTGCAGACCTGCTTGAGGCGCATCAGTGCTGCCAGCACCAGCCCGCGGCGTTTCATGCCGCCGGTCTGCTCGGCGTCGGCGAGGAGCTGGTCGACCACCTGCTGATAGAGCGTGGCCTGCTCGCGGGTGAGCTTGGCGTAGGCGACCTGTTCGATCTTGTCGGGCAGGTCGGGGAGCAACCGTTTGTCGGCTTTGGTGCGTCGGAGGACGAACGGCCGGGTGAGTCGTCGCAACCGGGCCGCGGCCAGGTCGTCGCCGTGTCGTTCGATCGGGCTCGAGAACTGCTCGCGGAACGTCTGCAGGCTGCCGAGCAGGCCGGGATTGACGGCATCGAGGATCGACCACAGCTCGCTCAACCGGTTCTCGACCGGGGTGCCGGTCAGCGCCAGCTTCTGGTGGGAGCGGAGTTGGCGGACGGCGCGGGCGGCCTTGGTGTTGGGGTTCTTGACCATCTGCGCCTCGTCGAGCACGACGGTCGACCAGTCGACGTCGCCCAGGTGCTCGAGGTCGCGGGGCAGGAGGCCGTAGGTGGTGATGACGAGCTGGCGCTCCGGGTCGGTCGAGAACAATGCGTCGTCGTCGCGCAGGCCCTGTGCCCGGTTGGCGCCGTGATGGATCACCACGTCGAGCTTCGGGGTGAAGCGGGCCGCTTCCTGGCTCCAGTTGCGTACGACGCTGAGCGGGCACACCACGAGGTGCGGGCCGGGCCGCTCGAGCAGATGGGCGAGGGTCGTGGCGGTCTTGCCGAGGCCCATGTCGTCGGCGAGGCAGCCGCCGAGGCCGAGCTTGGCGAGGAACTGGAGCCAGGAGAGGGCGCGGCGCTGGTAGTGGCGGAGTTCGCCGACGAACTCCGGCGACTCGCGGGTCTCGTCGAGGCGTTCGTCGGGCAGCCCGGCGAGCAGGTTGCGCATCCAGTCGGCGTCGACCGCGGTCGGCGCGTCGCCGGTGTCGGCACCGTGGATCGAGATCGCCGGAGTGTCGTCGTCGCCGAGCTCGGCGTCGTTGGCGAGACGGAGCAGCTCGAGCGGGCTCACCTCGGCCTTGGTTGCCTGGAGCTCGGTCAGCTTGGCGCGCTTGCGACGCAGTTCGTCGGCATCGATGCGCACCCAGCGGTGGCCGGTGTGCAGCAGTGTCGCGCCGGCGGCTTCGGCGCGGGCGATCTCGATGTCGGAGATCTCGTCGTCGCCGACGACGAGCTTCCAGTCGACGAGGGCCTCCTTGCCGAACTGCTTCGTGCGGTCGTCGGGCGGTGTCGGTGTTGCTTCGCCGGCGACGTTGACTCGGGTGCGGATCAGGCGTTCGGGGCCGATCAGCTCGATGCCGAGGCGCTGCAGCTCGACCGGGGCCACGTCGAGGAAGTCCTCGGCGACCTCGAGGTCGAGTTCGATCTGGGTCGGTTCGTGCTGCACGGCCAGCTCGGCGAGACCGGGAACGATCGGCGCCACCTGCTCGACGGTGGTGCCGATGAGCTCGACCAGGGCGTCGAGGTGGCGCTCGTCCCTGGCGACTTCGAGCGCGGTGGCGCTGCGTTCCCACACGTCGTTGGCCGAGCACCATCGAGCGGTGTCGCGGTCGTCGACGAGCTCGAGGCGGACCATCCACGGGTCGCCGGGGTCGTCGTTGATGATCAGCCGCAGGCGGGGGACGACGACGGGTTCGCCGGCGGCGCGCCGGGCGTGACGATCGAGCTCGTCGCGGAGCTGGCGCAGTGCGGTGTCGAACTCGTCGCTGCCGCCGCGCACGACGTGGTCGGGCTTGGCGAGGGCGCCGAACGTGGCCCGCAGGGCCTGGACGCCGGCGCTGCGCTTGCGGCCGAGGTCGGCCTTCCAGCCGTACTGGTGCAGGAACGATCGTGCGATCCCGTCGACGAGTTGTCCGTACATGCTCGTGGCGTCGGCGTTCGATCCGGCAGTGCAGATCGGCGGCATCGAGGTGGTGAGCGCACCGAGCGTGGTGTCGATCGACTCGTTGGTGACCGGCCGCCAGCGGGCGACGGTGAAGGGACCCTCCTCGACCACGACCGGCACGATGCGCCCGGCGGTCACGGTCCGTCGGGCGAGCTCGGCGAGGCGGGCGAACCACGCCAGGGAGTCCGAGAGATGGGGCTCCCCGGGCAGTTCGGAGAGCCAGACGGCGGTGCCCATGGCGTCGAGCTGCACCGAGGACGCGTGGAGCGTGGGGTGGCCGTCGAGGCCGATGCTGATGCGTCCGATGGCGCCGTACGAGGCGGGGCTGTCGTGCCAGCCGGTGCGGGTGCCGTCGTCGTCGAGCACCCGGAACCCGCCGTACAACCACGCCATCGAGGCGGTGTCGATGCCGTTCCAGCCCCACACGTACAACGCGCCGCTGCGCCACGTGCCCTGCGCCACGTATGGCGGCCGGTGACGTGTCAACGCAGCCATCACATCGACGCTACCGACGCGCTGTCACATCGTTACGCCAGCGGTCGGGAAGACCCCGGGGTCACGGATCAGCGCCCCGGTGTCACGGTCAGACCCCCGATGTCACGCTGGCGCCGAAGAAGGAGCTCAGTGCATCGGCCATCTCGGCCCGGGCGTAGGCGCCGGTCACGAGCACGCCGACCATGCCGATCGAGGTGTGGGTCTGGCCCTCGCACTGGAGGTGCCGGACCGGGACGCCGGCGGCGGCCAGGGCGTCGGCGTAGGCGTCGCCCTCGTCGCGCAGCGGGTCGAACTGGCAGGTGACGATCATCGCCGGCGGGAGGCCCGACAGGTCGTCGGCCCGCAGCGGTGATGCCTTCGGGTCGGTGCGGTCGGCGGGGTCGCAGTAATGGTCCCAGAACCAGTCCATCAGACCTTTCGTGAGCAGGTAGCCCTCGGCGTTGTCGACGTACGACGGCCGCGAGACGTCGCAGTCGGTGACCGGGTTGAGCAGTACCTGCCCGACGATGTCGGGCCCGCCGGCGAGCTCGGCCTGCTGGCAGGTGACGGCGGCGACGTTCGCGCCGGCGCTCCAACCGGCGACGGCGAGCTGGCCGGGAATGCCGCCGAGTTCCTCGGCGTGCTCGGCGATCCAGGTCGTCGCGGCGAGCCCGTCGTCGGCGGCGGCCGGGAACCGCGCCTCGGGGGCGTGGCGGTAGTTGACCGAGACGATCACGGCGCCGGAGCGGTTGCACAGGTCCCGGCACAGCGCGTCGTCGGAGGTGTGGCTGCCGAGCACCCAGCCGCCGCCGTGGAAGTAGGCGACGATCGGATGCGGCCCGGGCGCTGCCGGCCGGTACAGCCGGTACTCGAGTTCGGATCCGTCGGCGCCCGGCAGTGTGCCGTCGACGACCTCGCCGACGTCGGGCCCCGGCGGGTTCATCGCGCCCGACTCCTCCATGAACGCTCGGGCGTCGTCGACCGACATCGTCTCGATCGGCGGCAGGCCCAGCTCCTCCATCGCGGCCAGCAGGCCGGCGATGTCGGGCTTGAGCTGGCGGATGATGCCGTCGTTGACCGTCGCACCGTTCGGGCCCGAGATCGCGAAGCCGAGGTGGTCGCGGTCGACCACCTCGTCGCAGATCTCCCGGTAGGCCCCGACCCCGCCGGGATACGGCAGGAACACCGACGGCTTGCCCGGGATGTTGGCGCCCATGTACCACGAGTTCGCAGTCGGCAGCAGGGTGAGGTTCGCGATGTCGTTGCTGTGCTCGACCCACTTCTCCTGGGCCAGCTCGGTCGGCTCGATCACCTCGGCGTCGTTCGCGCGCAGGTGCGTCAGCGTGTCGGTGATCCAGTCGACGTGTTGTTCGATCGACACCATCATGTTCGACAGCACCGACGGGCTGCCGGGGCCGGTGATCATGAACAGGTTCGGGAACCCGACGCTCATCAGCCCGAGGTACGTCTCGGGCCCGTGCGCCCATGCGTCGCGCAGGCTGCGCCCGTCGCGTCCGGCGATGTCGACGCCGACGATGGCGCCGGTCATGGCGTCGAAGCCGGTGGCGAAGACGATCGCGTCGAACTCCAGGTGCTCACCGCCGGCGTCGATGCCGGTCTCGGTGATCGTGGCGATCGGCTGGGTGTGCAGGTCGACGAGGCGGACGTGGGGAAGGTTGAACGTCTCGTAGTAGCCGGTGTCGAGGCACGGCCGTTTCGTGGCGAAGTAGTGGTTCGTCGGGCACAGCAGCTCGGCGACGTCCGGGTCGTTCACGATCGAGCGGATCTTGCCGTGGATGAACTGGCGCATCGTGTCGTTCGCCTCGGCGTTGATGCCCATGTCGTTGTACGGCTGCAGGAAGGCGAGTTCACCGCGCTGCCACACCTGCTCGTAGGCGGCGTTGCGTTCCTCCTCGGAGACCGCGAGCGCGCTGGTGTCGGGTGGCGTGCGGGGCACGCCGATGGCCGAGTGGCGGGCTTCTTCGCGGTAGGCAGCGGGGTCCGTGCGGTACTCGGCGAGCCGGTCCGCGGTGATCGGCCCGTTGTGGGCGGGGATCGAGAAGTTGGGCGTGCGCTGGAAGACGGTGAGCTGGTCGGCCTGCTGGGCGATGATCGGGATCGACTGGATGCCCGACGAACCCGTGCCGATCACCGCGACGCGCTTGGCGGTGAAGTCGACGCCGTCGTGGGGCCAGGTGCTGGTGAAGTACACCTCGCCGGCGAACCGGTCGGTACCCTCGATGTCGGGCACCTTCGGCATCGACAGGCATCCCGTGGCCATCACGTAGTACCTGGCGGTGACGTCGCTTCCCTTGTCGGTGTGGATCGTCCAGCGGTTCGTGTCGTCGTTCCACTCGGCGGACTCCACTCGGGTGTTGAAGCGGATGTCACGCCGCAGGTCGTGCTTGTCGGCGACGAACTGGGCGTAGCGGAGGATCTCGGGCTGCGTGGCGTAGCGCTCCGACCACGTCCACTCCTGTTCGAGCTCCGGGTCCCAGGAATAGGAGTAGTCGACGGTGAGGATGTCGCAACGGGCGCCGGGGTAGCGGTTCCAGTACCAGGTGCCACCGACGTCGTCGGCGGTCTCGAGCACCACGGCGCTGAACCCGGCGCGGCGCATCCGCACCAGCTGGTACATGCCGGCGAAGCCGGCTCCCACGATCACGACGTCGACGTCGGTGGTCTCGCTCATGTGTTGTCCCCTCCGTTGGAATTCCCCGGCCGACAGTGTCGCGCCCTCGCGTTGCGCGGCTCGACACGGAGGACGGACGAAGCGGCTCCGTGCTCCGGCGGGTCAGACGGTGACGGGGTCCATCGCGTCGGCGAGGAGGTCGACCGAGCGGAGGCGGGCATCGATCGCCGGCGACGCGTGCGCGGTGATCAGCTCGTCGACGCCGGCCCGGTGGGCGAACTCGTCGAGGTACGCCCTGACCCGCTCGGGGGTGCCGACGGCGGAGTAGTGCATCATCTGGGCGATCTGCTGGCCCTGTGGGGACGCGAGCAGCGCGTCTGCTTCGTCGTCGGTGAGGTCGCGACGCGGCTGCACGAAGCGGGCGATCCGGGTGCGGCGTACCGTGGTCCACTGGTCGAGCGCCTCGTCGTCGGAATCGGCGGCGATGACGTTCACCCCGGCGATCGCGTACGGCTCGGCGAGCTGTTCGGAGGGCTGGAACTCGCGCCGGTAGATCTCGATCGCGTCGAGCAGCGCCGCGGGCGCGAAGTGCGAGGCGAACGCGTACGGCAGGCCGAGCATCGCGGCGAGGCGGGCACCGAACAGCGACGAGCCGAGGATGTAGAGCGGCACGTTCGTGCCGGCACCGGGCACGGCGACCACGCCGGGGATCCGGGAGTGGCCGGTGAGATATCCCTGCAGTTCGAGCACGTCGTCGGGGAACCGGTCCGACGAGTGGGCGTCGCGCCGCATGGCCCGCATCGTCGTCTGGTCACTGCCTGGTGCCCGTCCGAGTCCGAGGTCGATTCGTCCGGGATGCAGCGTGGCGAGCGTGCCGAACTGTTCGGCGATCACGAGCGGTGAGTGGTTGGGCAACATCACGCCGCCGGCACCGAGGCGGATCGTGGAGGTGTGGGCCGCCACGTGGGCGATCAGCACGCTCGTCGCCGACGACGCGATCGACGCCATGTTGTGGTGCTCGGCGTACCAGACCCGCCGGTACCCGCGTGCCTCGGCCCTCTGCGCGAGCGCCACGCTGTTGGCGAATGCATCGGCGGCGGTCTGGCCCCGTCCGATGATCGCCAGATCGAGGATCGACAACGCGGGCGAACGAGTGGCGGACATGCCGTCCAGCATGCCCCGATCAGACAGCGATGAGCGAAGCGCCGGTGGGTGGTCTGTTCGCTCATCGCAAGCGTCGGTATCACCCGAGCGATGAGCCAGGTGACGGTATGTGGCCCGTTCGCTCATCGCTGGCGGGGCGGACTGGGTAGCGTTCGGGTGTGGGCCTGCAGGACGCACCGATCGCCGGGACGACGATCGAGCCGGCGCCGTACCTGCCGTTCATGGACGGCCCGGCGCCCGCGGGGCCCGAGGCGTTCCGGTGGCGACTCGGCGTGCGGCCGCTCGACCTCGCCGAGTGGATCGAACTCGGCCCCGATGCCGACGCAGCGATCCGGGCCAAGCCGCGCCTGATGGACGAGTTCCCCGACACGGTGTTCGCCGTGCTCGACGACGAGGTCGAGCGCGAGGCCCGGGAGGTCGCCGACGCCATGGTCGAGCACCTGCGCCAGCGCTGGCCCGAGCGCTACGGCGACGTCGCACTCGACGAGCATCTCCACCCCCTCGACGCCGCCGCTCGCCTGGTCCCCGAGGACCTCGTTCTCCTGGTCGAGCGCGGTGGTCGGCTCGTCTTCGGGGGCGGCTCGGTGTGTTTCCCGAACCGCTGGGACCTGCGTTCCAAGCTGGGTCTCACGATGGCCGAGGTCCATGCGCCGGTCGATCGCCTCAACGACCAGCTGGAAGCCCCGATCGACGGGTTCTTCCAGCGGCTCACCCCCGAGCGCAGCTTCTGGCGCCTCGGATGGGGGGTGCTGGACACGCCCGACTGGTACACGCCCGTCGACGGCACGGCGACACCACGACCGTCGCCGTGCCCGTCGCCGGCGGCCATGTACCTGCGCGTCGAGCGTGAGACGCTGAGGAGGTTCGCGAACACGAGGTGTGTGCTGTTCACGATCCGCACCTACGTGACGCCGATCCTGCGGGCGGCGCCGTCGCCCGAGGTGGCGATGCGGTTGGCGGCGGCGCTCGATTCGCTCCCCGCCGACGTCCGGGCCTACAAGGACCTGGTGGCGGTCGCCGACGATCTGGCAGCTCGTGTCCGCCACCCTGTGGACAACGGCATTTCCTGATATACTGACACTCAAGTTTCTTGAACGCGAGAGAAGGACATCATGGCGATCGACCCGAAGAAGTGGACACTGAAGACCCAGGAGGCCTTCTCGGCCGCCATCGACCAGGCCAAGGAGCTGTCGAATCCCGAGCTGACCCCCGATCACGTGCTCGGCGCCATGATGCGCCAGACCGACACGATCGTCCCGGCGGTGCTCGCCAAGCTCGGCCAGGCGCCACTCATGGTGCGCAACCGCGTCGACGAGGCCATCCAGAAGCTCCCCCAGGCCTACGGCGGCGCCGAGCCCCGGATGAGCAAGGAGCTCACCAACGTCGTCGCCAACGCCGAGCGCTACCAGAAGGACTTCCGCGACGACTTCTTGTCCGTCGAGCACCTGTTGCTGGCGATGAACGCCCGCCTCGACGTCGGCTCCGAGGAACTGCTGGCGGCGCTCAAGGACGTGCGCGGCTCGCACCGGGTGACCGACCAGAACCCCGAGGAGAAGTTCGCCGCGCTCGAGAAGTACGGCCAGGACCTCACCGCACTCGCCGCGAACGGCAAGATCGATCCGGTCATCGGCCGCGACGAGGAGATCCGCCGGTGCATCCAGGTGCTGTCGCGACGGAGCAAGAACAACCCGGTGCTGATCGGCGAGCCCGGCGTCGGCAAGACGGCCATCGTCGAGGGCATGGCTGCGCGTATCGCCGACGGCGACGTCCCCGAGGGCCTCAAGAACAAGCGCCTGATCGCGCTCGACATCGGTTCGATGCTCGCCGGCGCGAAGTACCGCGGCGAGTTCGAGGAACGATTGAAGGCGGTCCTCAAGGAGATCACCGACGCCGAGGGTGAGATCATCACCTTCGTCGACGAGCTGCACACGATCGTCGGGGCCGGTGGCGCCGAAGGCGCGATGGACGCCGGCAACATGATCAAGCCGATGCTGGCGCGCGGCGAACTGCGCATGATCGGCGCCACGACGCTCGACGAGTACCGCAAGCACGTCGAGAAGGACCCGGCGCTCGAGCGCCGTTTCCAGCAGGTGTACGTCGGCGAGCCGTCGGTCGAGGACACGATCGGCATCCTGCGCGGTCTGAAGGAGCGCTACGAGGTGCACCACGGTGTCCGTATCCAGGACTCGGCGCTCGTCAGCGCGGCCGTGCTGTCGGACCGCTACATCACGGCCCGCTTCCTGCCCGACAAGGCGATCGACCTGATGGACGAGGCGGCATCGAAGCTGCGCATCGAGATCGACTCGCTGCCGACGGAGATCGACGTCGTCCAGCGCCGGATCCTGCAGCTCGAGATCGAGCAGGTGGCATTGGAGAAGGAGACCGACGACGCGTCGAGGGAGCGGTTGGAGGCGCTCGTCGACGAACTCGCCGAACTGAACGCTCAGATCGCCGTGATGAAGCAGCGCTGGGAGCAGGAGAAGCAGGCGATCGACGCCATCCGTTCGCTCAAGGAGGAGTTGGAGGGATTGCGCACGCAGGTCGAGCGCGAGTCCGACCTCGCCGCTGCCGCCGAGATCCGCTACGGCCGCATTCCCGAGCTGGAACGCCGCATCGAGGACGCCACCGCCCACCTGCGTTCGATCCAGAGTGAGGGCGCGATGCTGAAAGAGGAGGTCGACGCCGAGGACATCGCCGAGGTCGTGGCCAAGGCCACCGGCATCCCGCTCAACCGGTTGATGGAGTCCGAGACGTCGAAACTGGTCCATCTCGAAGAGCTGCTGCACGAACGGGTGATCGGCCAGGACGATGCCGTCACTGCGGTCGCCAACGCGATCCGTCGCAGCCGCGCCGGGTTGTCCGATCCCAACCGGCCGATCGGATCGTTCATGTTCCTCGGCCCGACCGGCGTCGGCAAGACCGAGCTCGCCCGGGCGCTCGCCGAGTTCCTCTTCGACGACGAGAAGGCGATGGTGCGTATCGACATGGGCGAGTACATGGAGAAGTTCTCCGTGTCACGGCTGATCGGCGCGCCCCCCGGCTACGTCGGCTACGACGAGGGCGGCCAGCTCACCGAGGCGGTGCGGCGTCGCCCGTACTCGGTCGTGTTGCTCGACGAGATCGAGAAGGCGCACCCCGACGTGTTCAACACGCTGCTGCAGCTGCTCGACGACGGCCGTCTCACCGACGGGCAGGGTCGCACGGTCGACTTCACCAACGTCGTGTTGATCATGACGTCGAACCTGCCGGGCGACCCGGGGCAGTTCTTCAAGCCCGAGTTCATCAACCGTGTCGACGACATCATCCGCTTCCGGGCCCTCACCGAGGCCGACCTCGAACGGATCGTGAAGATCCAGCTCGAGCAGGTGCGCAAGCGCCTGGCCGATCGTCGCATCGACCTCGACGTCGACGACGACGCGATGGCCCAGCTCGCCCGGGAGGGGTTCGATCCGGCGTTCGGCGCCCGACCGCTCAAGCGGGTGATCCAGCGCGAGATCGGCGACCAGGCGTCGATGCTGATCCTCGGCGGTGAGGTCACCGACGGCGGCACCATCGAAGTCCGCGCCGGCGGGCCCGACGAGGGTCTCCGGGTCACTGCTGCGTGACGTGTGTCAACTGGGGTCTGACCCCAGTTGACACAGTGGACACGGGCACGAGGGTGAGGCGGAACGTGGGCGGGGCGAGCTGCACCAGTTCCAGGCGGCCGCCATCGGATTCGGCGAGCCGGCGTGCCAGCGCCAGGCCACGGCCGTGGGCGGCGCGATGGTCGTTCGGGCGGTCGAACAGCGTCGCCGCCCGCTCGGGGGTGATGCCGGTTCCCTCGTCCTCGATCGTCACGCTGTCGTCCTGTACGAGGATCGCCACGGTCCCTCGACCGTGACGCAATGCGTTGTCGAGCAGGATCGCCAGCACCTGCCCGATCAGGCCGGGCGTGGCGACCACCGGGCTGACCCGTGCGGTGGTGACGACGATCTGACGGCGCTTCTCGGCGAAGCGCTGTTGCCAGTCGGCGACCTGATGGTCGACCAGCGTCGTCAGCTCGAACTCGGCACGTTCCTTGGTCGAGCCCGTCCGGGCGACCGTCAGGAGGTCGTCGAGCGTCGTGTTGAGGTCGTGGGTCTGGGTGAGCGCGGCGGTGGCTTCCGCGGCGACGCCGGGGTCGTCAGTGCGCTCGAGCAACTCGAGGCGCATCGCGATCCCGGTCAGGCCGGTGCGGAGTTGATGGGTCGCGTCGGCGGTGAAGCCCCGCTCCGACTCCAGCATCCGGTCGACGCGGTTGGCGCTGAGCCGCAGCGCCCGGGCGATGTCGTCGATCTCGGAGATCCCCGACGGTGCTGGTGCGGCGGCGCTGAAGTCGCCGTCGCCGAGCCGCGACGCACTGCGGGCGAGCCGTTCGAGCGGCCGGGCGAGCTGGCGGGCCTGGACGCCAGCGAGGAGTGCCGCCGAGCCGATCGCGGTTGCGGCGATCACGCCCAGCCGGGCGATGACGCCACCCGGCAGCGTTCCGCCCTCGGCGTCGCGGACCACGAGCAGCACCGGCAACAGCAGCACGACGATCACGACCAGCACCACGCTGATCGTGGAGAGCACGAGGCGTCGCCGCACGACGCTCAGCCCTCCGGGTCGAAGCGGAACCCGACGCCGCGCACCGTGACGATCTTCGACGGCGGATCGGCGTCGTCGCGGATCTTGCGCCGCAGCGTCGAGGTGTGGGTGTCGAGGGTGCGCGTCGACCCCCACCAGTTCTCGTCCCACACTCGGCTCATGATCGTCTCGCGTTTGAGGGTCACCCCGGGTTGGCGCATGAGCAGCTCCAGCAGGTCGAACTCCTTCGTGGTGAGCTCGACCTCCACCGCGGCGCCGTCGGCGTCGGCGACCCGGCAGCGGCGAGCGTCCGGATCGAGTTCGATCCCGGCACCGACCAGTACGCCGTGGCCGTTCGCGCCTCCGGCATGCTCGACGATGCGCAGCCGGGCACGGATGCGCGCGACGAGTTCGGCCAGCCGGAACGGCTTGGCGACGTAGTCGTCGGCGCCGGCGTTCAGCCCGACGATGACATCCATCTCCTCGGCGCGAGCGGTCAGCATGATGACCGGCAGGTCGGGATGGTCGGAGCGGATCTTGCGGCACACGTCGAGGCCGTCGACGTCGGGCAGCGTCAGATCGAGCAGGACGATCCCCGGACGCCGTTCACGTACCGCCTCCAGCGCCGGCAGTCCCGCCGCCACGTGTTCGACGTCGAAGCCCTCCGAGCGCAACACCCGGATCAACGGCTCGCTGATCCGGTCGTCGTCCTCGACGAGCAGCACGGCGGTCGTCGTCGGGTGGGCGAGCGTGCCCCCGGCTGCGCGAAGCGTCGATTCCATCACCGCGCCATCGGCACGCCGAGCCCTCTACTTGAGCCGGCGCCCGGTGTCAGCCGGTGCGGAGACGGACCGCGTCGCCGTGAGCCGGGAAGCCCTCGTGGTCGGCCAGGGCGACGACCGACGGGGTCATCCGGGCGAGTGCCGCGGCGTCGGCGCGGGCGACGGCGGTGCGCTTGAGGAACGTGTCGGCGGTGATCCCGGACGAGACGTGGGCGAACCCGGACGTGGGCAGCGACGCCGGACATCCGATCACGAAGTTCGCGGCGCTGAACGGGGTGTGCTGCCCGACGAGGATCTCGCCGGCGTTGACCAGGCCGTCGACGACGGTGTCGACCTCGGCGTCGGCGACGGCGATCTGCAGGTGTTCGGGGGCGAACTCGTTGGCCACGCCGACCGCGACGTCGAGCGAGTCGACGAGTACGCAGCCACCGTTCGGCCCGAGCGACGCCCGGGCGGCGTCGGCTCGGACGGCGGGCAGCGTCGCCAGCTGGGCGGCGAGCGCGGCGTCGACGGCGTCGGCCAGCTCACCCGACGTCGTCACCAACACCACGGTCGAGTCGGTGCCGTGCTCGGCCTCGATCAGGAGGTCGGCGGCGAGCAGGGTCGGGTCGGCCGACCCGTCGGCGATCACCAGGCTCTCGGTCGGGCCGAGCAGCATCATCGTGGCGACGCCGTGGCGTTGCATCTCGACCTGGGCGATCGTGACCGCCGGCGACCCGGGGCCGACGACCTTGCGGACCTTCGGGATCGTCTCGGTCCCGAATCCGAGCGCCGCCACCCCGGCCGGGCCGTTGACCCGGAACACGTCGGCGATGCCGAGCTTGCGGCACACCACCAGCACCGCCGGGTCGACCTCGCCCCGACCTCCCGGCACCGGCGGTACGACGAGCGCGATCGTCGGCACACCGGCGACGACGGCAGGGACGGCGAGCTGGTAGGCGACGCTCGGATAGCTCGCTTTGCCCGACGGCGTGAACAGCCCGGCCGACGTGATCGGCGTGATCTTCTCGCCGACGGTCAGGCCGGGTTCGCTCTCGATCGACCAGTCGTGGGCCTGTTCCATCTGGGCCTCGTTGAAGGCCCGGAGGTGGGCGATCGCGTCGTCGATCGCGGCGTCGACCTCGGGAGCGACCCTCGCCTGCTCGAACTCCTCGGTGCTCACGCGCAGCCCGTCGGGGGAGACATCGACGCCGTCGAACCGGCCGAGCGCGTCGCACACCGCAGCATCGCCACGCTCGCGTACGTCGTCGATCAGCTCGCCGATCGAACGCCGCAACGCCCGATCGAAGATGTCGTCGATCCCTCGGCGCATCAGGGCGTCGCGGGCCTCGACGTTCATCTCGTTCCAGATCTGCCTGCGCATCACGCTCACGCAGCCGACGTTACCGGCGCCCGCCGAGCCGGAGCCCGGTGCGCTGGCGGTGGGACGTGACGCGTCGACGGTGATCGGTGGGAACTCCGCCTCTGGTGGGTCGAGCCCAGGGGGGGCGCGCGATGGACCGTGTCAGTGAGGACTCGCACCCGTTTCGCCGTGGTTGCGGCGGTCGTCGTCGGCCTGGCGGGCGCGACGTGCTCGCCCGGAGGGTCCGAGAACTCGTCGGAGGGCAAGACCCCGTGGGCGCAGGACGCCGTCGAGCTCTTCGAGGCGATCGCCGACGACCTGAGCGACGTCGACCGGCACGCGGCGGCGAGATACTTCGCGAACGAGGGTGTGCTCGATCTCCGAGCCTGGGGAGGAGAGTTGTATTCCGGTCGGCTGGAGATCGCCGACGCACTGGGCAGGGTCCTCTACATCGCCCCTCGGGCGCGGTCCGCAGCGGACTCCGGATACCCCGACCTCGAGGTCCACGTCGACCAGGTGTTCCTCGGTGACGGCACGGCCGTCGTCCGCTTCGATGCCCAGCACCACGCCGGTGGGGTGCCCTGGATACAGCTGTACGCAGTCGGTGGCGACGCCGTGCTCACGTCGCGCCTCTACACCGAGGACCTCGGACACATCTTCCCGACCGAGCGGTGGACGCACGAGCCGGAGCACCCGTTCTACGACCGGTACGTCGACGTCTGGTCGTCGGGAGACCCGGACCGTCTGGCCGAGGTGTACGCGCGCACCGTCGTCGTCCGCGACGAGCTCGGGGGCGAGCGCTGGCACGGCCTCGAGGAACTCGCCGGTGAGATGGCGTCGGCGCCACCGTTGGAGCACGGGCCGTGGCCCGAGCGGTTCCGGTTCGACTCGGGAATCCGCCGAGAGCAGATCGCCGTGGTCCAGCTCGGTGGCTCCTGCCCCGCGCTCGAGGCCCGTCGATGGGTGTTCGACGAGGGCCTGATCGTCGACGAGACGCGTTTCGCCCACGTCCCGTCGGTGCGTCGCTGCCGGGGAGACGCCGGCGAGGGGTGGTGGACGGGCTTCGAGGCCACCGGCTCCGAGGAGTTCGGCGTCGACACGATGACGATCGGCGAGCGGTCGATCGAGGTCGTCAACAGCGATCGCATGCAGCGTGATCTCGTCCGCTGGTTGTTCGGACGCTTCGACG
>JAWLFC010000151.1:0-6003 GCA_041685755.1 Ilumatobacteraceae bacterium
GCTCGCGCTGTCGGGGTCGAACCCGAGCGCGTCGAGCGACCTGGCGACCTCGGGATCGGCGACCACCTCGGCCCACCGTGCGGTCTCCTTCGCCGAGAAGCCGGCCTGCGACCACTCCCGCGCCGTCGCCGCCGACAGACCCCGCCGCATCCACGCCCGCACCTTCTTGACCTTCACGCCCGACTCCGACGAGAACGCGATCTCTTCGGGCGTCGCCCCAGCACGCAGCTGCGACACCGCCTTCACCCGATCGAAGTCCGCCGGGCCGAGCACGTCGAGCCGACGCACCTCGCTGACGTCGACGTCGGTCTGGGCCCACGGGGCGAACTCGTCGCCGGAGGTGAACCCGCGGTCGATGGCATCGAGGATCTGGTCGGCGGAGAACCCCTGCCACGACTCGACGAAGTTCCGATCGGTCGGCAGGCCGCGAGCTGCGAGCGCCGACTCGAACGCCACGTCGGGCGCCTGCCGGCCGGCTCGCCGGTACTCGACGATCTCGTCGGTGGTCAACGACGAGTCGTACCACCGCGAGGCGTGCGGTGGAGGCAGGGTGCCGTCGCGGAACATGATCGTCACGACGGCGTCGGGCAGGCCCGAGGCGATCCAACGCTCTCGGTCGTGGCGGTCGGTCATCTCGCCATGATCCCCGGTGCGGGGCTCCGACCGCCAATCGCCCCGGGCGTGTCCGCCCGGGACGAGACGGATCAGCCGCGTCCGCCCTTGCCCTTGCCCTTGTCCTTGCCGGCGTGCTCGGGCTTGCCCTTGTCCTTGTCCTTGCCGCTGTCCTTGTCCTTGCCGCCGGCGTGGTCGGGCTTGCCCTTCGGCTCGGGCTCGTCGGTCTCCTCGACCTCGAACTCCTCGTCGAGCTCGACGTTCTCCTCGGGATCGACGTCCTCGTCGAGATCGACCTCGACGTCCTTGCCACACGACGAGCGAGCAGCGTCACGGACCTCGATGTCGACGCCGTCGACCTTCAGCTTCAACTCGCCCCGAGCGACCGCACTGACGGTCTTGCCGTGGTTGCCCGGGAGGCAGTCCTCCTCGTTGAAGAAGGTGTCGGGGTCGTCCTCCATCGTCGGCATCGAGGTGGCGTCGTCCTCGACGACCTCACCATCGGCGGCCTCCTCGACGACCTCGGCATCGACGGCCTCCTCGACCTCCTCGGTGGCCTCCTCGACCTCCGCGCTGTCCCCCTCGCCGCTCTCGGCGACCTCTTCGACGACATCTCCGCCGTCCTCTTCACCCTCCACGGGCTGCTCGACGATCTCCTCGCCGTCCTCGGGCGCCGACGACTGTTCCTCCTGCTGGTTCTGGGTGTCCCCGGTCACAATCTGCATCGCGACAGGGCCGGCGGCGGCGACGCTGCCGAAGCCGAGGACGCCGGCGGCGACCAGGGTGGCAACTCGGGTGCGGCGTGAGGTGAACATGGTGGGTCCCTTCGATTCGTGAGCGTGGCACATGCGATCGACGACCGCGGACTCGTCGGCGAGCTCGTCGCCCGTCGCCGGGCCTCGCAGTGCGCCCATGATGTGGTCCAGTTCGTCGTTCATGTCACCCTGCTCATCGTCGGAGACGTACCGTCCGTTACAGAAATCTTCCGTCGCAGCCGCGACAGGCCCCGGTGCACGAGGACACGAACGTTGCCGTCGGTCGTCCCCATCACCGCCGCCACGTCGGCGACCGGGAGTTCGTTGACCACGCGCAGCATCACGGCTTCGGCCATGTCGTCGGGCAGCGTCGCCACCAGCGCGATCGCTCGATCGAGCGCGCTGACGCGGTCGTACTCGACGTCGGCGCCGGCCACGACGTCGGCAGCGCGGACCGACACGGCGTCGCGCCGGACGACGCGGCGGATCTCGTCGACGCTGCGACGGTGGGCGATGGTGAACAGCCAGCGCCGGAAGTCGTCGTCGTCGCCCTCGAAGCGGTGGAGCGACGCAGCGACGTCGATCCACACATCCGAGGCGACGTCGTCGGGAGACGGCGAGCGCCGGGCTCGCAGGTAGCGCACCAATGACGCCTGGTGGGTCCGCCACAGCTCGGCCAGAGCCTCGCGCTCGCCGCGGCGAGCGCGCGCGAGTGGGGTCGGCTGGCGGCGGACCATGGTGGGTCATCGGCACGCGAGGCCGCCGACTGGAGCGCGGTCAGTACTCGATCCGGAAAGTGCGCTCGCCTCGGGGCACCTCGTCGGTGACGGAGAAGCCGGTCACCGATGCCCGGGGCGGGCCCTGACGGCACCAGTCGAGGAATTGGTCGACGCGGTCGCGAGGTCCTTCGGCCACGACCTCGACGCTGCCGTCGGCTCGGTTGCGTACCGACCCGCGCACGCCGAGACGCTGGGCCTCGGTACGGCAACTGTCGCGATAGAACACGCCCTGGACCCGGCCGTCGACGACGGCCCGAACGCGCACGGTGCTCACCGCAGCAGTCTGCCTCGTCCGTTGCGTCAGCGCAGGTGACGGCCGCACTGCGGCCACGGGCGGTGGCCGCGATCGCCGTAGAGGGCGAACGCCATCGCGTCCTGGTCAGCGCGCGAAGCCGAGGCCGGGTCGACGCCGACGAGGTGCGGGAAATGACGGCCGGCGACCGAGTTCCACGTGGGGCGGTCGAACTGGTACGCGCCGCGGTACTTCCCGGACGGGTTGGTGATCGAGTAGTTGCCGCCCGATTCGCACTGTCGCAACGCCTCCCACTGGCCGGCCGAGGGCCCCGGCGGCAGGACGGGAACGGGAAGGCCGTCGGTCGGGAACCCGGCCGCGGTGAGGGCGGCCCGATGAGCGTTGTGGGTCGCATGGCCGTACCAGCCGTCGACGACGACGCCGAGCGTCCGCTGCAGCGCCTCGACTCGAGGGCTGCGCTCGTCCCACTCGTAGGTGTCGGTGATGACGATGATCGCTGCCTCGAGCGCCTGCTCTGCCGGTGACGGCGGTGTCGGCTCGGGTGTGTCGACGGCGTCGAGCGCGGTACCGAGCTCGGGGATGATCAGGTCGATCCGGCGGGCCGGTTCGGTGGCCGTGGACGACGAGATCGTCGAGTCCGCGACCGCAGGCGCTGCGATCGCCGCCGCCGACGGTGCCGTCGATTCGGCGGCGTCGGACTCGAGCGCGTGGGCGACGAGTGGGAGGCCGCTGACGGCCAGCGCCGACACGAGCAGCACGGTCGATCGGCGGACGCGGTGCGCGTGGACGCGGTGGCTGGGGGGTTGGGGGGTCATGACGCTCCTCGGCCGGTGCGACCCACAACGAGTCGGCACGGCGCTCGGGCTCAGGCACTGCCTGGCGGTGGTCGAGAGCCCCCAATGTTACGGAATGATGACGAAACGCCACGCGAACCGGACGAGCCATCCGTCACGTCGCCCTGCAACCCCCCGAATCCCCGTTCCCACCCCGTTTGCGGCGAGCTGTGGTTGACCCGCCCCAACGGGGGCGCGCCGCAAACGTCCTGGGGTGGGCGGTCAGTCGTGCGGGAGTTCGTGGGGCTCGATCGAGTCGACCACGGCGGCGTGTTCGGGGTGGTCGTGGAGGATGTGGTCCTTCACCTCGTTGTGGTAGCTGAAGATCAGCTCGCAGTACGGGCACGCATGCGTCGTCGATCCGCTCATGATCCGATCATCCCGTTGCGCCCGGCTCGACACCAGGGCCCTTCGGACCTGTCACATCAGGCCCGGCACCGTGTGACAGTTGGAGACGGTCAGCGGCGCCAGGGGCGGTCGGGGTCGAAGAGGTGCAGGTCGAAGCGCTGCGACAGCTCCTCGAACACCCGCAGGCCCCGGATGCTGTTGCCGATCTCGTCGAGGCGGGGAGAGAAGGTGGCGATGCCGCCGACGTCCGGCAGCATCCCGATGATCCCGCCGCCGACCCCGCTCTTGGCCGGGATCCCGACGCTGAACGCCCATTCGCCGGCGTAGTCGTACATCCCGCACGTCAACGCCACCGTCAACATGTCGCGGGTCACCTCGGCCGACACGACCCGCTCGCCGGTCACCGGGTGCACGCCGTGGTTGGCGATCGTCGCTCCGATGACGGCGAGATCGTGGGCGGTCACCAGCACCGAGCACTGGGCGAAGTAGAGATCGAGGGTCTCCTCCACCCGGTCGCCGATGATCCCCCGGCTCAGCATCAGGTAGGCGATCGCCCGGTTGCGGTTGCCGGTCTGGCGCTCGGAGTTCCACACGTCGTGGTCGATCGTCGGCGTGCGGCCCAGGTAGCGCTCGTACAGCGCCCGCATCTGCTCCACCCGCTCGTCGACCGTGTCGCCCGCCACCATGTCGGTGACGGCGATCGCGCCGGCGTTGACCATCGGGTTCGGCGCCCGGTTGGTCTCCTCGTCGAGTTCGATGGCGTTGAACGCATCGCCGGTCGGCGCCACACCGACCCGGTTCAGCACGGCGTCGCGGCCGTGGGTCTCGAGCGCCAGGCCGTACAACAGCAGCTTCGAGATCGACTGGATCGTGAACTCCTGATCGCAGTCGCCCACGCCGATCCGCTCGCCCTGCACCGTCATCGATGCGATGGCGAACTGGTCGGGGTCGACCTCCGCGAGCTCGGGGATGTACGTCGCCGGCGCGCCGTCGTGCAACGACCCGAAGCGCTCGTGCAGCTCGACGCACACCCGCTCGAACCACGCTCGCCGGGCCGCCCGCTCGTCAGTCACGAGTCCGGATCGTACGACACCGGCGTGCGCGTGGCGTCGATTCACGACGTGGTGATGCCGGCTCGGATCGCGCCAACCACCTCGTCGGGCACCTCGGTCGTCAACACCTCACACGATCAGATGTTGCAACCACCCCCGGGCCCCAAGCAGACCCCTGCTGCAATCAGGCGGGCTGCAGCGGACGATCGACGGCGGGAGTCGAGACCCACCCGTCGGTGCGGCCGATGATCGCGATCGCCAACTTGGAGAAGGCCCGTTCGCGGGCGACGGCCGGCTCGGTCGGGTCGACGAGCACCGACAGCGCGACCGGGCTGGCACCGACGCGGCGCGCCACCTCGGCGAGGTCCACGAAGAGTTCGGCGCGGACGGCAGCGATCCCGTGCGACTCGATGGCGTCGGCGAAGCGGGTGAGCAGTCGGGAGGTGTTCATGAACCTCACGGTACGGCCGTCGGAGCACAACCACGAGCGATGTTTCCTGCTGATGGTGATCAGCTACGCTGATGATCCGTGACCGTCCTCCGGAACCTCGACATGCGCCTGCTCGTCGCGCTCGACGCGGTGGCAGCCGAGGGCACCTTCGGCAGGGCAGCCGAACGGCTCGGCTACACCCAGTCCGCCGTGAGCCAGCAGATCGCGTCGCTCGAACGCCTCGTCGGCGAGGCGGTGTTCGACCGTCCGGGCGGACCCCGCCCGGTCGAGCTCACGCCCTTCGGCGCCCACCTCCTCGACCACGGACGCGCCCTGCTCGCTCATCTCGATCGGGTGAGCGACGACCTCGACCGCTTCCGCAGCGGCGACGCCGGCACCCTGCGCGTCGGCACGTTCCAGAGCGTCTCCAACACCGTCCTGCCCCAACTCATCGGCGCCATGCGAGCGGAGCTCCCCAACCTCGAGATCGTCGCCTTCGAGAGCGACTACGACGACGTGCTCAACGATCGGCTCGCTGCGGGCGAGCTCGACCTGAGCTTCGTCGTGGGCGACATCGGCGAGCAGTTCGACACCCGCCATCTCCTCAACGACCCGTTCCGACTGCTCGCCCGGCCCGGCGAGTTCCCCGCTGGTCCCGTGCGCATCGCCGAGCTCGAACGCCAGCCCTTCGTGGGCCAGCACCACAACTCGTGCCAGCTGATCAACGAAGCGTCGCTGCGATCGGCGGGCATCGAGCCGAACTACGTGTTCCGCACCAACGACAACGGCACGGTCGCGGCGATGGTCCGCGCCGGCATGGGTGTGGCCGTGTTGCCGCTGCTGTGCGTCGAACCGGAGGATCCACGGCTCAGCCTGCACCCGCTCGAGCCCGACGTTCCGGGCCGGGAGGTCTCGATCGCCTGGCGGCGCGGACACACGCT
>JAWLFC010000038.1:0-24201 GCA_041685755.1 Ilumatobacteraceae bacterium
GTCGAGGTCGTTGAACAGCTTGGCGTTGGCGACGGCGATGGCGGCCTGGTCGGCGAACGCCTGGAGGATCGTTCCGGTGGAACGGTCGAACGGACGAACGTCCTGTCGACCGAAGTTGAGGTTGCCGATCCACTCCTCATCGCTGAACAGTGCGATCGTCGTGACCGACCGGACGCCGTTCGCCACCGTCTTGTCCCGCAGCGGGTCGCCGTCGAGCGCGGGAACGATGTCGTCGACGAAGACGGGTGCGCGACGTTCGGCACTGCTCCGGTAGACGCTGGGCGCCGATGCCGGGAAGACATCGCCGACGAACGTCGGTCCTTCCTCCGTGCCCTGCTTGACCCTGACCTGGGCCTCGCAGCGGAGATCGTCGCCGTGTCGGAGCCAGAGCAGTCCGGAGTCGGCATCGCACAACGCCACCGCCCGGGCGACGAGACCCTCCAGCACCGGCGTGAGGTCGCCCGGGTTGGCGCTGATCAGTTGCAGCACCTCGCTCGTGGCGGTCTGCAGTTCGAGTGACTCGGAGAGTTCGTGGTTGCGCTCCTCGATCTCGCGGAGCAGACGGGCGTTGTTGACGGCAATCGTGGCCTGGTCGGCGAACGATCGGAGGAGTGCGATCGTCTCGTCGCTGTAACCACCCGGAGCTTCACGGGTGAAGCCGATGGAACCAAGCGCCACGCCCTCACGCAGCATCGGCACGACGAGGGCGCTGCGGTGACCGTGGAGGTGTGCCGGCGAATTCGGGTACTCGGCGAGAACTTCGCTGGTGCGTTCGGTCATGTGGAGCACTTCGCCGCGGACGATCGCAGCTCCCATTCCAGTCGACTCATCGAGTGGAAGCCGGACGAGGCCTGGATCGATCGGCGATGGCCCGGCAACGGCCGTGACGATGAGTTCGTCGCCGTCGCGCATGGCGACGACGGCGCCCATGCCGTCAGCGAGTCGATCGGCGTGGTGAGCGATGGTCTCGAAGACCGGTTGTAGGTCGAGCCGGGCGGTGCTGACCGCGTCGAGGACGTCGGTCATGGCGGTCTGGCGCTCGAGGGCGGCGTCGAGATCGTTGAAGAGGTTGGCGTTGGCGATGGCGAGCGAGGCCTGCTCGGCGAAGGACGCCAGCGCCTTCAGTTCGGCGTCGTCGAAAGGCCGGACCTCGTGGCGGTACATGTGCAGACCGCCGACGGTGACCCCGTCGAGCGTCAGTCTGGCCGCCGCATAACTGCGGACGCGCGCAACGCGTGCCAGTTCATGGAAGTAGGGCCAGTCGGGGCCCACCTGTTGCATGTCTTCGAGTTGTGGCACGCCACTCGCGCCGACGGTGAAAAGTTCGCGCGGGACCCTCACGTCGGCGCCGATCGATGTGTCGATGTACGGCGCCATGGCGGGCCCGTGCGACGCCACGTACCGGGTGGTGTCGCCCTTGGTCATGGTGATCGAACCCGCCTCGCCGCCGCACAACTTCGCTGCGTTCTCGAGGATGCCGTCCAGGACCGTGGTCAGGTCGCCCGGGTGTTCGCTGATCAGTGCCAACACCTCGCTGGTCGCGGTCTGAAGTTGCAGCGCCTCTTCCAGGTCGTTGAAGAGACCGGCGTTGCGGATGGCGATCGCGGCCTGGTCGGCGAAGGTCTGCAGCATCGCCGCCTGCTTCTCGTCGAACGGCCGGACGTCGGTACGGCTGAGGTTGATCTGGCCGATCCACTGGCCGTCGATGGTCAGGGGAAAGTACGCGGCTGACCGGACTTCCAGATTGCGGAAGATGCCGGCGACGCCTTCCCCGAAGGTCCCATCGACAGTCCGGTCCTCGAAGAACGTCGGTTCGTCGAAGACCTGCCATGGAACGTCCTTCTTGGGGAATTCGAAACCGACCCCGTGAAGGCCCGAGGCCCCCACGCCGATCTCGACCCGAACGAGATCGCCGCGTCCGAGCAGCACGACGCCCTGATCTGCCCCGATCAGGGCGATGGCTCTGGACAGCACGCCGTCGAGGACTCTCGTCAGGTCTCCGGGGTTCTCGCTGATCAGTTCGAGGATCTCGCTCGTGGCGGTCTGCAGCGCCAGCGCCTCGGCGAGCTCGGCGTTGCGGGTCTCGATGCTCCTGACGAGCTCTGCGTTCGTGATCGCGTTGCCGGCCTGCACGGCGAAGGCTTCGAGCATCTCGATCTCGTCCGGATCGAACGGCTCGACGATCCGCTTCGCCGCAAGGAGTCCGGCCGGGGGACCACCTGCGGGAACGGGGACGTAGGCGGCCGAACGGATGTCGTTCTCCTCGGCGGCGCGACGGCTGGTGGCCTGGCCCGGGTCGTCGGTGGTCATCTGGTCGTCGAACACGACCGTGCGGCGCTCGTCGAGCACTTGGTTCAGCGCAGCGGTGGCGTCGCCACTGAACTGCCGGATCTCCGCCTCACGTTCCGGGCCGGCGATGTAGATCGCGATCGTGTCGCCGTCGTCGCGGAACACCGCGGCGGCGTGGAGACCGGTCAGGACGGCCGCGTTGCTCGCGATGGCGAACAGCACGGCGTCGAGGTCGTCGCCGGCGTCACCGATGGCGCGCAGGACGCCGGCGAGCGCGGCCTCGCGACGACGCGTGGTCGCCAGCTGTGCCTCCAGATCGTCCGACATCCGCTCCCTTTTGTCTGCCCGTTGCCAAACAGTAGACGAGCGGCCACCCGCGAACAGTTGCCCCGCCACGACCGCCCCGGCAGCCTCCGAAATGTCGCGTTTTGATTGCGCTCAGCGCAATCTCCACGCGATTTTTCGGGGTGGGGTGGGGGGAGTCTCGTCCTACCAGGAGGCGATGGTCGTGTGATCGTGGATGGTGCGATCCTTCGTCACGAGTGCGGCGCCGGCCACGAGGGCGTCGGCCACGATCAGCCGGTCGAAGGGGTCGCGCGTCCACGTCAACGTGGCTGCGGTGTCGACGATCGCATCGAGCGGAAGGTCGGACCGACGCAGCCCGATCCGGCGTTCGAGGTCGGCGATCATGTCGGCGCCACCGATCGTCAGCCGGCCGATCTCGTGCAGGAAGCTCAGCTCGAGCTGCACCATCGGCGAGATCACGAGCTGGTGCTGCTCGATGGCATCGATCGCATCGGTGCTGAGCTGCTCGGTCTCTCCGGTGAAGAGCCACACGACGACGTGGGTGTCGAGGCGGATCACCCCGTCCACTCGCTCGACCAGTCGAGATGGACGAAGTCTTCGCTGCCGCCGACGACCACGTCGGGCCGGCGCACCAGGGAGTCGAGGCGGGACGGCGTGTCGTCGGCCGTGATTCGGATCCGCCGACCGTTGCGCTCGACGATCACCGGTTCACCGGTCTCGATGACGCGGTCGAGGATCCGGTAGATGTCCCGACGAAGCGCGGAGGCGGTCATCTCCATCTCCGCAGCGTAGACGTACGCGTCGGCATCCGAGACACGTACGCGATCATCGGGGCCTCTTCCGTCGGCGCTCGGCTCGATTCCCGAAGCGGATCGGGCCCGGCTGCTCGAAGTGGGGCATCCAGTGTTGGTGGCACTCGCAGAACCAGTCGCCGGGCGGCACGATCTGGAGGAACGTGCCCGGCGGTGGGGTGCGCTCGTAGAAGTTCGACCAGGTTGCGAACCAGTCGCCCGCGAGATGGTTCGGGTGCACCTCGACCAGCGTGACCCCTTCGCTCTCGAGGAACGGGCGGTCGACGCTGCCCGTCTCCACGATCGGGTCGACGATCTTGCGGATCACCGTGTTCTGCAGGTCGAGCTCGAGCCCGACGATCATCAGCTCGGGATGGCCGTAGCTCTCGGTGAGACCGATCGTGTACGACCAGGGGTTCGTGTCGGTGACCTGGGTGAGTTGCCAGCCGTATGTGCGGATCGTGAGATCGAGGGCGAGCATCGTCTGCTCGTATGAGTAACCGTCGCATTGAAGGCACATGCAGACAGCCTGACGAAGGGCTGCGACAGAGTTGGCCGGCCGCGTGGTGACACCGGCGGCGACGCGCTCAGTGGGCGAAGCGGTCGGCGATTCGGCAGAGGGACGCGAATCCGGCCGCCATGACGATGCCGCCGAGCCGGAGCATGATGGCCTCCGCGTCGCTGGGCCCGGAGTCGTCGCGGACGATGATGCTGACCGTGGACATCACGCCGATGACCGCCAGCGTGATCGGCAGCCCAGCTGCGAATCGGAGCAGGGTCGTCAACCAGGTGTCACGGTCGGCGCCGGCGAGCCACACTGCGAGGACCGTCACGAACACCATCGGCGCGATCACCACGAGGTTCGGGGGCAGCACGGTGAAGCTGAGCACCTCGATGCGCTGGTCCCACACGGTGGCGAACTGCTGCTCGCCGACGCTGCGCACGCGTTCGAGCTGGAAGGCGATGAACCCGATCGGCCCGGCGAACAGCAGCCAGCCGGTGATCGTGAGGTTGCGGACGAGGTCGGCCCGACGGTCGGGCGTCAGCTCAGTCCCAGGCACACTGCAGCCGCTTGATGCCGTTGATGAACGCGCTCTGCAGGTAGGCGGGCTCGCCGGTGATCCGCAGTGACGGCACGCGCTCGCGGATCGTGTCGAACATCACCGTGATCTCGCGGCGGGCCAGGTTGGCGCCGAGGCAGAAGTGAGGTCCACCGGCGCCGAAGCCGATCTGCGCCGGATGCGGCTCACGGGTCACGTCGAACGCGTACGGGTTGTCGAACACCCGCTCGTCGCGGTTGCCGGAGTTGTACCAGAGCACGACCTTCTCGCCGGCCTTCACCGGTTGCCCACCGACTTCGGTGTCCTCGGTCGCCGTGCGGCGGAAGTGGATGACCGGGGTACCCCAGCGCACGATCTCCTCGACAGCGGTCTTCGCATGGGCATCGAAGTCGCCGAACCAGATCTCCTTCTGCTCGGGGAAATCCGTGAGGGCTTTCATCCCGTGGCTGATCGCGTTGCGGGTCGTCTCGTTACCGGCGACGACGAGCAGGATGAAGAACGAGCCGAACTCCTGCGCCGTGAGCTGCTCGCCGTCCACCTCGGCGGCCATCATCACGCTCGTGATGTCGTCGCGGGGGGTGGCCTTGCGGTCCTCGCCGAGCGCCTGGGCGTACATGAACATCTCGAGTGACTGCGCCATCAGATCCTCGTAGGAGGTGACCATGTCGGGGTCACCTCCACCGAGGATCGTGTTGGTCCACTTGTAGATCTTCCCGTAGTCCTCCGGCGGGATGCCCATCATGTCGCAGATGATCTCGAGCGGGAGCGCCGCCGCGACGTGCTCGACGAAGTCGCAGGTCTTGTCGGGGAAGTCGGCGAGCAACCGATCGATGATCTCGTTCGCCTTGGCCTTCACCACGTCCTCGACCGCCGTGATCTGTTTGGGCGTGAAACCCTTGGAGACGATCGACCGCAGGCGGAAGTGCTTGGGATCGTCCATGTTGATCATCGAGCCGAAGAACTCGTTCATCTCCTGCGGCAGGTCACCGATGTTCGAACCCTGGCCGGAGCAGAACAGCTTCGGGTTGCGGCTGACGTGCCAGATGTCGTCGTGGCGGGTGACCGCCCAGTAGCCGGGGCCGGGCGGGAAGGGATAGTCGGGGATCGCCCGCTCGGCGAAGTGGACGAGCCCGGGGCTGTCGCGCAGTGTCCTGAAGGCGCCCTCCCGGAAGGAGCGGGGCGCCGACCAGAACTCGGGGTCGGACAGGTCGATGTCGTCGAGAGCAACCTCGTCGTGCGGTGCCAGCATCGTCATGGTGGCGACTGTAGGAGAACGATCGCGCGCTCGGCGCAGTCGGCCGATGGGCGCTGCGAGTTGAGAACCCACTCGATCTGGCGTTGACTGTTCGGATGCTGGAGTTCTCCGAGATCGAACGTGCCCTCGTCGTCACGGCCCATCCCGACGACGTCGACTTCGGCTCGGCGGGCACGATCGCCGAACTGACCGACGCCGGAGTCGAGGTCACCTACTGCCTGGTGACCGACGGCCAGGCCGGTGGGTTCGACCACTCGATCCCCCGCAGCGAGATGGCGGCGATCCGACGCGAGGAGCAGACCAAGGCGGCTGCCGAGGTCGGCGTGACCGACCTGCGGTTCCTCGGGTTCATGGACGGCACTGTCGAGGTGACGATGGAGCTCCGCCACGACATCAGCCTCGTGATCCGCCAGGTGCGTCCGCAGGTGGTGATCGCCCAGTCGCCGATCCGCAACCTGGCGTCGACGTACGGCTCGCACCCCGACCACACGGCGACCGGCGAGGCCACGATGTGTGCGGTCTATCCCGATGCCCGCAATCCGTTCGCCTTCCCGGGGACGCCGTGCGCGGAGTTGGAGGACTGGAAGGTGCAGGAGGTGTGGGTGCAGGCCGGGCCGATGGCTGGCGGCGACGACCTCGCCGAGATCGACATCACCTCGCAGCTCGATCGCAAGTTCCGGGCGCTGCGCTGCCACCGCAGCCAGCTCGTCGATCCCGACGCCATGGAGCAACGCCTCCGCGAGCGATTCGCCCAGATCGCCGCCGACCGCGGCTTGCCCGAGGGTCGCGTCGTCGAGCTGTTCCGCGTCCTCGACACCCGCTGACGAGTCACCACCGCGCAAGCGATGAGCGAACGGCCCACCTGTCGGTCCGTTTTCTCATCGCTGTGGGGGTGTGGACCAGGTGAGGTGGACGGCGCCGAGCAGGGGGCCGGCGGTGCCGAGGGCGATCGGTCGGACGGGAACCGGGAGATGTGACTGGATCGCCGGGCCGAACCGATCGAACGCGGCGGACAGTCCGCCGCCGATGACCACGAGCCCGACGTCGAACTCGGTGACGACCGGCGCCAGGAACTCGCCGACGCGGTGACCGTGGTCGAACACGATCTCGAGGTTGAGCGGATCGTCGACGGCGGCGCGCAACTCCGCCATCGGCACGCAGAGTCGGTCGGCGAGGCCGCGTGCCGACAGCACGTCGTCGGCGCGGCCCCACGGGGTCTCGCGCATCGCCAGGTGTTCGACGCCGAAGCCGTCGATGAACTCCACCGGCCAGGCGTGGTCGGTGACGCAGGTTCCCATGCCGGTGCCCAGGGTGTTGGTCATCACCCGGTCGACGCCGCGCCCCGCGCCGATGAGCGATTCGCCGGTGCCGGCCGACTCGGCGTCGCGAGCGAAGCGGATCGGCCGGTCGCCGATCGAGGTGCGCTGGCGGAGCTCGGCGCGCAGGTCGATGCCGTGGATGTCCTCGAACTTGGCGACGCCGCGCATGCGAGACTCGCCGGCATCGAGGTCGAACGGCCCACAGAACGCGATCGCCAACCCCTCGGCCGATGCGTCGATCGCCAGCGCGTGTTCGGCCATCTCGGCGAGTCGGGCGAGGATCGTCTCGGCGTCGGATTGTGCCAACGTCGGCAGTGCCGGCCCGACCACCACGGCGGGCTCGCCGGCCGTGTCGCCCCGCACGATGCCCGACTTGATCGACGTCCCCCCGACGTCGAGCGCTGCCACCACCTGCTCCATCGCCCGCCGAACCTATCCCCTCCCCACCCGAGCGATGAGCGAACAGTCGGTACTCGGGCGGCTCGCTCATCGCTCGCCAGTTGCGTCGTCGGGCGATGAGCGAGCAGTCGGGATCTGGGCGTTTCGCTCATCGCTGGGGGCGTCGGTACGCTCGGAACCATGACCGACGCAGTGATCGTTGCCACCGCCCGCAGTCCGATCGGACGTGCCGTGAAGGGGTCGCTCGTCGATCTGCGGCCCGACGACATGGCCGCCCAGATCGTCCGCGCCCTCATGGCCAAGGTGCCCCAGGTGTCGGCCGACGACGTCGAAGACCTGATCATGGGCTGCGGCCAGCCGGCGGGCGAGGCCGGGTTCAACATCGGCCGCATGGTCGCCGGGATGGCCGGCCTCGACGACGTGCCGGGCGTGACCGTCAACCGCTACTGCTCCTCCAGCCTCCAGACGATCCGCATGGCGGCCCACGCCATCAAGGCGGGGGAGGGCGACTGCTTCATCGCCGCCGGAGTCGAAGCCGTCAGCCGCTACGGCAACGGCGCCAGCGACACCGCCCCCAACCCGATCTTCGCCGAGCCCGCCAAGCGCACCGCCCTGCGCGCCGAGGGAGGCCAGCCGCCGTGGACGCCACCGGAAGGCCTGCCCGACTTCTACATCGCCATGGGCCAGACCGCCGAGAACGTTCGCGAGATCGAGGGTGTCAGCCGCGAGGAGATGGACGAGTTCGGCGCCCGCAGCCAGCAGCGCGCCGTCGCTGCGGTCAAGCGCGGCCACTTCGAGAACGAGATCACGCCGCTGACCCTGCCCGACGGCACGGTCGTGTCGGCCGATGACGGCCCGCGCGACGGCACGACCGCCGAGAAGCTCGCCCAACTCAAGCCCGTGTTCCGCCCCGACGGCGAGATCACCGCCGGCAACGCCTGCCCGCTCAACGACGGCGCCGCCGCGGTCATGGTGATGAGCGACACGAAGGCTGCCCAGCTCGGCCTCACGCCGCTCGCCCGGATCATTTCCTCGGGTGTCACCGGGCTCAACCCCGAGATCATGGGCCTCGGCCCGATCGGCGCCAGCCGCATGGCGATGGAGCGTGCCGGGATGAGCGCCGGCGACATCGATCTCGTCGAGATCAACGAGGCGTTCGCCGCCCAGGTGATCCCGTCGGCCAAGCATCTCGGTTTCGACCTCGACACGGTCAACGTCAACGGCGGTGCGATCGCGCTCGGTCACCCCTTCGGCATGACCGGTGCCCGCATCATGACGACGCTGATCAACAACCTGCAGGACGCCGACAAGACCATCGGTCTCGAGACGATGTGCGTCGGTGGCGGCCAGGGCATGGCCATGATCATCGAACGCCTCAACTGAGCTGTTCGCGTGAACAAATGGCGGGATGAGGCCGCCATTTGTTCACGCGAAGACGGTTGGGCTGTTACGCCGGGGGTCTGACCCCTGGCGTAACGGTCAGAGGATCTCCCAGCGGTTGGGGCGGTCGGCGTGGACGACGACGGCGTCGTACTGCTTGATGCAGCGTGTCGCCCGCAGCACGTACTGCTCGCCGCCGCTCGACAGTTCGGCGAGCGCGTAACCCTCGCTCGAGTCACGCACGCCGGTGCCGATGCAGTGCAGCGCCGCGATCTGCAAGCCGGCGCTCTCGGCCTCGGCCGCCCACAGGTTGACGAGCCCCTGGCGCAACGACGGATCGTCGAGCAGGTCGGAGCCGCCGAGGGTGAGGGTGACGTTGCAGATGTGAACTGGTTCGACGTCGGCGGGGTCGACCACGTCGCCGCCGAGTTCGCCGTCGAGCATCACCACGATCGGGCCGTCATTGCCGGCCACCCCACCGATGAACCCGTAACGCACGAGCGGCAGCCCGTCGTCGCCGGTGGTGGCGTAGCGGATCCGGTCGCCGTGGCTGAAGGTGGTCACGACGTGGTGCCTCCGTCGGGGGCGCCCGCGTACTCGGCGAGCACGGCGTCGGACAGCTCCGGCCACACACGCAACGCGGTGTCGGCCCACTCGTCGAAGTCGCGGTCGGCGAGCGCGACCAGTGCGAGGTCGCGGTCGGGGTCGATCCACATCATCGTGCCGGCACCGCCGAAGTGGCCGTAGGTGCGCGGCGAGTTCGTGGTACCGGTCCAGTGGGGTTGCTTGTCACCCCTGACCTCGAACCCCAACCCCCAGGGGCACTGCTCGTAGCGACCCACGTCGGGAACCATACCGCCGAGCGCGGGGTAGTGGACGCGTCTCGCGTCGTCCGCAGTCGTTTCGTGGACGAGCGTGGGGCGCATCACCTCGGCGACGAACCGGCACGTGTCGGCCAGGTCGGAGCGGACCCCCTTGGCCGCCGACCCCCGCAGCACGCTGGCGGACATGGCGAGCGGAGCGAACACCGCCTCGTGGAGGTAGTCGGCGAACGGCATGCCGGCGGCTTCTTCCACCGTCTGGGCGGCGAGGCTGAAGCCACTGTTGGAGTACATGCGGGTCGTCTCGGGAGGAGCGATCGGCTGATTGCCCTCGAACGGGTAACCACCGGCGTGGGCGAGCAGGTGGCGCAGGGTGCATCCCGGCTGGCCGACCGGTTGATCGAGATGGACGATGCCCTCCTCGACGGCGACGAGAATGGCCCAGGTCGCCATCGGCTTGGAGATCGACGCCAGGCGTTGGACGCGGGTGTCGTCGCCGATGGTGTCGACGACTCGGCCGGCGCGCAGCACGGCGGCGGACACATGGGGGACCGGCCAGTCAGCGGTGAGGTCGAGCGCCGTCACCGTGGGCCGCCGATCAGGTGAACTGACGGAGCAGCTCGGCGACCCGGAACGACAGGTCGACGCTCTGGCGGGCGTTCAACCTCGGGTCGCACACCGTTTCGTAGCGGTGGTCGAGGTCGGCGTCGGACAGTGCATCGCCGCCGCCGAGGCACTCGGTGACGTTCTCGCCGGTCAGCTCGATGTGGATGCCGCCGGGCCAGGTGCGTTCGGCGCGGTGGGCCCGCACGAAGCCGCCGATCTCGGCGACGACGTCGTCGAAGTGGCGGGTCTTGCGGCCGTTGCCGGCGGTGTAGGTGTTGCCGTGCATCGGGTCGCACGCCCAGACGACCGGATGGCCGGCATCGGTGACCGCCCGCAGCAGCGGCCGCAGACCGTCCTCGACCTTGTCGGCGCCCATCCGGCTGATCAGCGTGAGCCGACCGGGGATGTGCGACGGGTTGAGCGTCTCGCACAGCTCGAGGACGTAGTCGGCGGTGGTCGTCGGGCCGATCTTGCAGCCGATCGGGTTGGCGACGCCGCGCAGGAACTCGACGTGAGCGCCGTCGAGATCGCGGGTGCGCTCGCCGATCCAGAGCATGTGGGCCGAGCAGTCGAACCAGCTCCCGGAGAGCGAGTCCTGCCGGGTGAGGGCCTCCTCGTAGCCGAGGATGAGGGCCTCGTGGGAGGTGTAGATGTCGACTTCGGACAGGTTGGGGTTGGACTCGGTGTCGATGCCGCAGGCGCGCATGAACGCCAGCGCCCGCTCGATCTCGGCGGCGACGGCTTCGTAGCGTTCGCCGGCCGGGCTGGAGGCGACGAACTCCTGGGTCCAGGCGTGGACGCGGTTGAGGTCGGCGAAGCCACCTTTGGTGAAGGCCCGCAGCAGGTTGAGCGTCGAGGCCGACTGGTGGTAGGCCTGCACGAGACGGTCGGCGTTGGGCAGCCGGGCCGCCTCCGAGGCGGTCGGGTCGTTGACGATGTGGCCGCGGAACGACGGCAGCTCGATGTCGCCGATGATCTCGGTGGGGGAGGAGCGCGGTTTGGCGAACTGGCCGGCGATTCGTCCGACCTTCACGATCGGGACGCCGACGGAGTACGTGAGCACCACCGCCATCTGCAGGATGACGCGCAGCTTCTCACGGATGTTGTCGGCGGAGAACTCCTCGAAGCTCTCGGCGCAGTCGCCGGCCTGGAGCAGGAACGCTCGCCCGCTGGCGACACGGGCGAGTTCGGACTGCAGCGAGCGGGCCTCGCCGGCGAACACCAGTGGCGGCATCGACGCGATGTGTTTGAGGGCATGGTCGAGTCGGGCGGCGTCGGGCCAGTCGGGCTGCTGGGCGACGGGATGGTCGTGCCACGACGACGGCGACCACGGTCCTCTGCTCACGGGCATGGCGCAAGGCTATCGGCGCCGAAAACGAAGAAACGGCCCCGGATGAACCGGGACCGTTCGTTCGATGGGCATTTCAGCAGGGGTCTGACCCCTGGTGCAATCAGACGGCGAGGATGCGCTCGGCGTCGTCGCGCAGGCCGGCGACGGCCCGAGAGACGAGGCGGCGGGCGGCTTCGGCGGTGACGCCGAGCTGTTCGCCGACCTCACGGAAGCTCTTGCGCTCACCGTCGACGAGCCCGAAGCGGGACTCGACGGCGAAGCGGGCCCGAGCGTCGAGCGTGCCGAGCAGCTCGTCGAGCAGCTCGCTGTCGACGAGCGTCATCACGTGATCCTCGGGGGTGCCGTCGCCGTTGGCCATCAGGTCGCCGAGCGTGGCGTCGCCATCGTCGCCGACCGTCTTGTCGAGGCTGACCGGCGTGGTGAGACGGTGCAGTTCGGCGTTGGTCTGGTCGAGGGTCTCGCCGTCGCCGGAGGCCTGACGCAGCGCAGCGCGCAGGCTGGCGGAGCGGTCGCCGGGGATGCGGATGAGGCTCGCCTTCTGGTCGAGGGCCCGGCCGATGGCCTGGCGGATCCAGAAGGTGGCGTAGGTGGAGAACTTGAAGCCACGGCGCCAGTCGAACTTGTCGACGGCGTGTTCGAGGCCGAGGTTGCCCTCCTGGATCAGGTCGAGCAGGTCCATGCCCTGGGGCAGCGGGTACCGGCGGGCGATCGACACGACGAGGCGCAGGTTGGAGCGGATGAACCGGTCCTTGGCATCGGCAGCAGCAGCGACCTTCGCCTTGAGGGCGGCGCTGCGCTTGCCGGCGTCGAGCTGTTCCTGGGCCTCGCGGCCGGCTTCGATGATGCGAGAGAGTTCGCGCTCGTCCTCGGCGGTCAGCAGGGGGACCTTGCCGATGTCGTTCAAGTAGAGACCAATGGAGTCGTTCATGATGTTTCCTACAACCGTTCGTGTTCGTGATGATTCCGGGCCCAGGCTGTGTCATCGGACACATTGCGTCGACCGACCGGTCCGGATCGGGGCCGTTCACACACGGCAATCGTGTGGGACCGACGGTCGATCGAGGGGTGGCAAACGCTGAAACGAGGGGATTCCCTGGGGGGAACCGTCGTAAACCGTGTACTCGGGGGTATATGGGGGAGCGATTTACAGTAACAGAGCTGTCAACCCCGCACCGTGTCGTTTCCGCGGGTTTTTCGTCCGGGAGCCATAAAGTGGGGAGATCGTGCCCGGAAACGCTCCACAGCTGCGCCGCATCGGGCTCTTCGGAGGCACGTTCGATCCGCCGCACGTGGGTCATCTCGTCACTGCCGTCAACGTGCGCCACGCCCTCGATCTCGACCTCGTGGTGATGATGGTTGCCAACGTCCCGTGGCAGAAGGAGGGGACCCGCACGATCACCCCGGCGACCGATCGCCTGGCGATGGTCGAAGCGGCGGTGTCCGACGTGCGCGGTCTGCGCCCGGGCCGCGAGGAGATCGACCTCGGCGGTCACAGCTACACCGCCGACACGCTGCGGGTGCTGGCCGAGGAGTATCCGGGAGCCGAGCTGTTCACGGTGATCGGCGACGACGCGGCGGCGGGTCTGCGCACCTGGACGCGGTGGGAGGAGGTCGTCGAGCGATCGCAGTTGGTGGTCGTCGACCGTCCCGGTGAGCCGGTCGCACTCGACGCCGACCTCGACTGGATCCGTGTGGAGGTGCCGCGCCTCGAGGTGTCGAGCACCGACCTGCGGGCGCGCTTCACCGACGGTCGCCCTCTCGACTACCTGGTGACGCAGCCGGTGCTCGACGTCATCGGCTCGCGGGGGCTCTACGGGGCCACTGCATGACGGCGATCCCCGAACGTCGCCGCCGGCGGACGCTCGTCGCCGCCGTCACCGCCACGGGGCTGCTCGTCGCCGCCGCGGCGATGTTCGTGGTCGGCGTGGTGACGCTGGCGAACTCGCAGGAGGGCGAGGCGGTCGGTGTCGACGACCGGCCTCGCGAGGAGTTCCCTGCGACACCGAACGCGCTCGTGAGCGTGATCGACGACGACGGGCGGCTCGCGTCGCTGGCCGTGATGACGCTGTTGCCCGACGGTGCCGGCGGCAGCATCGTCACGATGCCGGTCAACGCCGACTCGACGGCCGGGTTCGGCCTGCAGCGCCGACCCCTGGACGAGCTGTTCGACCCCGAGCGGCCCGACGACTTCGTCATGGCCGTCGAGGACATGCTGTCGATCACGATCCAACGCTCGGCCGTGGTCGACCCGGCGGGGCTCGCGGAGATCGTCGAGCCGGTGGGCTCGATCGATGTCGTACTGCCCGACGCCGTCATCGACTCCGACGCCGTCGATCCCGCGTTGCCCGAGGACGATCCGACGCAGGGCATCGTGGTGTCGGCGGGCCCGCAGACGCTGTCGCCCGACGATGTCGCCACCGTGCTGACGGCGATCGACGACGACGCCCCCGCCGACGCTCAGCACGCCATCGACGTCGCCATGTGGTCGGCGATCGCCGCACGCGCGCCGCTGACGGTGGCGGGCGAGACTTCGGGCGGTGCGAACGGCGCCGCGGCGCCGGCGACCGCCGAGGAGTTGGCGGCACGGCTGCTCAGCGGCGAGGTCGCCGTTCGTGACATCCCCGCCGACCGTCCGGGTGCATCGACGAATCCGACCGAGGCCGACGTGGTCGTGCTCGACCGCTCCGACACAGCGTTGGTGTTCGCCCAGGTGTCGCCCGCGCTCGTGTCGACGCCGAATCCGGGCCTGAAGATCCGAGTCGAGGCGCAGTACACCGACGACCAGGTCGAGCAGACGGACGGCCTGTTCGACTCGGCATCGGACGTGGCGCGTGAGTTCATCGGGCAGATGCTGTTCCTGCAGAACAACGTGGTGTCGGCCGACACGTCCGGCGTCGGAGCGCCCGAGGCGACGGTCATCGAGGTCACCGATCCCCGTCGCCTGGAGGAGACCGAGGTGGCAGCGGAGGCGTTGTTCGGCCAGGCCGAGGTGCGGGTGGCCGACGTCGTGCTCGAGGGCGTCGACCTGCGGGTGACGCTCGGCATGACGTACCTCATTCGCGAGATGGTGCGCGTCGGCGCCGGCGCGGACGAGGCTCCGGCCGACACGACGCCGGTGACCGGTTCGGCGGTCCCGGGGACAACCGATACCGTCGGAAGCGATGGATGACCCCCGATGACTGACGCCGACCGCAACCCGGACCCCGCCGGCAACGACGACAGCGAGGTGCTCGCCCGCCTCGCCGCCCGCACGGCGTCGGACCTGAAGGCGAGCGACGTCGTCGTGATCGACGTCGGTGCCGTGCTCTCGATCGCCGGGTACTTCGTGATCGCCGGGGCGTCGAACCCGCGCCAGGTTCGTGCCGTCGTCGACGAGGTCGAGGCCAGGGTGAAGGCCGACCTGGGGCGGACACCCGTGCGCACCGAGGGCGTCCGCGAGCAGCAATGGACGTTGATCGACTACGGCGACGTCGTCGTGCACGTCTTCCTCGAGTCGGTGCGCGAGTTCTACGAGATCGAGCGTCTCTACATGGACGCGCCCCGTCTCGCCTGGGACGCCTGACGCCTCAGCTCGCGGCGGGAGAGCGGGCGACCTGGTCGCCGAGGTTCACTCGTCGTCGTCGAGCGGAACGGCGCGGTGCTGGTCGACGATGTCGGCGTCGGAGCCCTCGTCGTGGCGGCCGAGACGCTCGGGCGGGTCGAGCTCGTCGTCGTCGACGTCGTCGTCGACGAATCGTTCGGCATCGGCATCGACGTCGGGTGGGAACACATCTTCGTCAGCCATGGGTCCAGCCTGCCAGCCGAACGTCGGGTTCGAAAGGGCCGGACGACCCCTGCGGACGTCGTGAGGTGTTGGAGCCGGCGCGTCGAGAGGCTAGATTCGCACGGCGATCGTTCGCCGGTTCCCGGTAACCGGGACGACGAACTCCGAGTCATCTCGGGGCTATAGCTCAGTTGGTAGAGCGCTTCCATGGCATGGAAGAGGTCAGGAGTTCGATTCTCCTTAGCTCCACGGAAAACCCCAGGTCACAGGCATCGCGGTTGGCGACACTGTTGAGTCGGGATCATCGGCGCCGACTGCCACCTGCCCGCTGTTGATCCCGACCCGTGTGCGGTCCCGGTTCATGATGGACACTGTGGCTCCGGTTGGTGGGCGACAGTTTCGGGACTGGTTCCGGTAGCCGGGCGACACTGGCTCCGGTAGCTGCTTGACACTTCGCTGTCGGTTCGTGGGCCAGCCTTCTCGGTGACGGTCGCTGGTGGTCGTCTCGATCGAGGGGGTCCGTGGTGCTCGTGGAGTTGGGTGTTGTGGAACAGCGTCTGCAGGCGGTGCTCGAGGTGATCAATGACGGGGCGACCGTGGTCGACGTTGCTCGTCGGAACGGGGTGTCGCGCCAAACGGTGCATGTCTGGTTGCGCCGGTACGCGAACGACGGGTTGCCGGGTCTGGTGGACGGCTCGGCGAAGCCGTTGTCGTGTCCGCATCAGATGCCGCCGGAGGTCGAGGCGAGGATCGTGGAGTTGCGTCGTGAGCAGCCGGGGTGGGGTCCGCGTTCGATCGGTCACCAGCTCGACCGTGAAGGTGTGGTCCCGTTGCCGGGCCGGTCGTCGATCTATCGGTGTCTGGTGCGTCATGGTCTGATCAGCCCGCAGGCGCGTAAGCGGAAGAGGTCGGACTATGTCCGGTGGGAGCGGTCGCGGTCGATGGAGTTGTGGCAGATGGACATCGTCGGCGGGGTGAAGCTCGCTGATGGGTCGGAGGCCAAGATCGTGTCGGGTATCGATGACCACTCGCGGTTCGTGATCTCGGCGCAGGTCGTTGCTCGGGCGACGGCTCGGCCCACGTGTGAAGCGTTGGCGTTGGCGATGCGCCGCTATGGATGCCCGTCGGAGATTCTGACGGACAACGGCAAGGTGTTCACGGGCCGGTTCGGGCCAGGGACCGGGGAGGTGTTGTTCGACCGGATCTGCCGGGAGAACGGCATCAAACACATTCTCACGAAGCCGCGGTCGCCGACCACGACCGGCAAGGTCGAGCGGTGGCACAAGACACTGCGTGTCGAGTTCCTCACCGGTCGAGTGTTCAACGACATCGCCGATGCGCAGACCCAGTTGGATGCGTGGGTCGAGCATTACAACCATGACCGACCGCACCAGGGCATCGGGATGGTGGCACCGTGGGAGCGGTTCCGGCTCGCCAACACCGTGGCGGTTGAGCCGGTGATCACCAAGCCGGTCGAGGATCCTGAAGCGGCGATGCCCGTCGCGGCAACCCGTAAGGTCGGGCGGACGGGCACGATCAGCTTCGCGTCGGCGCGCTACAAGGCAGGGGTCTGGTTGGCCGGCGAGACCGTTCATGTCGTCTGCGACGGCGGGCTCGTGCAGTTGCATCATCGTGGTGTCGTGATCGCCACCCACGCACGGCGTCACGATCTCGCCAAGCAGACCGCTGGACTGCAACGGAAGGCTCGAGGAGCAACCGCGGCACCGTCGCGTCCAACGGCGTCGGCGGTGTCGGTGACTCGCAAGGTCGACTCGTCGGGCAACGTCTCGTTCGCCGGGTCGCACTACCGCGCCGGCAACGCCTATCGGCGCCGTCAGGTCCAGGTCGCTGTCGTGGGCGATCACGTCGAGGTGTCCATCGGCAAAGAGCTCATCCGACGCCACCCGATCCGTCACGACCGCACCCGCGAACACGGCGCACTCGCCAACCCAGGCGGCCGCCCCCGGCGGATCAACGCCGCGTAAGCCAACCCGAACTGTCGGGTAGCTACCGGAGCCACACTGTCGGGCGGGTACCGGGACTTGACACGATGGCAAACGGCGCCATTTTGGCCTCCTGGAGCCCTTCACTGGTGCTTCGGGTGCCCGTTCGCTGCCTGACCTCTTCCACGCCAGCCGAGAGGTTGGGCACCACGAGTGGATCCTGGGGAGCCGCGTCCTGGTCCCATGTCGAGGTCGTCTCGCGTTTTCGGATCTACGGTGATGAGCGTGGAAATCACGTTGCTCTACTCCGACAGCTGCCCGAACTGGCGCGTCGCTGACGAGTTGCTCGATCGGCTTGCGCACGAGCACCAGGACGTGACCGTGTACCGTCGGACGGTCGACACCCAGGAACAAGCCGAACGGGTCCGGTTCGTCGGATCGCCAACGATCCTGGTCGACGGAGTTGACCCATGGGCTCCGGATGGCGCGCCGGTCGGATTGTCGTGTCGCATGTTCACGACACCTGACGGTCTGAGGGGTTCTCCTACGTGGGAGCAGCTGGAGGCACAGGTGGCGTCGAGACGTCAAACACCGGCCGCCGAATCCTTGTGAGCACGGACCGAGCGATGCCAGCGAACTCGCCCAGGGATGACCGCAAGCCGCTCGGTGTCACCGCGAGATGATCCGGTCCCCGCTGCGGCGAGGGTGACAGGCACGGACCGGCCGATTGCTGACGTCCGACCCTGTCGTGCGTGCTGCGGTCGCAGGACGCTGGGAGTGAGGTGGTCGCAGATGTCGCAGGCTCATTGGGATTCGGTGTACGCGGCGGACAATCTTGACAAGCTGGGTTGGTACGAGCCAGGAGCGTCGACACTCGGGCTCGTGATGGCGTACTCAACTCCGTCAGATTCGCTGATCGACGTCGGCGGAGGGACGAGCCCATTGACACTGGAACTCACCCGGCTCGGCTATCGAGATCTCACGGTGCTCGACATCAGCGAACGAGCACTGAGGGCCTCGCGGACTGCCTTGCGCGAGCACGTCGAGATCGTCAGTTGGATCCGTGCGGACGTGACGCGCTACCAGCCGGATCGCCGTTGGCAACTCTGGCACGACCGAGCGGTGTTCCACTTCCTCATCGAACAGGATGATCGCGAGGCCTACTGCGCTGTCGCAGCCTCGGCGGTGGAGCCGGGCGGGATCCTGATCGTTGCGACGTTCGCACCCGAGGGGCCCGACACCTGCGCCGGGCTCGAGGTGCGCCGCTATGACGTCGCCACGCTCGCCGGAGAGTTCGCGCCCGACTTCGATCTGATCGAGGGTCGCAGGCTCATCCCGATCGCAGAGGCGGGAGACCAGCGCCCGTACATCGGTGCCGTACTACGTCGCATCGGATAGTGCGGAGTCCACGACGGCCGCGCCAATCTGCTCCGTGTCCCACGGATCGTCCTTGTTGAGTCCGACGTTCGGTGGGTATGACCCCGAGGGTTGGATTCACACGGAGGAGACCGATGACAACGGACGATCCGATCACGGAGCAGGCGGCCACGACTCGTCGGTACGACAGGGCCGCTCGCTTCTACGATCTGTACGACAAGCCGATGGATCTCCTCGGGGTGCGGCGGCGACGCAAGCGACTGCTCGCCCGGGCTTCGGGACGAACGCTCGAGGTCGGGGTGGGAACGGGCAGGAATCTCGATCTCTACCCGCCGGCCGTGGAGCTCGTGGGCATCGACGTGTCGCGGCAGATGCTCTCGCGCGCGAGACGTGTAGCGGACGGTCTGGATCGCAAGATCGTCCTCGAGCTCGCCGACGTTCAGGCGTTGCCGTTCGAGGACGATGCGTTCGACACGGTGACGGCGACGTGTGTGTTCTGCTCGGTTGCCGACCCGGTCGCCGGGCTGCGGGAGGTGGGCCGAGTGGTTCGTGGTGACGGCCGGGTGTTGTTGCTGGAGCATGTACGTCCTCGCACTGCGGTGCTGGGATGGCTGGCGGATCTCTTGTCGCCGTTGGTGCGCCGATTGTTGGGTCCTGACATCAACCGCCGGACCGAACTCAATGTCGCCGCAGCCGGACTCGACGTCATCGAGGTTCGCCGGTGGGGAGTCTGGCGCGAGATGGTTGCTCGTCGGCCGTAGCGGCTACGACGTTGTTCTCCCGGGGCGTTCGTCATGGGTTCGACGCCGGCGGGTGACCCGAGCTGTTCACATTGCGTGGAACGTGAAGCCGATGGTGTGATGCAGCTGGGTGAGCGACAACGCCACGGTTGCCGCGATGACGGTGCCGGTGAGTAGCCGTCGAGCTACGCCTGCGGGGGCAGGGGGATTCACGAGAGCTTCGGCTCTGGCGGCTACTCCGTGCGTGGCGATTCCCATGACTGCCGGAGCGGTCGTGCTGGCCAGCGCAACCTTGGCGATGGTGCGGGCTGCGAGGCGTCGATCTGCTCGGGTCGCGCGTACTGCGTCTTCGTCGGCCCAGCGTTCCAAGTGGAACCGGAGCTGGTGGGTTGCGGGCCGTATCAGGGGGACTGCGGCGTCGACGACGAGTGCGAGGAGCAGAAAGCGGTCGTGGCGGTGGCGGGCGTGGGAGTGCTCGTGGGCGAGCACGACGTCGAATTCGGCCTCGTTGAGGCGCTGACGCAGGCCCCTCGAGATCGCGATCGTGCCGGCGGGGCCCGGAAGCGTGTAGGCGAACACTCCGCTCGTCTCGACGATGCGGAAATCACAGCGCTCGTTGCAGCGCAGACGCCGATGGGTCGCGAGCACGCTTCCGACCCGCACGAAGCCGACCACGGCGATCCCGACTGCGGCTGATCCGATCACTGCGCTGACGATTGGCAGCTCGGGCAGCACGTGCACCGCCCAGCCGGACAGCGAACTCTGCAGGCCGAGATGGGCGAGTCCGCTGACTGCGAGGGCCCAGAACGTCGGCACGGCCGCGACCAGGACGGCGACGAGCAGAGTTGCGTTGATCCTTGCCGCCGCAGCCGGCGAGAGCCGGTCGAGGACGCGGCCACCGACGAGCGTCGTCGCAAACGCAACGATCAGCGGCAGCGCAACGAAGTGAATCACTCGTTCTCGCTGAGCAACGCAGCCAGGCTGGCCGCATCTTCGGGGTCGAGCCCGCTGGCGAACCCGGCAAGTGCAGACTTGCGATCGGTGGTCGCGTCCAGCAACGAGTGGATCTTGCGAGCGGTGACCTCGGCCTCGGTCTGAGATGCCCGATAGGCAAAGGCCCGACCCTGGCGCTGCCGTTCGACCAGCCCCTTGTCGCACAGGCGCCCGAGCACCGTCGCCACGCTGGTGTAGGCCAGATCGGTCTGCATCTCGGCCATCACATCGCTGGGTGACGCCGGGCGATCGAGCGCCCACAGTGCGGCCATCACATCGGCCTCCAGGCTTCCGTCGGGTCGGCGGGTCATCTCCGTTGTGTCTCCATCTCAGGAGCCGACGATAACTGCTCGGGCCGTGGCGGGATGCCGCCGTCGTGTGGTGCGACTTCAGCTCCCGAGCAACTCGCGCATCTGTTCGAACTCGGCCTGCTGTGCCGCGATGTTCATCGAGTCGGTCGGTGCAGAACTCTTGCGAAATTCGGTGCCTCAACGGGACGTCAATTACGACGTTCCGTAGTATCGATGCAGTGGAACGCCGCCGCAGCAACAAGCGAACACGCGCCCCACGCCCGCGCCAGGACGACCCGGGTGCGGAACCCGTGCTGACCCGCCGCCATTTCATCTTCGCCGGGGCGGCTGCAGCATCGACGTTCGGGTACTGGTCCTACGCGACTCAGGATTCGGCGGGACGCGGAGAGTCTGCGTCTGTGACGTCGACGACGGTGGCGACGTCGACGACTGCGCCGGTTGCTCCGACGGCGACGACGCTCCCTGTCGCCTCGCCGACGACCACGGTCGCACCGCTCGCCCAGAGCCTCGGCCGGGGAATGGTCGGCCTCGATGTCGAACGGCTGCAATCGACCCTGGCCGTCCGTGGATTCGATCCCGGCCCGGTCGACGGGATCTTCGGCGAACAAACGCTGAGTGCCGTGTGGGCGTTCGAGAAGTTGGTCGTCGGAACCCCTCGCGATGACATGCGCGGCATCGTGACACCGGAGATCTGGGAGCAGCTGAACTCCGAGTTCCGGGTGGCGCCGCGACGCACGCCCGGCGGGACGCACATGGAGGTGTACCTGCCCGAACAGGTCTCGGTGCTGTTCGAGGACGGCGACGCTCGGGTCATCAGCCACGTCTCCTCGGGCGCCGGGGTCGAGTGGTGCGACGTCGTCGAGATCGATCTCGACGACGGCACGACCGAGGAGCAGGGAATCTGCGGCATCTCGATCACCCCGGGCGGGGTCTACCACTTCGAACGCAAGATCGACGGTTGGCGCAACGCGAAACTCGGACGCCTGTACAAGCCCGTCTACTTCAACTACGGCATTGCCATCCACGGGGCGAGCAATGTGCCGGCGTACCCGGCGTCGCGCGGCTGTGTGCGCCACCCGATGCACATCGCCGACTACCTGCCTGATCTGATCGAGATCAACGACATGATCTACGTGTTCGACGGCGTCGAGGAACCCGAGACCTACGGTGCGCAGCCGATGATCTTCGATTACCCCGACCCGAACTGGGTGCCACCGACAACCACCACGACGACCACGACCACAACCACCACCACAGTGCCTCCCACCACGACCACGACTGCTCCGACGCCGACCACAGCACCCTCCGGCCAGCTCCAGGGCGCAGCAGCATCGTCGACGACCACGACGACTGGCTAGCCGCCCCGACGATCGAACGGTGCCTCCGCGAAGTGTCGGGGCACCACCGCCGCAATCGGTGGCCGAATGTTCGGGGTCAGGGTCGCTCGTACGGCTCGAAGCCCTGGCGCTCTTGTTCGGCGCGGATGAACGCGATGATCTCGTCGACGTCGGCGTCGTCCAGGCCCGAAATGGGGGGCATGTTCCCGAATCCCCAGTGGTGTTGGCGGACCCCGTTCTCGATCGCCGAGCGGTAGCTGTCGTCGGGGTGATGCGACGGTTCGTAGACGATCGACAACTGCGACGGCCCGCGATCCGTTCCTCGCAGATCGTTGCCGTGACACGACGCACAGTTCGCCGCATAGAGTTCGGCACCGCGCGCGCTCGACGAGGCGGTGTCGGCGGGCGGCTCATCGCTGCACGATGCGGCGAACAGCACCAACAGACCGGTGATCGCGGCGGATGGGAACGCTGCCCTCGTCCGGGCCCGTGTCGTCGAGCTCTGCTCATCGCTCGACGTCGCCGGGGTGGTGTGGTTCGCTCTCGTTGTCGGTGTCATCGAAGCCCGAGGCTACGACGTCGTGTCGGAGATGCCGAGCTGTATCGTCTCTCACGCTGAGTGGCTGGTATCGGGCTCGCGCTCGACACGGGGAGCGACGGTGTCGATAGCGTCTACGACATGGTGTCAGAGATCGTGTGCGGACGGCGACACGCTGTGGCCTCATCCGGAGGAGGTCGGACTGTTGGTCTTTGAGGCCCCGCTGGCACTGGCCTTCACCGCCGGCATGGTGGCGAGCATCAATCCGTGCGGCTTCGCCCTGCTGCCGGCGTACGTCGCATCGTTCGTGGCCACTGACGACTCGGAACTGACGCCGCATCGCCGCATCACCCGAGCGGTTTTCGTCTCTGCGGCAGTTTCCGTCGGTTTCGCGATCACTTTCCTGGTGGTCGGAGTCGCGTTCGACGCGGCGTCGGGGTGGTTGCGCGAACGAATGCCGTGGCTCACGATCGCCATCGGCGCCGTGATGCTCGTCGTCGGCCTGGCAGCACTCGCCGGGTGGAAGCCCCGGCTGCCGTTCCAGGAGCCGGCCATCGCCACGGGCCGCACCGCGGTCGGCATGGTCGGTTTCGGCTTCACCTACGCGATGGTGTCGCTGTCGTGCACCCTTGGTCCGTTTCTCGCTGTAACGGGCTTCGCAATGCAGCGATCGTTCGTGGGTGGGATCGTCACCTACGCGACCTACGCCCTCGGGATGGGCGTGATCATTCTGGCCCTCAGCGTCTCCGCCGCACTTGCCCACGACTCGCTCGTCGGAACGCTGCGGTCGATGTCGCGATGGGCGCCGCGCCTGGCCGGCGTGTTGCTCGCGGTGTCGGGTGGCTACGCCATCTGGTACGGCCGCCATGAACTCCAGGTGTACGGCGGTGATCTCCAGGATGATCCGCTCGTCGAGTTCGGGCTCGACTTGCAGACCCGCTTCAGCCTCGTCACCGAGTCGGTCGGCGCAGTGCGAATCGCCATCGTCATCGTGGGCGCCACGGCACTCACCTACGCAGCGTTCCGCTTGCGGGTGACACGACGTGCGGGGGCGTTCACTTCTCGGGGTGGAGGTCGAGGCGGCGCAGGAGTTGGGCGTTGAGTGCGACGATGATGGTGGAGAGGCTCATGAGGATGGCGCCGACGGCGGGGGAGAGGACGAATCCGACCCCGACGAGCACGCCGGCGGCGAGGGGAATGGCGAATGCGTTGTAACCCGCCGCCCACACCAGGTTCTGGACCGACTTGCGGTAGGTGGCCTGGGCGAGGCGGATGATGGCCACCACGCCACGGGGGTCCGAGCTGGCGAGGATGAGCCCGGCGGATTCGATGGCGACGTCGGTTCCGGCGCCGATGGCGATGCCGACGTCGGCTCGGGCGAGAGCGGGCGCATCATTGACACCGTCGCCGACCATGGCCACGCGGAGCCCACGTTCTTGCGGTTCGGCGACCTTGGCCGACTTGTCCTCGGGCAACACCTCGGCGAAGACCTCGTCGAGGCCCAGGTCGCGGCCGACGGCGTCGGCGACCTGGCGGTCGTCTCCGGTGATCATGGCGACGCGCAGGCCGCGGGCGCGCAGCTCGTCGACTGCCTGGCGGGCTTCGGGGCGGATCTGGTCCT
>JAWLFC010000152.1:0-5960 GCA_041685755.1 Ilumatobacteraceae bacterium
CCTCGCCGCCAAGGTCGGTGTGACCGGTCCGTGGGAGGAGTACCGCTCGGTCAACGTCGACGGCACCGCCAACGTGCTGGCCGCGGCGGTGCGTCACGGTGTCGGCCGCGTCGTGCACGTGTCGTCGCCGTCGGTTGCCCACGGCGGTGAACCGATCGTCGGTGGCCGTGCCGACCAACCGGTGCTCGGCCGGCGCCGGGCCTGGTATCCGGAGTCGAAGGCCATGGCCGAACTCCACGCGCTCGAGGCCGCGTCGAGCGGGCTCGGCGTGGTCGCGGTGCGGCCACACCTCGTCTGGGGGCCGGGCGACACCCAGCTCGTCGGGCGCATCGTCGAGCGGGCGAGGTCCGGTCGTCTGGCGCTCGTCGGTGGGGGACGTGCGCTCGTCGACACGACCTACATCGACAACGCCGTCGACGCGATGGTCGCCGCACTCGATGCCGTCGGTCCCGGAGCAACCTGTTCGGGCCGGGCCTACGTGATCTCCAACGGCGAGCCCCGCATGATCCGCGAGCTCGTCGAAGGGATCTGCGATGCAGCCGGTGTGGCGTTCGCTCCTCGTGACGTGTCGCTGCGCGCCGGTCGGGCCGTCGGCGCCGTCGTCGAGCGGGTGTGGCCGCTGGTGCGGCGCGGCGAGGAGCCGCCGTTGACGCAGTTCCTCGCCGAGCAGCTCGGTACCGCCCACTGGTTCGATCCCCGCCCGGCCCGCGACGACCTCGGCTGGACCCCGACGGTCTCGATCGACGAGGGCCTCGCCCGCCTTGCGGCCTGGTACGCCCGGCATCCGGTCTGAACCGGTCTCCCGTTCGGGGTCGGGCCCCGCTATCCTCGGCACCTCACTGGCGACGTGGCCGAGTGGTTTAGGCAACGGCCTGCAAAGCCGTGTACCCGAGTTCGATTCTCGGCGTCGCCTCCAGTGGCGGCCCCTCTGACCTGCAGCGATGCAGGCGGAGGGGCCGCTTCGCGCCCCCAACTCGTGAACGAGACGCGCATGTGGGCCGCACCTCGTTCACGAGAATCGGTCAGGACGGGCGGGGGCGGCGACGGAGCAGCGCCAGGACGACGACGACGGCGGCGAGGGCCACGGCCGCGGCCACGAGCGCCGTCGGCGCAGTGCTGGAGTCGTCGGACTCGGGCGACGGCGAGGCATCGGTCGTCGGTGGTGCCGTCGTGTCGGAGGGCGATGTCGCCGAGGTCGTCGGCGCCGGCGCCGGCCCCGGCAACGCCTCGGCGAACACCTCGGCCATGGCGTCGAAGGCCGGCTTCGCGGCGTCGGCGTCGTCGAACCACAGACCGCCGGCGAACGCGCCCCCGGTGGTTCCGGGTGTCGGCGGAAGCCGGTCGGTGATGCCCCAGGTGACGAACGTGTCGCATCCGGGAGCGCCCACGCAGGCGGCGAGTGCGTCGGCGTAGGTGGTGGCCTGGAAGGCGAGCACGTCGGCGTCGGCGACCTCGGTGGCCGGCACGGGCACGTCGAACTCGGTGACCGCCCAGCGCAGCCCGAGTCCTTCGATCCACGCCGAGAACTGCGAGAAGTCGAGCGGGTCGGGCGACAACAGGTGGGCCTGTAGTCCGATGCCGTCGATCGGTACGCCGGCGTCGACGAGCCCGCTGACGGCCGCCTCGACCCCGACGCACTTCGGGACGGCGTCGCAGGTCGAACGCTCCGCCGTGGCGCCCGGGACGATGGCGGCGCCGACGGCAACGGCGTCCTGGGTGACGGCGAGGTCGTCGTAGAAGTCGTCGTAGAACAGCAGTGCGTCGGGGTCGGCGACACGGGCCGTCTCGAACGCGACACGGAGGTGCTCGTCGCCGATCACCTGCTGCCAGACGGTGGGCCGTCGGCTGCCGTCGGGGAGGAAGGCCTCGTCGACGACGTCCCACTGCGTGACGACGCCGGGGTTGCGTTCGGCATATCGCCCCACGACCTCGTCGACGTGGGTTCGGAGCACCTCGGTCAGCGTCTCGGGTGTCCACGAGCCGTCGACGACCCAGGCGGGCAGACCGCCGCGACTGATCACGCCGTGGGCCCGGACGGTCATGTCGTTGTCGGCCGCGAAGTCGACGAGTGCGTCGGAACGGCTGAAATCGAACACCCCCGGCTCCGGCTGGACCACGGCCATGTCGAACTGATCGACGCTCGAGAGCATGTTGACGTTGTCGATCAGCAGCTGACCCAGAGCATCGTCGGTGGCGAGCTCATCGGAGGTGACCGCAGCGCCCAGGTCGAAGTCGTTGGCGTCGGCTGCCGCCCGCAGGCCGGCATCCTGGGCTGAGGTGACCGTCGACGATGCGGTCGTGGCCAGCAGCGCCGCAGCACAGACGGCGGCAGTGGCGAGTCGGGGGAGCATGGCCGACGACGGTAGTGGCCGGTCGGCGCCGGCTGGCGCCAGGGGAACCCGTTGCGGGGCCCCGGGTGCAGGGCAGTAACCTGACCACCAGCAACTCGGCACCTGCGTGCTCGTGTCGCTCCCACACCGCATGACCACGAGCACCTCCACCACGACCGTCGTCGTCCCCGGCACCCACGTCATGACCGCCCTCGTCGGGCCCCGTGACGAACACCTGCGGCGTATCGAGCAGCAGTTCCCGGCGGTGCGCATCAGCGTTCGGGGCAACGAGGTGCGGATCTCCGGCGACGACAGCGCCGAGGTGGTCGGCGTCGCCCGGCTGTTCGAGGAGCTGTCGACGCTCCTGCAGAGCGGCCAGCAACTCGACGAGGCGACCCTCGACCGCGTCGTCGCCATGGTCGCCGCGAGCGAGCGACCGAGCGAGATCCTGACGCACCAGGTGCTGCGCGGGGCCAAGGGCCGCCAGGTCAAGCCGAAGACCGCAGGGCAGAAGCGCTACGTCGACGCCATCGCCGACAACGTGATCACCTTCGGGCTCGGCCCGGCCGGCACCGGCAAGTCGTGGCTGGCCGTCGCCATGGCGGTCCGGGCGCTGCAGGCCAAGGAGGTGCAGCGGATCATCCTCACCCGACCCGCCGTCGAGGCCGGCGAGCGCCTCGGGTTCCTTCCCGGCGACCTGATGGCGAAGATCGATCCGTACCTGCGTCCCCTCTACGACGCCCTGTACGACATGCTCGACCCCGACGCCGTCCAACGCCTGCTCGAGCGCCAGGTCGTCGAGGTGGCGCCCCTGGCGTTCATGCGTGGCCGCACGCTCAACGGCAGCTTCATCATCCTCGACGAGGCCCAGAACGCGACGCCCGAGCAGATGAAGATGTTCCTGACCCGGATCGGGTTCGGCTCGCGCGTCGTCGTCACCGGCGACACCACCCAGGTCGACGTCCCCCACGGCAAGAGCGGCCTCGCCGGTCTCGAGAAGACGCTCGCGGGCATCGACGGCCTCGCATTCGTGCGGCTGTCGGGCGCCGACGTCGTGCGCCACAAGATCGTCGCCGACATCGTCGCCGCCTACGAACAACAAGGCGAGCGGGTCACCACCCCGTGACCGTCGTCGTCGCCGACGAGCGGGCGCCGAACGAACCTCCCGCCATCGACGGCGATCGGTGGGGTGATCTCGCCGGAGCAGTTCTCGCCGACGAGGGCGCCGACGGTGAGCTGACCCTGACGTTCGTCGACGTGGCGGAGATGACGGCGCTGAACGCCGAGCACATGGGCAAGGTCGGTCCGACCGACGTGCTGTCGTTTCCCCTCGACGACGAACCGACGCCCGGTGTGCCGACGTTGCTCGGCGACGTCGTGATCTGCCCGGCGGTCGCCGCGGAGCAGTTCGCCGACCACGCCGGGACGTTCGACGACGAGATCGCCCTGCTGGTGGTGCACGGCATCCTCCACGTGCTCGGCCACGACCACGGCGAACCCGGGCAGACCGCGATCATGCGACGACGGGAGCTCGAGTTGCTCGAGCGCCACCACTGGAGCGGACCGGCACCGGTCGGGTTCCGCCAGGAGCAGGACTGATGACCGAGCCGGCAGTTCCGCCGTCGACGGCGACGCCGGCCGGACCGCCGATGATGCCGCCGGCCGACTGGTACCCCGACCCCGAGCAGCCGTGGTCGTGGCGATGGTGGGACGGACTGCGCTGGACCGACATGACGGCGCCGATGGCTGCCGAGCAGCCCGGACGCGATCCGCACTCGGTCTCGGCGTGGTTCGACGACTCCGTGGCGGCCGTCAAGGCGGTGGTGGTTCGCGTCGGCCTGCTCGTGCTCGTGGTCGTCGGGTTGACGACCGGGCTGTTCGGCGTGTTCGCCGTGGCGGTGTTCACCAGTGGCCGGGGCCGTGAGATCCGCTCGCTGTTGCAGTTCGACGACCTGTTCGGTGGCAGCGCCACGACCGTCGAGCTGACCGATGCCGAATGGGACCGCGTTCGCGACCTGGCCGGCGACATCGCCGTCTCTGCCGTGCCCTGGCTCGTCGCGCTGGGCGTCATCGCCGTCATCGCCGGTGCGTGGGCGCTGGCGATCTGCGCCCGGGTGGCCCACCGGGTGCCATCGGGGGCGGTGGGTGAGGTGTCGCGTCTCGACGACAGCGCCGACGCGTTGCGGCGTGTGCCCGCCGTGATCGCCGCGTTCGTGGCGCTGGCGGCGATCGGACTGAGTGTTCTCGCCGTGGCGTTCCTCCCGCTGGTGGCGACCCTCGCCCTCGACGCCGGCGGTGCCGCCGTCGCCGTGGCGGCGGTGTTCGGTGCGCTCGCCGCCATCGTCGTGCTGGCATGGCTGCTCGGCAGGCTGGCGCTGACGGTGGTGCTGGCGGCGATCGGCGGATGGCGCCTCGGCCTCCGGCGGAGCTGGGAGCTGACCGACGGGCACTACTGGGCCACGGTCGGTCGGCTGCTGTTGGCGTCGCTCGTCGCCGGTGCCGTGAGCGTGCCGTTCAGCCTGTTCAACTCGTTCGGTCTGTCGTTCGGGTTCGTCACGTGGCTCGTCGTGCTGGTCGTCGCGCAGACGGTCTCCAACGTCGCGAACACCGTCATCGCCGCCCCGGCCCAGGTCGTGCTGGTCCACCATCTGACCGCGAAAGCGGGGGCGATCAATCGGCGGTGACGGGCGCCTCGGGGAACGTGATCGGCCCGAGTTCGTCCCGCAGTGCCCGGGCGACGGCGAGTGGGGTGCGGTCCTCCATGTACGGGCCGACGATCTGCACCCCGACGGGGAGGCCGTCGGCGGTCGTTGCGACCGGGACGACGGTCGCCGGGAGATACGCCATCCCGATCAGGGCCGTCCAGTGCAGCAGGTCGGTGTAGGGCCGACCGGCGCCGTCGATGGGCAGGGTCCGGCTCGTGATGTTGCCCTCCTGCAGGTGGAGGAACGGTGGGGTGACGGTCACGGGGCAGACGAGCGCATCGACGTCACCGAAGAACGCTCGCCACGCGTCGCGGACGCGAGCACGCTGGTCGTCGGCAGCGAACCACTCCCTCGGGGTGGCGGTGAACGAGCTGACCGCTCGCCGGATCTCCTCGGACGTGTCCGGGCTGTTGGCCAACATCGTGTAGAAGCCGTACTCGTCGTCGGTCAGCGACGGCGAGGTGGCGGCCGCCACGAGCCAGAGACCGAGTGCGGCCGCCGCAGTGGCGTCGAGGTCGGGCCGGGCGGTGCGGTCGACCTGGGCGCCGAGTGCCGCGAGCACGTCGCCGGCGGACTCGACCGCCTCGTGCGTGTCGGCCGACGACGGGCAGTCGGTGTGGTCGGCCCACACGGCGATGCGGTGATCCTCGATGCGCTGGTGGCGCGCCGGGGGGATCCGGTGGGTGACCGCAACGGCCCGGTCGGGGCGGGGTGCGGCGAGGATGTCCATCAGGACCTCGAGGTCGTCGACCGATCGGGCGAGCGGGCCGTGCACGTTGATGTCGGGCTCCGTGCGCCCGTGGTCGACGCGGTCGATGTAGCCACCGCACGGGACGAGGCCGTAGCTCGGCTTGTGACCGCAGATGCCGGTGAAGGCTGCCGGGATGCGGATCGATCCGCCGATGTCGGTTCCGAGCTCGAAACC
>JAWLFC010000039.1:0-7078 GCA_041685755.1 Ilumatobacteraceae bacterium
CACCGCAACTGTCACACCGCAACTGTCACATCGTGCCGGGTCTGATGTGACAGTTCAGGCGGGGTGGTAGGTGGAGTCGAGTCTCGGCAGGGTGGTGTCGGTGACGACGAGGCCGTCGTCGACGAGCTTGACGAGATGGGCGAGGACGCTGCGGCGCGCCGGCTTGTGCAGCTCCCGGCGCACGGCGGCGTAGAGCACCTCGACCATCGTCGGGATCGTGTCGAGGCCGTTGCGCACGGCGTCGAGCACCTGGGCCTCGCGCTGGAGCCGATGCTCGATCAGTGCCTCCACGAACACCGAGGGGTCGGCGATGGGCGGACCGTGCGTCGGGATGGCGACGTCGTCGTGACGCCCCGCCACCACCCGCAGCGATTCGAGGTACGCCGCCATGTCGCCGTCGGGCGGCGACACGACCGTGGTGCTCCAGCCCATCACGTGGTCGCCCGTGAACAACGTGCGCGTCGTGCCGTCGTCGAGTGTGAAGCAGGTGTGGTTCGACGTGTGGCCCGGCGTGTGCAGCGATGTCATCGTCCAGCCGTCGGCCGCGGCGACCACGTCGCCGGTCGGCGCCACGACGTCGGGCACGAAGTCGCGGTCGGTCGACTCCTCGACGACCGGCTCGGTGCCGCCACCCGAATCCGCCTCCTCGACCGTCTCGGCGTCGTCGACGACGGGATCGGTGCCGATGTCCCACGAGTCGTCGCCGTGCGGGCCGAACGCGATCGTCGGCGCCCCCGACTCCGCCGCCAGCCACGCCGCCAGTGGCGAGTGATCGGCGTGGCAGTGCGTCACGAGGATCGCCCGCACGGTGCTGCCGCGCAGGGCGGCCGCGAGCGCATCGCGATGGCTGTCGAGCCGCGGCCCGGGATCGATCACGGCGACGTCGCCACCATCACGCCCCACGATGTAGGTGCCGGTGCCGTGGTAGGTGAACTTCGACGGGTTCTCGGCGATCACCCGGCGCACGAGCGGCGCCACCGGTTGCGACGTGCCGTAGGTGAACGAGTCACGCTCGAGCGTCAGGAACTCCACGACGTCCAGTCCAGCGCATCGAGGCTGCCCACCACACGACCGTGGCCCAGGACGGGCACCCTCACGCGCTCGGCGACCGCTGCGTCGACGTCGACCCCGAGCACGCCCAGCACCCGTGTGGTGACCGCCCGGCGCGCCGGATCGGACCCGTCGGCGATCTTGAACGCAGCGGCCCTGCCATCGGCGAGCCCCATCGCCATCACCCCGGCGGCGCCCTCCTTGGCCATCAGGCCGTCGACGGCCTGCATCCACAGCGTCACGTCACGCTCGTCGCCGGCGACCATCACGGGGTGCGCCCGCATCGCCCGGGCGACCGCCGAGCCGTTCGACGCCAACGCCGCGAACGCGCCGGCGAGGGCGCTCAGCCCGATCGCGTGCGTCGGCGCCCCACAGCCGTCGACGCCGACGTGGTGGACGATGCAACCGAGCGCCCCGAACGAGGCGACGATCGCCCGCTGCACCGGGTGGTCGGGCTCGAGATAGTCGGCCGTCGGCCAGCCGTTGACCACACACGTGGCGAGCATCGCCGCGTGCTTGCCCGAACAGTTGTGCAGGATCGACGACGGCGCCACCGACGAACCAGCATCGCCGTACGGGCGCGCCGGCGTGTTGCGGAGGTGCTCCTCGCCGAGACCGTGCGCGGCGAGCAGCGCCCTCACTGCCTCGAGATGTGCCGGCGTCGCGTCGTGGCTCGCGCAGGCGACGGCCAGCTGCTCGTCGGGCACGTCGAGGCCGAGATCGACCATCGCCTGCGCCTGCATCGGCTTCAGACACGACCGCGGGTACACGACGACGTCCGGATCGCCGACCGACGCGATCACCTCACCACCAGGCGCGATCGCCACTCCGGCGCCGTCGTGGAGCGACTCGTCGAACCCGCTGCGCGTCGCCACGGCGATCGGGGCGAACGCGTCGTCGAAGCGCGTCACGCCGGATCCGGCGGCTCGGTGCCGGCCGTCGGCCGGGCGCTGCGCGGCGGCGGAATCGCCGTGAGCCTCGTATCGGCGACGTCGTAGCGCGGTCCCCACTCGCTGACGATCGCCTGGAACATCGCCGCCGCCGGCAGGGCCAGCAGCGCCCCGACGAAGCCGAGCAACGACGCTCCGCCGAGCGCGGCGCCGAAAGCGACCGCCGGGTGCAACTCCATCGTGCGGGCGGTGATACGGGGCGCGAAGAAGTAGTTCTCGATCTGCTGGTAGACGACGATGAAGCTGACCACGATCAGTGCGTTCAGCGGCGAGTCGAGCAGGGTCAACAGCACCGGCAGCACCCCGGCGAGATACGTGCCGACCACCGGCAGGAACTGGCTGATCAGGCCCACCCAGAGCGCCAGGGCGACCGGTGCCGGCGTGCCGATCGACTGGAACACGATCCAGTGGAAGAACGCCGACAGCAGCGCCAGCAGTGCCCGAGAGTAGAGGTAGCCGCCGGTCTTGGTGATCGCCAGCTCCCAGCCCTGCAGCACCTGGGCCTGACGGACCGGGTTGAGACGCGAGCAGATCGAGCGGCGCAACCGGGGGCCGTCGGCGACGAGGTAATAGGTGAACAACATCACCGTCAGGCCCTGGAAGATGACCCCGACGACGGTGACCGACAGCCGCACCGCCTCGTCGCTCTGCGACCGGATGAACTCCTGCACTCTTCCGTCCGGGTCGTTGAAGTCGGCGATCACGTCCTGCGGGTCGATGTTGGTGTTGAAGTTGTCGTTGAGGAAGTCGACCGTGTCGGTGATGTACGCATCGGATTCCCGGAGCAGGTCGGCCAGCTGGGTACCGACGAGGGTGCCGACGGCACCGACGAAGATCAAGAAGGCCGTGAGGACGCCGAGCAGGATGAGGATCGTGGCCCGGCCGCGCCGCCAGCCGCGACCGGCGAGCCGGTTGACCCCGGGCTCGATCGCCAACGACAGGAAGATCGATGCCAGGATCAGGACCAACAGCGCCGAGAGCCGGTGGAACACGTGCAGTGCGGCGAAGGTCAGCAGGTAGCCGATCCAGAAGATGATGATCGCCGGGATCGCCCACCGGGGCAGGGTGCGGTCGGTGGCACGCCGGTTGAACCGGGTGCCGTCGGCGGCGACCGGGCCGGTGTCACCGAGTGGCCCTGCGACGGTGGCGTCGTCGACCGGATCGGTTTCCTCGGGCACGCTCGGATGGTACTCACGGCCTCGTGGCAGCATGGAACAATGACACTCGACGTCCGCTCCTGGCTCGGCCAGCAGATCCGCGAACGTGTCATCGGGCCGAATGCCGAGACCCGTCACGCCGAGCTGTTCGAGTCGGATGAACCAGGCTGGTTCGACGCCGACGCCCCGATCCGCACCGTGCACGCCGACGCCTCGATGTTCATCGGCGGGCTGCGGGCGTTGATGTTGCAGACGATGCACCCGCTGGCGATGGCCGGCGTCGCCCAGCACTCCGACTACCGCCACGATCCGTGGGGCCGCCTGCAACGCACCGCCGACTACGTGGCCACCACGACGTTCGGGCCCGCATCGCAGGCGCAGCGGGCCGTCGACGTCGTCCACCGGGTGCACCGGCGCGTCGTGGGCGTGGCGCCGGACGGCCGCCCGTACGAGGCGAACGATCCCCACCTCCTCGAGTGGGTCCACATCGCCGAGATCGACAGCTTCCTCGCCGCCCACGACCGCCACGGCGCCGAACCGCTGGTCGGCGCCGACCGCGACTGCTACGTCGCCGACACCGCCGTCGTGGCGCGAGCGCTGGGCATCGCCGACCCGCCCGACTCCGAAGCAGCGCTGCGGGCGCGGATCGACTCGTACCGGCCCGAGCTGCGAGCAACGCCCGAGGCGCGCGACGCGATCCGCTGGATCGTGCTGCGACCGCCGCTGCCGCTCGCCGCCCGCCCGGCGTACGGCGTGATGGCGGCCGCCGCGGTGGCGCTGATGCCGACGTGGACCCGGTTCCCGCTGCGGCTGCCGTGGCTGCCGGTCACCGAGCACGTCACCGTCCGCCTCGCCGGCAACCTGGCGACCGAGGCCATCCGCTGGGCCGCCCCCCAGCCGTCCTGACCCCATCCCAACCCGTTTGCGGCGCGCACCGGTTGGACCGGATCAACCAATCCTCGCCACAAACGTCCCAACCCGTTTGCGGCGCGCACCGGTTGGACCGGGTCAACCAATCCTCGCCACAAACGTCCCGTCTGGGGTCGGGGGGACGAAGGGCCCTGCGGGTGCGAGGCGACGATTGATACCGTCAGGGGCATGTCCTCCACCATCACCCGGGCGCTCGGCGCGCTCGCCGTCGCCGCACTGACCCTCGCCGCGTGCGGCGACGACGACAACGCCCAGCCCGAACTACCCGAGGGCGGTACCGGCAGCCCGTACAACGACGCCATCATCGAAGCCGACTCCCACGACGAGATCATCTTCGCCGAAGGGGGCGACATGGTCGTCGCCGTCAACTGCAACGCCGACACCGGCGGCACCGTCGTCACCGCCGTCGCCGACGGCCTACCGCCCGGCGACTACACCGGCCAGTTCGAGCCCAGCACCGGTGTCGACCTGAACCTCCAGGCCACCGGAGCGGGATACTCGGTGGCCGCGGCACAGATGACCCTCGACGCCGAGGAGTACACGGTCACCTTCGCCGACATCCCCGGCGGCGAGTTCAGCGTGAGCGGCTGCCCGGGCTGACCGCCCGTCTCAACGCCGGCGCCAGGTCGCCGCGGTCGACCACCTCGACGCCGGCATCCAGGCCCAACCACTCGGCCATCGACGCCAGCTCGGCGGCGAGTTCCACCGCCACGTCGCTCTCGTCCACACCCGGCTCGCCGAACGCGCCCTGCACGAGCAGACGCCCGGCGGCCCGGTCGGCCTTCAGATCGACTCGGGCGACCAGTTCATCGCCGAGCAGGAACGGCAGCACGTAGTAGCCGTACTGCCGCTTCGCCGCCGGGACGTAGATCTCGATGCGATAGCGGAACCCGAACAGCCGCTCGATCCGATCGCGGTTCCACACGACCGGATCGAACGGGCTGAGCAACGCCCGCGCCGTCACCCGGCGCGGCACCACGGCATCGGGGTGCAGCAACGCCGGCTGCGACCATCCCTCGACCGACGTTCGGATCAGCCGTCCCTCCTCCACCAGCTCCGTCAGCAGGGCGCGGGTGTGCGAGAGGCGGTGGTAGTCGGTCAGGTCGGCGGCCGTGCCGAGCCCGTGGTGCCGGGCAGCCCGCACGAGCAGCTCCTTCTTCGCCTCGGGCGCCGACGGGCCGGGCAGCGCGAGCACGTCGGCGGGGATCACGCGCTCGGGGAGGTCGTACAACCGGGCGAAGTCGTTCGGTCGACGCCGCGCCGCGACCTCGCCGGTGCGGAACAGGTGCTCGAGCGCCTGCTTGCCGTCGTCCCAGTCCCACCACGACCCCTTCGGACGGTCACGCATCGCCAGGTCGCTCGCCACGATCGGCCCGTCGGCGCGCACGCGGTCGAGTACCCGCTCGATCAGCCCGGGACGCTCCGCCGCCCACGCCCGCAGCCGCGCCCATCGCGGGTGGGCCGCCATCGCCCACCGCTGCAGGGGATACAGCTCGATCGGCACGTGGCAGGCCTCGTGCACCCAGAACTCGAACAGCTCGCCGTCGCGGGTGGCGTCGTCGATCAGCGTTCGCGGGTGCGGGCCGAGCCGGGCGAACAGCGGCAGCTCCTGGCTGCGCACCAACGCGTTGACCGAGTCGATCTGGACGAGCCCCATCCGGCCGACGACGCGCCGGAGATGGCGGCGGTCGACGCGACCGGACGGCCGGGGGTCGGTGAATCCCTGCGCGCCGAGGGCCATGCGGCGCGCTTCGGCCCGGGAGATCTCGGCGGTCGCCACGCGGCGACCGTACCGTCAGTCGTCGGCGACGGTGATCTCGACGGAGTTGATGACCACGTCGGTCTTCGGCTTGTCGCCGCCACCGGTCGGAACCCGCTGCATCTCGTCGACGACGTCGAGGCCCTTCACGACCTGACCGAACAAGCTGTACTGCGGGGGCAGGCCGACGCCGGACGGGCCCGAGACGATGAAGAACTGACTGCCGTTGGTGTTCGGGCCGGCGTTGGCCATCGCCACCGAGCCGATCTGGTACTCGCGCGGCTTGGGCAGCTCGTCCTCGAAACGGTACCCGGGGCCGCCGCGGCCGGTGCCGGTCGGGTCGCCGCCCTGGCACATGAAGCCGTTGATGATCCGGTGGAAGATCACGCCGTCGTAGTAGTGGTTGAGCGCCAGGAAGACGAAGTTGTTGACCGTCTTCGGCGCCTTCACGGCGTCGAGGGCGATGACGATCTCGCCGAGGCTGGTGTCCAACTTCGCCGTGTACCGCTTCGAGGGGTCGATGCCCATCTCGGGCGCTTCGGAGAAGTCCTGCTGCTTGGGCGCGGAACCGTCGAACGGGGGAAATGCGGTAGCCATGCGCCCGACCCTACCGGCCCGATCCCCACCGAGCCCCGGCGCGTCGGGGTCGGGTCCGGACGGGCAGGGTGCGCGTCGGGGTCGGGTCCGGACGGGCAGGAGGCGGGCTAGTTGCGTTGGTTGTAGCTGGCGATCAGGGCGTTGGCCTGGGCGGCGGCGTCGCTGAGCGCCGTCGCCACGTCGGCACCACCGAAGATCGCCGCGGTGGCGTTCGCCGTGGCCACGCGCACCTCGCGCTGCGGACCGAGCACCGGGGCCAGAGACGCGGCCCCCTCGACGCTGCCGATCAACTGATCGAACGCGACCTTGAACCGCGGGTCCTCGGCGTAGGTCGTCGCCACCGGATCGAGATCGAGCGCGTCGCTGCGGACCGGCACGTAGCCGGTGGTCGCCGCCCACTCCGACTGCGACTGGGCGCCGACGAGGAAGGTGATGTAGTCCCACGCCGCCGAGGTCTGCTCGGGATCCTTGTCGGCGGTGATCCACAGCGAGGCGCCGCCGACCTGCACCGCCGGGGTGTCGCTCGGACCCGGCATCGGACCGATGCCGACGTCGGCGGTGGTCAGCCCGGGTGCCAGGCCGCCGCCGATCGCGTCGATCACGCCGCCGAGGGCAGCCGACGTGCCGATGGTCAT
>JAWLFC010000039.1:7178-13860 GCA_041685755.1 Ilumatobacteraceae bacterium
CCGCTCGACTCGATGCACGCCTCGATCGGCACGAGCGTGTCGGACTGGGCGAACGACTGCAGCGTGTACTCGGGGAACTGCACCAGCACCGGTCGGCTCGACGGGCTCGACTGGGTGAACTGGTCGATGGTCTCGTTGTACCCCGTCTGGTTCTGGAGCACGACCCGCACCCGGTCCTGGCCGGCGTTGTAGGTGTCGGTCAGCGCGATCAGCGAGTCCTCGAGCACGTCGTTCATCCCGTGCCAGAACGTGATCTCGACCGGGCCGTCGGCACCGTCGAGGGCGTCGGTCGGGCAGTCGGGGAACTGCGCCAGCGGGGCCTGGGTGGTCGTGGACGCCACCGCGGTCTCGGCGGGCCCGGTGTCGTCGGGCGCGCCGTCGTCGGTGGTGGCCGCGGGCGGGTCGGTCGTCTCGTCCTGGTCGATGACGAGCGCCGAGTCGCCGGACGAGCACGCCGCAGCCACAGCGGCAGCAGCCACCGTGAGTCCGGCGAGACGTACGAGCGAGGATCGCCGGCGGGGGGATCGGGTGAGCATCGCAATCATCCTTTCACGGCGCCCGCGGTGAGTCCGCGAACGAGTTGACGTTGGAACAGGAACAGGGCAGCGAAGATCGGGATGGCGGCGATCACCGTGCCGGCCATCACGAGGTTCGGCTCCGACAGGCTCGACCGCGCCAGCAGTCGCAACCCGCTCTGCACGGTGTTCATGTCGGCCTCGTTGACCACCAGGTTCGGCCACAGGTACTGGTTCCACGTGCCGAGGAAGCTGAACAACGCCAGCGCACCGATCGTCGGACGCACGAGCGGCACCGCCACATGACGCAGGAAACCGAGGTGGCCGACCCCGTCGATCGCCGCGGCGTCACGCAGATCTCGCGGCAGGGTCATGAACACCTGCCGCATCAGGAACACCCCGAACGCCGTGGCGAGGAACGGCACGGCCAGGCCCTGGTAGCTGTTGAGCCACCCGAGCGAGTCGACCGTCTCGCGGTTGACGACGAGCGTCGCCTCCAACGGCACGAGCAGCGTGGCGACGAACACCAGGAACAGCACGCGCTTGCCGGGGAACCGGAGGATCGCGAACGCGTAGGCGGCGAGCACCGAGGTCACGACCTGGGCAACGGTGACGACCGCCGCCACCACGAACGAGTTGAACAGGTAGCGGCCGAGTCGACCCTCGTTCCAGGCGTCGACGAGCACGTCGAGCGTGAACGCGGTCGGAACGAGCGGGTTGGCGAGCACCTCGTCGCCCGGCTTCAACGACGCGATCACCGTGGTGTAGACGGGGAACACGACGATGAACGTGACGAGCAGCAGCAGGGCGTAACGGCCGACCCTGCGGATCCCGGTCGGTTCGTCGAACGCCGACCACGACCCACCGGAACGCTTCGCCGGGCGCCGGGCGTCATCGCCGACGACCGCCACGATGGCCGCCTCGTCGCCGAGGTCAGTCGCCATAGTGCACCCTCCTGCCGATCCCCGCGAGCTGCAGGCCCGACAACACGAGCAGGATCAGGAACAGCAACACCGCGGCCCCTGCCTGGAGGCCGGCGTCGTTGCGGATCGGCGAGTTCTGGCCGTAGATGAAGTACGGGATCGTCGTGGTCGGGTTGGTGGGCTGCGGCCCGCCGCCGGTGAGCAGGTCGATCTCGCCGTAGGTCTGGAATGCCCGCGTCGACGACACGATCACCACGAACAGCAGCGTCGGGCTCAACATCGGCACCGTGATCGACCAGAACCGACGCACACCACCGGCGCCGTCGACAGCCGCGGCCTCGTGGAGGTCGCGGGGGATCGACTGCAGCCCGGCGGTGATGAGGATGAACGTGAAGCCGAGGTTGGCCCACACGCTCGACGCCGCCACCGCCCACAGCGCCGTGTCGGGATCCTGCAGCCACCCGGGATCCTTCACCGACGGGAACAGCGAGTTGAACCAGCCGACGTTCGCGAGCGCCCCGACCGACGGCTGCAGCAGGAACAGCCACATCAGGCTGGCCACCGCCACCGAGGTGGCGACGGTCGAGGAGAACACCGCCCGGAACACGCCGATGCCGCGCAGGTACTTGTCGGCGAGCACCGCCAGACCGACGCCGAAGATCACACCGAGCGGCACGGTGATCAGCGCGAACCGGAACGTGACGCCGAGCGCGTTCTGGAACTCGGTGCTGCGGAACAGGTCGAGATACTGCCCGAACCCCTGCGACACGCAGTTGCCACCGAAGTTGTCGCATCGCTGCTGGCCGAGCCAGACCGCCCGGCCGAGCGGATACAGCAAGAACACACCGAGGATCAGCGCCGACGGCGCCAACATCATCGCCGCCAGGGGGAACTCCGCCCATCGCGATCGCTGTCGACGATCGTTGCGCTGCACGGTCCGACACTATTGCCTGCAGCACCGGCGGACCCGATCACCACGCGGGTCGTTCAACCAGAGTTCACCTGCGGCGGCCACCGCTGCCGTCGCCGGGGGCGACTACCGTTGCCGGGGTGACCGACGCACCCCACGACGCCGTTCCCGGCGAATCGACCCCCGGGCCGGCGGCGACGTCTGCCGATGCGGCCTCCCACGATGTCGATCTCGACGCCGTCGACCTCGATGCCGTCGAACGAGATCTCTCCGCGGTCGAGGCCGCCCTGAATCGTCTCGCCGACGGCTCCTACTGGACCGACGAGGTGACCGGCGGCCCGATCCCCGACGACGTCCTCGTCCGCAACCCGCTCGCTCGGCGCGCCTGATGCAGAAGAAGGCCGTCGCCGGGCTCGCATCGGTCGTCGCACTCGCTGCCGGTCTGGCCGCTGCGGCGCAGAAGGCCAAGGAGTCGCCGCTGACCAACCGGTTCAACCGCTCGGCTCGGGTGTGGAAGCTGTCGGCGCGCAACTCGGCGCGTTTCGCCATGTCGAGGGTGCGGGGCATCGGCTCGGCCGAGGAACGCCGGGCGCAACTCGACGACCAGTTCGCGATCCGCACCGCCGAGGACGTCGCCAAGGAACTCGGCGAGATGAAGGGCGTGCTGATGAAGGCGGGGCAGCTGATCTCGTTCATCTTCGAAGCTCTCCCCGACGAAGCGCAGGAGGCGCTCGCGACGTTGCAGGCCGACGCCGCCCCGATGGCGCCGACCCTCGCGGCCAACGTGGTGAAGGGTGACTTCGGCAAGCCGCCGGAGAAGGTGTTCCTCGACTGGTCCGACATGCCGGTGGCCGCGGCCTCGATCGGCCAGGTCCACCGGGCGATCACCCACGACGGCCGCGACGTGGCGGTGAAGGTGCAGTATCCCGGCGTCCACGAGGCGATCGAGAGTGACCTCGACGCCGCCGAGGTGATGTACGCGATGTTCTCGTCGATGATGCTCAAGGGCCTCGACGCGAAAGGCCTGGTCGACGAACTGCGTGAGCGGATGCGCGAGGAGCTCGACTACTCGATCGAGGCGGGCAACCTCGCCGAGTTCGAGTCGCGGTTCCAGGGGCACCCGTGGGTGCGGATCCCCAAGCTCGTACCGGAGTTGAGCAGCGGACGGGTGTTGACCACCGAGTGGATCGACGGCATGAGCTTCGACCAGTTCCGCTCGTCGGAGTCGCACGAGACCAAGCAGCGCGCCGCCGAGGTGATCTGGCGCTTCGCCCAGGGGGCGATCATGCGCCACGGCATCTTCAACGGCGACCCCCACCCGGGCAACTACAAGTTCCACCACGACGGCAGCGTCACGTTCCTCGACTACGGCCTGGTGAAGAGGTGGTCGCCGGGCGAGTGGGAGTCGCTACGCCCGTCGGTCGACGCGATCATCATCGACCGCGACCCCGACCTGCTCGTGCGCGAGATGGTGCGCTCGGGGTTCCTGCCCGATGGGCACGGCCTCGATCCGGTGCTGGTGTACGACTACGTGTCGAGCCCGTACATCCCGTACCTGACCGACGAGTTCACCTTCACCCGCGACTGGATGCGCGACACGATCGCCAAGATCTTCGACGTGCAGGGCCCGCACGGCCCGGTCATCGAGCAGTTGAACATGCCGCCGAGCTTCGTGATCCTCGATCGGGTGGTGTGGGGGGTCAGCGCGATCCTCGGCAAGCTCGAGGCCCACGGGCCGTGGCGCCACATGCTGATGGAGTACATCGCCGGAGGCGAGCCCGCCACCGACCTCGGCGCCGCCGAAGCCGCCTGGCGCGCCGGCCGCCCCATCCCCTGATCCCACAGCGCAAGCGATGAGCGAAGCGCCGGAATCCGGTCAGTTCGCTCATCGCGGTCCGATCGGATTCCCGAGCGATGAGCGAAACGCCGGAATCCGGTCGCTTGGCTCATCGCTGTCCGGTGGAAGCTCGACGTCACGTTCTCACTAGCGTCGCCGCGATGACGGACACGATCGAGACCGAGTCGACCGCGCGGGCGCCCTTCGCGCCGTGGGACCGCCGCGACATCCCGGGGTCGTTCAGCGTCGAGGAGACCGCCCGGCGCGTCGGCAACTACAAGTGGACCGAGATGAAGCTGTTCGAGGCGCTCGGCGGCTGGGTCGCCACGGTGCCCGAACTCGACGTCAAGATGCGCCTCGGGACGCACTGCTACCACCACGCCTGGCACGCCGATCTCTGGCACAAGCGCCTGCCCGAGTTGCGCGAGATGAAGCCCGAGCGCCTCACGGTGCCGGCGAACGAGGCGATGGAGCGGTTCGTCGACGCGATGACCGAACCCGAGGCGCCGGAGCTGACGATCGAGAAGCTCGTCGGCGTCTATCGGGTGCTGATCCCGCGGTTCATCGCCGCGTACACCTACCACCGCAACAACACCAGCGAGATCACCGACGCGCCGACGATCCGCTCGATCAACTTCATCCTCCAGGACGAGTTCGACGACTGGCGCGACGGCGAGATGCTGCTGCAGTCGCTGATCACCACGCCGAAGCACGTCGAGCGTGCCGCCGCCCACCAGGCCCGCCTCGAAGCGCTGATGGTGGAGGCCGGCGGCATCACGGGTCCCGACAGCATCGGCACCGCGAGTAGCATGTCCGGCACGGCAACGACTGAAGGGGGCGCCTGATGCGTCAGTTCTTTCCGGTAGAGGATCTCGCCCGCGACGAGCGGTTCGTCCAGACGAACATGGCCGAGCGGATGAAGGACGGGCGCACGGCGATCGAACTGAAGGAGTCCTCGGCCAAGAGCCGCGGTGCCACCAAGCGCCTCACGCCCGATCGCCACGACGCATCCGATGCGGCGCGCGGCCTCATGCACGGGATCATGGTCGGCGAGATCCAGGCGCTCGAGGGCGCTGGGCGCACCGCCCACGACTTCGCCGCCGGCGACGGCACGAACGACACGGTCCCGTTCGAGCTCAAGCTCGACATGGCCCGCCAGGCCTGGGACGAGGCTCGCCACGTCGAGATCAGCGCCAAACTGTCGGACTGGATGGGCACCGAACTCGGTGAGTTCGCCGAGAACACCGTGCTGTTCGAAGCCGCCTGCTCGAACGACCCGATCCTGCGCCTCGCCGGGGTCAACCGCGCCCTCGAGGGCCTCGCCATCGACGTGTTCACCCAGATGAAGGAGTTCGGCGACATCGCCGGCGACCCGTACCTCGAGTTCTGCGAGGACTGGATGCTCGCCGACGAGGTCACCCACGTGAAGATGGGCTCCGACTGGCTGCGCAAGGTGACGGCCAACGATCCCGAGCGCCGTACCAAGGCGCTCGAGTTCCAGCAGGTCGTCGACAAGCTGTTCAGTTTCGGTGGCGCTCGTGGCGAGAGCCCCGAGAGCTCGTTCAGCCTCGCCAAGCGATTCCGCGAACTCGCCGGGTTCACCGACGACGAGGTCCAGACCATCTCCGAGATGGACGCGCAGGCGCTCGCCGAGCGGCGCTCCGCCGTGATCGCCTACCGCGAGAAGGTCGGCGCCGACGCGCCGGCCTGACACCGATGAGCGACACCTCGACCGCCACGGTGACGGTCACACCGACGGAGTTCTCCTTCGTCCACTACGACGCCACCGAGATCGCCGCGCTGGTCGCCGACCTGGCCGCCATGATCGGCATCACCAACCCGATCCGCGTGGTGGTCGACGAGACCACTCCGCTGGCCAAGCTGTCCGAGGAGCTCGACGGCGACGGTGACGGCGCGACGATCGTCCTCCATGCGGAGAGCGGGGCGCTCGAGGACCGCCAGCATCCGATGTCGTTCAGCGCCGACCACGCTCGTGAGTCGCTGGGCCGGATGCTGCTGCGCGCACGCGACCGGTTGCGCCCCGACTTCGCCGACGCGCCGGCCGACGTCGACCTCGGCCTGCAGGAGAACGCGGCGTGGGACACGTACTGCACCGGGCGACTCGCACGACTCGGCGTGCGGGTCAACCAGCAGCGGTGGCGCTACAACCACCGCAACCGGTTCGGCTTCCACGACGATGTCGATGCGGCGTTCGACGAGCTGTGGGCCGCCGACGACCTCGACTGGTCGGCCGTGGTCGCCACCGCCAGCCCCTGACCCCCGCCCCACAACCGACGTTTGTAGCGCGGAACGGTTGACCCGGCCCGACGCACACACGCCGCAAACACCAACCCACGTTCGCGGCGCGGAACGGTTGACCCGGCCCAACGCACACACACCGCAAACACCAACCCACGTTCGCGGCGCGGAACGGTTGACCCGGCCCAACGCACACACACCGCAAACACCAACCCACGTTCGCGGCGCGGAACGGTTG
>JAWLFC010000039.1:13960-24101 GCA_041685755.1 Ilumatobacteraceae bacterium
CCGCAAACACCAACCCACGTTCGCGGCGCGGAACGGTTGACCCGGCCCAACGCACACACACCGCAAACACCAACCCACGTTCGCGGCGCGGAACGGTTGACCCGGCCCAACGCACACACGCCGCAAACGTGGGGGTGGCCCGGTCAGCGGCGCTGAGCGAGGGGGCGCACGATGGGACGGCGCCAGCCGAGGCCGGCGACCTTGCCCGACGGCGGCCAATGATCGTCACGGCTGTAGGCCCACCACTCGAACGGGTTGAGGTAGTAGGCGCAGGACTCGACGACCTTGGTGAACCGTTCGGATCGACGTCGCAGCGCCCACACCACGACTCCTGCCGCGCCACCGAGCACCATCCACGCCCCGTACGCCACCGGGTACAGCGGGCCGAACCAGCGTGCCTGCCAGACGTGGACGTCCTCGTGGTCGGTCACCAGGCGCCGCCGCCGGGGCGACGAGGTGTCACCGGCACCGCTGATGACGCTGCCGACGGTGATCGCGAACCCGCGGCGCGGCACGAAGCCCCGCCGGAACACCTGCCGGTTGGCTCGCCGGCTGAGCGAGTCGTCGTAGCCAGGACGGCCACGGACGATCCCGAGCCCCTGCGAGACCAGCCCGGCTGCCGTCATCGGCAGCGCCCACGTCGAGTCGAGCACGAACGCGACCAATCCGGTCGAGCACCCCCAGTCGTAGATCCTCCGCCAGCCGCAGATCGTGCCGTTGACGCCGCCGACGACCGCGAACGGCACCAGGAGCCCGAGCGGCGCCCCGGCGGTACCGGCCACCGCCGTGCCGAGAACGCCGACGGCGGCAGCCTCGAGGAGACTGCCGCCGTCGGGTGGTTCGGTTGGTTCGGTTCGCTCCATGGCCGCCGACCGGTCGGATCAGCGCCGACGAAGCGTCACTGTCGCAGGTAGGAGATGAGGCGGAGGAGTTCGAGGTACAGCCACACCAGCGTGACGACGAGCCCGAGGGCCGCCACCCACTCGTACTGCTGCGGGAGACCGGCCTTGGTGCCCCGCTCGATGAAGTCGAAGTCGAGGGCCAGCATCGAGGCGGCGAGACCGCACACGAAGACGGAGAACGCGATGCTCATCGCCATGTTGTCGCCGTTCAGGAACGGCAGCGAGGCGCCGAACATGCTCATCACCCACGAGGCGAGGTAGAGCACCATCACGCCCATCGTGGCGAACACGACGATGCGGCGGTACTTGTCGGTGACCTTGATGATCCGGGTGCGGTAGAGCAGGAGCATCACGCCGAGCACGGACGCCGTCGCCATCACCGCCTGCAGGACGATGCCGTCGTAGAAGGTCTCGTAGCCCTTCGAGATGGCGCCGACGGCGAAGCCGTAGCCGATGGCGTACACCGGGCCGAGGATCTTCGCCAGGTTCGGCTTGAAGTTGGCGACGATGACGGCGATGAAGCCGACGACGATGCCGACCATCGCCATCGCCGGGAACTGATAGGTCTCGACACCTTCGTTGGTGACGGGGCCGGTGGCGGCCTGCCAGCCGAACCAACCCGAGACGAGGAGCAGGACGAGCAGCACCGCCGAGGCCGAGATCGTGCCGTTGACGGTCATCGCCTTCTGCCAGCCGCTGACCGGACCGTCGGTCACCGGCCGTGGCGCGGTCTGCTGGCCGGCGGGCGCGGCCCAGCCGGCCTGCTGCGCGCCCTTGATCGTGTTTTCGTTGAAGACTGGATTCGCCATGGTCCGACGATTGTACCTTCGAGTACCGGGACGCGCCCGCTCTACCTGCGGGCTTCACCGAGTTCTCACCTCGATACACACAGATGAGCGGACACAGCTGAGCGGGACAGCTGAGCGGTACGGGTCAGCGCAGGTCGTGCGCGCTGGTCCCTTCCCACAGGTCGATCTCCGGCGCGGCGGCGAGGATGCCTGCGCAGGCCTGCGCCATCTCCACCATGACGGCGGAGTCGAAGTGGAGACGCTGGTGCTCGGGCGTCTCCCACTTCTGGATCACGAGGTGACGTCCCGGCACCGTCACGCTCGAACAGAGGTCGACGTTGCGGCACCCGTCGACCATGCGCGTGAGCACGATGTACTTCGACAACACGGCCAGCAGCGCCGCCTCGTCGGCAGCGTCGAAACGCATCGTGACCACCGTCAGCTCGACATCGTCGACGTCGCCCCCGGCCTGCTGGTCGCTATCGCTCATCGTGATTCTCCGTCTCCGTGCATCTACAGCTCCGATATCTGTCGCCGGTTGTGATCATGTGGTTGGTGCACCGGGCGCGATCGGTATCGTGACCCACGTCTCATGTCGACTGTCGTGCACCTCTCTCGCAGACAACGCCATCCGACACCCTCGCACGCCGAATCCTCCACGGCGGCAACGGCTCCGGTCGTCGCCGTCGTTGACTCAACACCGTAGGAGCACCAGGTGGCCAAAGACCGCGTCGACCGAGACGACGAAGACCTCGTCCGTCTCTACCTCACCGATATCGGGCAGTACACGCTGCTGACGAAGGACGACGAGGTGCGACTCGCGAAGGCCATCGAAGCCGGTAACGAAGCAATCGCCCAACTCGACGCCGGCGAGGAGCTCACCGCCGCCAAGAAGCGTGAGCTGCGGCGCCTGGCCCGCCAGGGCGAGGAGGCCGAGCGCCAGTTCGTGCAGTCGAACCTGCGCCTCGTGGTGTCGATCGCCAAGAAGTACCAGGCGTCCGGCCTGCCGCTGCTCGACCTGATCCAGGAGGGCAACCTCGGGCTCATGCACGCCGTCGAGAAGTTCGACTGGCGCAAGGGCTTCAAGTTCTCCACCTACGCCACGTGGTGGATCCGCCAGGCGATCACCCGCGGCATCGCCAACACCGGTCGCACGATCCGTCTCCCGGTCCACGCCGGCGACACGCTCGCCCGGCTCCAGAAGGCCCGCTCGCGCCTCGAGCTGAAGTACGGCCGTCCCGCCACGCTGTCCGAGCTGGCCAAGGAAGTCGAGATGCCCGAGGACAAGGTGACCGAGGCGTTGCGCTTCGCCGCCGAGCCGCTGTCGCTCTCGGAGCCCCTGCGCGAGGACGGCGACGCCGAACTCGGCGACGTCGTGGAAGACCGCTCGGCCGAGTCGCCGTTCGAGGTCGCCGCCACGGCGCTCTTGCCCGAGGAGATCTCCCGGCTGCTGGCCCCACTCGACGAGCGCGAGCGCGAGATCCTCAAGCTGCGCTTCGGCCTCGACCGCGGCGAGCCGCGGACGCTCGAAGAGGTGGGCGAACACTTCAACCTCACCCGCGAGCGCATCCGCCAGATCGAGGCTCGCGCGATGAGCAAGCTGCGCCATCCTTCCAGCGACACCGGCGCCCGCGACCTCCTCGCCGTCTGACGCGCCCAACGCGCTCGCGATGAGATTCCGGGCCGGCAGCCGGTCCGTTTCCTCATCGCTGGACGGAAACTCGGGCGGCGGCGCCGCTGGCGGTGTGACAACGTGCACGGCGTGGACGAGTACGACATCAGACCGGTCGCGGTCGACGAGCGGCGAGCGGTCGCCGATGCGCTCCGGACAGCACTGCTGACCGGAGCGGTCAACGACGAGCACTTCGCCGCCGGTACCGCATCGTGGGACGAGAGCGACTCGCTGGCCGCGTGGGACGGCGAGCGGTGCGTCGGCAGCGCCGCGGCGTTCCGGTTCGACTCGACCGTTCCCGGTGGCGCCCGGCTGACGACCGCCGGCGTCACCCGGGTCGGGGTGCTGCCGACCCACACGCGACGCGGACTGCTCACCCGCATGATGCACCGGCTCCTCACCGAGTCGCGCGAACGCGGCAACGTGCTCGCCACGCTCCACGCCAGCGAGACGTCGATCTACCGGCGCTACGGATTCGGCCTGGCCTGCGACGTGGACGTCGCTCACGTCACGACTCGCGAGGCGACGCCCTGGCGCTCACCTGCCGCGCCGGGCTCGATGCGACTGCTCCTCCACACCGAGGTGATGGACCTCGTGCCGCCGCTGTACGAACGCGTGGGTCGATGGCGGGTCGGATCGATCAGCAGACCGACCTGGTGGTGGCAGCGGACGCTCGAGAAGGCGAGCCGACCCGTCGACGCGCCGTTCGGCAAGGGCACGTTCGTCGCCGTGCACTCCGACGTCGACGGCAACGACGACGGCTACGTGCACTACGAGGTCGACTGGGACGAGTCGTTCGCCACCAACCCTGTCGGCCGCGGCACGCTGCTCGAACTGTGGGGCGCATCGCCGTCGGTCGAGCTCGAACTGTGGCGCTACCTGCTCGACATCGACCTGGTCGTGCGCTGGCAGACCGAAGCCCGCCCGGTCGACGAACCGGTGCGGCGGGCGATGCGCGACGCCCGCGCCTACGAAGTCCGCCAGCGCATCGACGACCAGTGGGTGCGCATCCTCGACGTCGACGCCGCGCTCACCGCTCGGACGTACGGCCCGGGCGGGAGCGCCGTGACGATCGAGGTGCACGATCCGATGTTCGCCGACAACCGCGGGACCTGGCGCGTCGGCGCCGAGGGGTCGCACGCCGCTGACGGTCCGGCGGACATCACCGTCGACATCGGCACCCTCTCGGCGGCCTACCTCGGCGCCGTGTCGTGGCACGACCTGGCCGTCATCGGGCTGGTCGCCGCGAACGACGAGGTCCTCGACCGGCTCGACACGCTGTTCGCCGTCCGCCCGACCCCCTTCTGCGGCACCGGCTACTGACCGAGCGATGAGCGAATGAACGCCATTCGGGCGGTTCGCTCATCGCACTGAGTGCGCGCAGGACGGCGTCAGGGGCCGGAGAAGATGCCGTCCTTGACGTCGTTGTTGCGCGACATGTACTCGACCTTGGGGTCGTAGGTGTTGCCACCCTCTTCTTCCCACCGGGCGATCTCGGAGCGGCCGACGACGAACCAGTGCACCTCGTCGGGGCCGTCGGCGAGACGCAGCGTGCGCTGCGCGGTGTACATGTCGGCCAGCGGCGTCCACTGCGACACACCGGTCGCGCCGTGGATCTGGATCGCGTTGTCGATGATCTCGCACACCCGGATCGGCACCATCGCCTTGATCGCGCTCACCCACACACGCGCCTCGGCGTTGCCGAGCTCGTCCATCGCCTTGGCGGCGGTGAGCACCATGCGGCGCATCGACTCGATCTCGATGCGCGACTGGGCGATCATCTCGACGTTCTTGCCGAGGTTGCTGACCCGCTTGCCGAACGCCTCGCGGGTGAGACCGCGCTTGACCATCAGCTCGAGCGCCCGCTCGGCGGCACCGATCGAACGCATGCAGTGATGGATGCGCCCCGGTCCGAGACGCACCTGGGAGATCTCGAAGCCACGCCCTTCGCCGAGCAGCACGTTCTCGTACGGCACCCGGACGTCGTTGAAGCGCAGGTGCATGTGGCCGTGCGGCGCGTCGTCCTTGCCGAACACGTGCATCGGGCCGAGGATCTCGACGCCCGGGGTGTCCATCGGGACGAGGATCTGCGACTGGCGCAGATGTGCCGGACCCTCCTCACTCGTCTGGACCATCGTGATCATGATCTTGCAGCGCGGGTCGCCGGCGCCGGAGATGTAGTACTTCTCACCGCTGATCACCCACTCGTCACCGTCGCGGATCGCCGTGCAGGCGATGTTCTTCGCGTCGGAGGACGCGACGTCGGGCTCGGTCATCGCGTAGGCGGAGCGGATCTCGCCGTTGAGGAGCGGCGTGAGCCACATCTGCTTCTGCTCCGGCGTGCCGACCCGTTCGAGGACCTCCATGTTGCCGGTGTCGGGAGCCGCACAGTTCATCGACTCCGACGCCAGCGGGTTCTTGCCGAGCTCCATCGCGATGTACGCGTAGTCGAGGTTCTTCAGGCCCTCGCCGGTCTCGGCATCGGGCAGGAAGAAGTTCCACAGGCCCTGCTCCTTGGCCTTGTCCTTCACCGACTCGAGCAGCTCGAGCTGGCCGGGGGCGTACGACCACCGGTCCTCGCGGTTCATGCCGAGACGGAAGAACTCCGCCGTGATCGGTTCGACCTCGGTGAAGATGAACTTCTTGACGGCGTCGTACAGCGGGCGGACGCCCTCGGACATCCGCAGGTCGTACATGTCGGGGGTGGTTTCGAGACCGGCCATTGCTTCTCCCAGGGTTCGACGGACCCGGCCCAACCTACTGATGACGTCCGACCGCCGACGTATCGACCGTCCGGTTCACCAGGCGAGCACGCCGTCGCCCAACGGGGTGGTCGGGCGGAGCCAACCGACGTCGAGGCCGTCGACCTCGACGCACGGACCGAGGTGGTCGACGATCCCGAAGCCGGTCTCCGATCGCCACATCGCCGGAGCGAACCCCGACGGTGGGGTTGATCCACCGAACCGCCCGACGCGCAGGATCCAGGCCGCGGTCTGGCACAGCGAACCGTCGACTCGCTTCGACCGGCCGTCGACGAGCGACGCATCGAGCGCGTCCATGATCCCGGCCGCCACGACGAAGCCGGTCGTGTAGTCGGTCGCTGCGCACGGCAGCATCGTCGGGCGTTCGTCGCCCAACGGGTCGAGGCACAGCCCGCTCGTCGACTGCGCCAGTTGCTCCCAACCGGCCCGATCGGACCAGGGCCCTGCGTGTCCGAACGCCGACACCGAGGCATAGACGCCCTCGAATCCGTCGGTACGCAGCGACGCCTCGTCGAGCCCGTACCGGTCGACGACTCCCGGGCGGTAGCCCTGCACGACGACGTCGGCGTCGAGCGCCACCCGCCGCAGGGTCGCGCGGTCGTCCGGGTCGGTGACGTCGGCGTGGGCCTGGCGTTTGCCGTGGCCGGTGTCGACCACGAACGCCGGGACGACGGGCACGCTCGGCCCACGCACGTGGAGCACGTCGGCGCCGAACGCCGCCAGCGTGCGACCGCAGGTTGGCCCGGCGAGCACGCGCGTGAGGTCGAGCACGCGGAGACCGTCGAGCGGACGGGTCGGTGACGGCGACCATCTGGTACGGGCGCGGGTGTCGCGATCGGTGTGCGCGACGGTTGGCCACGAGTCGACGAGTTCTCCCTGGGGGTGGCGGCGCCACTCGTCCTCGGTGCGGATGATCGCCGCGCAACCCCGCCGTTCGGCGACGGCATCCTCGAGCGGGCCGGACTCCCGGCGGCTCACGGCAGTGGCGATCGTCGCCTCGTCGGCGTCGCACGGCAGGTCGAGCAGCGCCGCCAGCCGATCGACGAGCGGCGGGAAGCCTCCGTGCAGGTGGATCCATCGGCCGTCGGCACAGCGGTAGCGACCGACCCACGGGTTGTCGGCGTTCGTGCGCGCCATCGACGCACCGTCGACACGCATCAGAGCGAAGCTGATCGTCGCCGCGGCGGCGTCGCCGACGTCGGTTCGTACCGGTCCCGGGTCGCCGCCCGCCCGTCGAGCGAGCTGCGCGGCGGCGTCGCCCGCTCGCGCCAACGCCACGGCGGCCACCTCGCCGACCGGCCATGGCGTGGCGAGCACCGGATCGTTGCCGTCGACCACGATGTCGCCGGCGAGTTCCAGTCGCCCGAGAGCGACCACGCGTGCGATTCGTCCCGGCTCCATCGACCCATCATTGCCGAGGGCTCGTCGGCCCGGTCGGCCACGGCGGGCCGCTGAGTGCCGCGCCGAAGCCGAGGCGACCATCGCCCTGTTCGTCGACGACTGCTCGGGCGAGGTCGTGGAGGCTCGTCCCGATGCGAATGCCGTGTCAGGGCACGACGGCGACGACCACGGCGACGTCGTCTTCGGGAGCGCCCTCGACCATCGCGGCCATCACCGCCTGCAGGACCACCTCGGCACCGGCCCCCGGGTCGGCCGACCGCAGCGCCCCTGCGAGACCGGCGAGACGCTGGTCGATGCCCATCTTGCGGTGCTCGACGAGGCCGTCGCTGTAGACCATCACGACGGCGCCGGACTCGACCGCCATCGATCCGATCGGTGCTCCATCGACGAGCAACCCGATCGGCGGCCCCGTCTCACCGAGCACCGTCACCGTGCCGTCGACGTGACGGACCATCGCCGGTGGATGCCCGAACGACGTCCAGCGCAGCTGCCGACGTTCGACGTCGACGTCGACGGCGACCGCCGTCGCGAAGAGCTGCGGCGACGTCAGCCCGAGCGCCCGCGTGAGGAGATCGCCGATGCCGTCGAGTTCCGGACGGGCGAGCACCGCGGTCCGCAACGCGCTGCGTGCGACCGCCATGCGTGCAGCTGCGCCCACGTCGTGACCGACGACGTCGCCGACGATCAACGACGTCGTCCACTCGCCACTCGTCACGACGTCGTACCAGTCGCCGCCGAACCCGAGTTCCGACACCGCCGGCAGGTACGCCGTGGCCACGTCGAGGTGTTCGACCGTGTCGCGGCGGGCGAGGAGCTGTGTCGTCAGCTGCGAGACCAGGTCGGTCGTCGCCCGCAGACGGATCACGCGGTGCAATGCCTGCGCACACGCCCCGCCCAACAACCCGACGTGCAGTTCGAGCACGGCGTCCTCGGCGACCTCGAAGTCCCACCCGATGCCGAGTACGCCGATCACACCCGACTCGTCGATCAGCGGCACCGCCACCGTCGTGACCAACCCGACGCGGTCGCTGTCGTCGGCCATGCCCGGGTACCGCGCGTGGCGCTCCGCGCAGGTGCGGACCCACACCGTGGCCTTCGTGGTCACCGCGTCGTGGAACGGCGTACGGATCCCGTCGATCGACAGCTCGCTCCAACGCGCCATCAGTTCGCCATTCACGCTCTGAGGACCCGTGACGTGGATCGCGTCGTCGTCGACGATCCCGAGCGTGACCATCGACGAGCCGAAGATGCCGGGCGCGCGGTCGACGATCAGGTCGACGAGCTCACGCATCCCGAGCGCGACGTGGAGGTCGGCCGACAACGCCGACAGCACCGCGAGGTTCTCGGTCTGCTCGGTTCGAGCGGTGATGTCGATCGCCGACGGAACCAGCGCCGTGACGACGCCGTCCTCCACGATCGGCACCAGCTGGAAGTCGATCGGTACCAAGCGGCCGCCGGCGACACGCGCCCAGATGTCGAACCGCGACGCCTCACCGGCGGCGGCGCGACCGACGGCGGCACGCACCTTCTCCTGCACGTCCGGGTCGTACGACCACCAGTAGCCGTCCCAGAAGGGGTGCCCGACGAGGTCCGCCTCGTCGAGCCCGGTGGCCACCACGGCGAACTCGTTGGCCTCGAGCAGCGTGCCGTCGGGCGAACAGAGTCCGACGAAGGCGAACAACCCGTCGATCACCTGACGGAGACGGCGTTCGGCCCGCCGCGTCTCGGTGACCTCGGTGAACACGATCAGGACGCCACTGTCTCCGTCGCCGAGCGTGTAGGGCAGATAGCTCCCGGACCAGATCCGGGTCTCGCCCGGCAGAGCCGGTGTCTCGCCGACGACGTCGATGCCGATCACCGGCGTGCCGGTGGCCAGGATCTCCTCCAGCATCGGTACGAGTCGTGCGCCGGTGTCGCCGATCACCTCGACGAGCGAGCGACCGACATGCTCCTCGGCAGGGCGCCCATTGATCGCCGCCGTGACGTCGTTGACGAAGACGAAGCGCAGCGACCCGTCGAGCACGACCACACCGGTGTGGGCGTGACTGGTCGCTGCCGCCAGAGCGGCGCTCGGGTCGACCGTAGGAGGCACGGACCGAACTGTACCGACCCGCTGATCGCCCCTTCGATGAACGGATCACCCGAAGGAACGAGCGGCCGGTCGAGTCGCTAGTTTGGGTCATCATGCTCAACGACGGCTCTCGCCTGCGCATCGAGATGGTGGACGGCGAGCTGGTGGTTGCCGGCGAGATCGATGCCCACAGCTGCAACTCTCTGGACGCCTCCATCATCGACACCGGCGGCGACGACGTGCGCGTCGAGCTGTCGGGCGTCACCTTCATCGACTCCAGTGGCTTGCGAGTGCTCGTCGAGCACCATCACCGCCTGGCAGGCAGCGGCCACACGTTGGTGATCGTGCGGCCGAGCCGGTCCGTGCAACGCCTGCTCGAGATCGCCGGACTCGACGCCCAGTTCCACATCGACCCCCGTTGACGACTGACGTCAGCGACGGCGAGGTGTCAGGCCCTGCTCGATCGCGAACCTCGACGCCTGGGTGCGGTTCCCGACGCCGAGCTTCCTCCAGACCGCCGCCCTGCGCAAACATCCGCAGAACTA
>JAWLFC010000040.1:0-22757 GCA_041685755.1 Ilumatobacteraceae bacterium
GGCATGAAGGGCTCGAAGAACATCATCGCGATCAACAAGGACAAGGAGGCGCCGATCTTCGGTGTCGCCGACCTCGGCATCGTCGGTGACGTCCACAAGGTGCTCCCGCAGCTCCTCGCCGCCCTCGAATCCCGCAGCTGACCGGACCCGAACCCGCAACCACCCGAAATGTCGCGTTCTGATTGCGCTCAGCGCAATCCGGGCGCGACATTTCGGGTTTTCGGGGGTGGTCAGGTGGCGTCGCGGGCGAGGATGGCCCACGCGACCGACTCGTCGGGATCCTCGACGGCGAGCTGCAGTTGCCAGCCGATCGCGGGCTCGAACGCGTCCCATCGGCACCAGCGCAGCTCCCGTGAGAGCGCGCCGAGTTCGTCGGGCGGCAACGGCCAGTCGCCGAGGAGGTCGCCGATCGCGGCCAGCGTCCACCACGCCCCGAACCTGCCCGACGCCGCCCCGCGTCGGCGACCGTGCGCCCCGCCGCTCGCGCCCGCCCATGCCAACCAGGCGATCGCCGTTGCCGGTTCGAGTTCGGCGATTCGAGCCCGACGCAGCCCGAGTGCACCCAGAGCGCCGCTGACGTCGCCGTCGACGCAGACCACGTCCACTCGCCCGTTGGAACCGGTCGTCCACGGCTCGACGAGCTGCTCGACCGCCAACTCGACATCGTCGTCGAGCACGTGGCCATCGACGGGTTCGACGTCATTCCATCGGTCGGGCAGCCGCGGCGCCGGGAACTCGCCGCCGGCGTCGGTGTAGGTCGCCAGCGCATAGTCGGGTTCCCACGGCTGCAGTTCGAGCGGCAGATCGAGCACCGGTGGCAGATCGTCGTCGACGATCACCTCGCCGCGCAGCACCCGCTCGTGGGCCACGAACGCTGCCCGCGGACCCCGATCGAGCTCGGGCGCCAGCTCGGCCCAGGTGTGGTGTTGGGCGGCGACCTCGGTCAGCGGACCGATGGTGAACCTGCCCGAGAGCCCGTCGCTCTCGTCGAGCACGGCGCCGACGAACTCGGGCGTGGCGTGCAGGGCGAGGCGGTACTCGGCGAGCGTCGCTGCGGGCCACAGCTGGCGGCCGGTCGCCACGGCGCGACGCGATCGGTCGCGCACGCGCAGCAACCCGGCCCAGTCGTGGGCGTCGCAGCGGTCGTCGATCATCCGGACCAGGCCGTCGAGATCGGCGCGGTGGATCAGCTCGTCGAGTTGGTCGTCGGAGCGGTCGGGACCCACGTCGTTCAGACCAACGGCCAGGGATAGCGCCGCCCGGACGGATCGGTCGGGAAGCGCCGGTGGGTCACGCACCGACCGGCGCGTCGCTGCAGTGCCTCGACCTCGTCGTCGGCGAGCAGCGTGGCGATCTCGAGCGGAATCCGTTCGCACAACCCACCGACGCGTTCGAGCCAGAGCTCGGGGATCGGTTCGCCACCGAACTCCCAGATGACCGTGCGCAGTTTGTCGTCGGCGGCGAAGCAGAGCCCGTTGTCGATTCCCCACACCGACGCCGGTGTGCCGGCGCGTTCGGGGATCAGCAGCACGTGGCCGCTCTTGCGGTCGGTGTTGTTGGCCAGCACGTCGAGCAGCGCCATTGCCCGGAGCTGGTCGTGGAGTTCCGGATGCGTCTCGTGGATCGTGAAGTAGTGCTGGCTGTGGTCGGCGGTGACGAACCACTGCACCGACCCCTCGCCGAGCGGGCCGTCGCGCAGCACCGTCGGCGGTACCACGCCGAGCCCGAGGTGCTCACTCAGCAGATACGCGGCCACCTCCCGGCGGTGGAGGCCGGGCTCGAAGTCCCAGAGCGGCCGCTCGCCACGGGTCGGCTTGTAGATCGCCGGGTGGCTGGCGTCGTCGTGGACGACGTGGACGAGGAACGTGGCGTTGCTGCTGTAGGGCATCCGGCCCTCGACCTCGATCTCGCCGCGCAGGAGGTGGCCGACCGGGTCACCGACCTCGTCGACGCGCAACTCGACACCGCGTTCGTCCCCGTCGTCGTCGAACTCGTCGTCGTCGAACACGTCGTCGGTCGCCACGCCCGTCAGTTCATCCGGGGGCAGTCGTGGCCGTCGGGGTCGATCGGGAACGCGCACCAGGGGCACGGTGGCCGGCCCGCTTCGACGACGCTCTCGGCGTGGTCGCAGAACGCCGCCGCCTGACCACGGCTCAGGTACAGCCGCACGTGACCGCGGTCGTCGTCGAGCGGTTCGCCCTCCTCGTCGACCTCGCCCAGCTCCTCGAGCTGGATGAGGACCCGGTCGTTGGACCGGTCGTAGCCGAGACCGATCGGGCCGAGTACGAAGACCGGATCGGCGGGCTCGCGCAACTCGAGCGCACCGGGCATCGGGCGGTCCTCCGCCGGCGGCAGATCGGCGAGCACCTTGCGCAGGTACTGCACGATCGCTGCGGTCTGCTGCTTCTCGCACTTGACCGTGACGCGCTGGTCGTCGGCGCGGGCCTGGAGCAGGAACGTGCGCTCGCCCGGACGGCCGATCGTGCCGACGGTGAAGGCGGCGACCTCGTCGAATTCGTAGAAGATGCTCATGTCACGACGGTTGCAGGTCGGTGAGCGGTCGGCCGGTGGAGTTGACGGCGAGCACGGCGGGGCCGCCGGGACCCCACGTGATCGCCGTGACCGAGGCGGGGCTGATGACGATGCGCTGGAACAGGTCGATGTGGGTCCCGAGCGCATGGGCGACGGCGGCCTTGATCGTGTCGGCGTGGGAGACGCACACGATCGTGCCCCCCGGATGTTCCCCGCGCAGCCGATCGAGCGCCGACACCATCCGGGTCTGCATCTCGGTGAAGCTCTCGCCGTTCGGGAAACGGAACATCGACGGCGCCTTCTGCACGGTCTGCCACTCGGGGAGCTTCATCAGCTTCTTCAACTCCGCACCTGTCCAGTCGCCGAAGTCGCACTCGAACAGGCCGCGCTCGATGCGCGTGCGCAGGCCACGGGCCTTGGCGATCGGGGCCGCGGTCTCCTTGGCTCGCTCGAGCGGCGAGGAGTAGACGGCGTCGACGCGCTGCAGCTCGGCGATGCGGTCGGCGGCGATCTGGGCCTGGCGCCGACCCTCGTCGGCGAGGTGCAACCCCTTCGCGCGCCCGGGCAGCACCTTGCCGGTCGTGGGGGTCTGGCCGTGGCGGACCAGCAGGATCGTGGTGAACGTCGGGGAGGGAGACTTCTTCGCTGTGGCCATGGAGTGCGTCCAACCTACTGTCGAGTGCCGTGACTCCGCTCGCCCGACTCGAACAGGACGTGATCGCCTGTCGGGTGTGCCCGCGCCTGGTGGAGTGGCGCGAGCGGGTCGCCGTCGAGAAGCGGGCGGCGTACCGCGACGAGACGTACTGGGGTCGCCCGATCCCGGGTTTCGGCGATCCGGCGGCGCGAATCGTCGTGCTCGGCCTGGCGCCGGCGGCGCACGGCGCCAATCGGACCGGGCGGGTGTTCACCGGTGACCGCAGCGGCGACTGGCTGTTCCGGGCGATGCACCGGGCGGGCCTCGCGAACCAGCCCCAGTCGGTGGCGATCGACGACGGCCTGCAGTTGCGCGACGCGTGGGTGACGGCGGCGGTCAAGTGTGCACCGCCGGCGAACAAGCCGACCGTCGACGAGCGCGACGCCTGCGCCCCGTTCCTCGAACGTGAGCTGGCCGCGCTCACGTCGATGCGCGTCGTCGTGTGCCTCGGCCAGTTCGGCTACCAGGCGGCGTGCTCGCACTTCGGGGTGCGGCCTCGACCCAAGTTCGGCCACGGCGTGGAGGTCGCCGTCACGGGCGGGCCGACGCTGCTCTGTTCGTTCCACCCGAGCCAGCAGAACACGTTCACGAAACGGCTGACCGAACCGATGCTCGACGCCGTGTTCCGTCGCGCCGTGGCGCTCAGTAGCCTTGAGCCGCTGTGATCTCCTCTCGTCGTTCCCTCGTTGCCGCCGCCCTCGCCGCCGTGCTCGGCGCATCGGCGTGCACCTCCGACCCCAGCCCCAATCGGGTGGCGGAGGACCTCGTGCGGACCCTGGCGTCGACGCCCGAGCAGGAGGAGTGCATGCTCGACATCATCGACGAGTACGACCTGAACGATCTCGGCGACGATGCCGCGAGCGAGAACCCCGACGTCGCCGGCCCGGCCCAGGAGGAACTCGATCGGTTCGAAGCCGACCTGCGCACCTGCCGCGAGTAGCCCCGACGTTTGGGCCGAAGGTCGGTGGTCCACTCCTCCTCGGTGACCCACGATGGGGTCCGACGACGAGGAGGAACCATGAAAGCGCTGCAACTGGTCGACTGGAAGCACGCCCCCGAACTCCGTGACGTGCCCGAACCCGAGCCCGGCCCCGGCGAGGTCGTGGTGAAGGTGGGCGGATCCGGCGCCTGCCACTCCGATCTGCATCTGCTCGACGACTTCGAAGCGGGGACGGTGCCGTTCTCGCCGCCGTTCACGCTCGGCCACGAGAACGCCGGTTGGGTCGACTCCGTCGGCGCCGGGGTCAGCGGCCTCGAGGTGGGCCAACCGGTCGCGGTCTACGGGCCGTGGGGGTGCGGGTGGTGCCGGAACTGTCGTCTCGGCATGGAGAACTACTGCCTGCGCCAGACGGAGATCGGCGCCAGCGGTGGTGGCCTCGGCCGCGACGGGGGCATGGCGCCGAAGATGCTGGTGCCGAGCAGCAGGCTGCTCGTGCCGCTCGCCGACCTCGACCCCGTCCAAGCCGCGCCGCTGACCGATGCGGCGCTGACGCCGTACCACGCGATCAAGCGCTCGCTGTCGCTCCTGGTGCCGGGCAGCACGGCGGTCGTCATCGGCGCCGGCGGGCTCGGACACATGGCGATCCAGATCCTGCGGGCGCTCACCCCGGCGACGATCGTGGCCGTCGACCAGCGTCAGGAAGCCCTCGATCTGGCCGCGGACATCGGCGCCCATCACGGCGTGCTCAGTGGCGATGACGCCGCCGACGAGATCCGCGAGATCGCTCGCGGAGAGGGGGCGGAACTCGTGCTCGACCTCGTCGGTGCCGACGCCACCCTGGCGCTCGGCGCCGGGGTCGTCCGTGTGCTCGGACACCTGACGATCGTCGGCATCGGCGGGGGCACGCTGCCGGTGGGCTTCTTCTCCGTGCCCTACGAGGCGGCGGTCGCCACCACGTACTGGGGGAGTGTGACCGAGCTGATGGAGGTGATCGCCCTCGCCGAACGGGGGATGATCGAAGCCCACGTCACCACCGTCGGCCTCGACGACGCCGGCGGCGTCTACGACCGGTTGCGCAACGGCGAGATCCGCGGTCGCGCCGTCATCGTGCCGAACTGAGCGACGTCACCCGTCGGACTTGGGCGCCGGATCCGCCGGCGGCGCCGCGGCCTTCTTCTTCTTCGGCGGCGGCACGCCGATCGCCGGGGCGGGGTCGGCCTCCTTCGGCCAGCGACGGCGGCTGACGATCGACAGCAGCCGCAGCAGGCGCATCGCCGTCTCGTCGGTCTGGGCCGGCTTGGCCTCGATCGAGCCGTCGGCGATCATCCGCTCGATGACCTGCTCGCCGAGCTCGGTGCGCACGATCGTGAGCGTCCAGTCGTTGTCCTCGCCGATGCCACCGGTCGACACGTCGGCGTGCTCGGCGGCGAAATCGGGGCAGCTCTTGCAACCCTCACGGGTCCAGGCGTGGCACTCCTTGAGGTCGATCTCGTGGTACGAGCCGTCCTTCATCCAGATCTGGAACACGCCCTTGATGTTCATCTTCGCCATGTCCTGCTTCTTCAGGCCGTACTTGGCCTCGAACAGCTCGGTGAAGATGGCGTCGTCGAACGTCTTGGAGCACAACAGGCCGATGTTGAACAGGAACGGTTTGGAGACCTTGCCGGCCTTGCGGTCCCACATCGTCGGCGGCGACGAGGTCTGGCAGCCCATGCCGACGAGGGCGAGGCGCTCGTAGCCCTTCTCCTTGGCCTCGGGCAGCGCCAGCGGGTTGGCGCAGTAGGTGTAGCGGCTCCCCGCCGTGGCGAGGATCTCGTCCTTGGTGGCCACGACGGCCGGCTTGGCCTTCCAGGCGTCGTCGTCCTCGACGCCCGACACGAGGGCGGCGTCGATGTAGTCGTGCTCGCGCAGCCAGATCAGCATCGCCGACACGAGGCCGCCGTCCTGGCCCATCTGGTGGACCATCTTGTCGCTGGCGCGGGTGAGGTACAGCTGGCGCCAGATGCCGGCCATCTCGTCGGGCTCGCGCACCCGCCCGAACAGGTGCATGTCGGCCGATGGCTCCCACGCCCGAAAGCGCGGGCACGCTCGGGTGCAGGTGGTGCAGCCGCCGCCTTCGCCGAATCCGTGGATGCAGTTGTCGAGGCCGAGCTCCTCTTCGAGGTGGAACGGGATGTACTTGCCCTCCTCGTGTTCGTAGCCGATCACGTCGTGCGGACAGGTGACGACGCAGCCCGCACAGCCGGTGCACAGCCCGGTGGTGATCACCTCGGCGTACAGCTCCTTCCACTGCGCGGTCCAGCGCCCGGCGTTGGCTGGCGGTGCGGGCGTGTCGGAGGTCGACTCGGACTCGAGCGTCGTCATGCCCTCGACTGTATTCGACTTGCGGCGCTGGGTCTCAGGCCGGTGACCAATCGGAGCACTCCGACCATCGGCGGCGAGGCAAGCCGCTCGCGGAGCTTGGCTGCCAAGTCGACGCCGAACCAGCTGAGCCGCAAGAACGCGCCGAGCCCGACGAGTCCGATCACCGCCCAGTAGACCGATCCGAGATCGAGTTGCGCAGCCAAGCTGTCACGGACGACGGCGACCAGCACCCCGGCAGCGAGCGCTCCGGCGATGAGCCAGTGGGCGACGACGAGTCGCACGTACACCTGGTACTCGTCGGTCTTGCGGGTCACCTTGTACGCAGGCTTCCGATTCGGACCGTACCGCACTGCCTTCAGCGCGGCTCGGGCGTAGATCGGGGCCATTCCGATCCACGACAGTCGTGACCGCCACAGCGACCCGGTCGGCTGATCGGCGGCGAGTGCGAGCAGCGCGAGCTCGATGGAGAGCGCGAACCCCCAGAACCTCACGGCATAGGTCGTGGAGTCGGTGACGAGCGGGAAGCGGTCGAACAGCAGCCCGATCGCCGGCACGAGGAACAACGTCAGCAGCGCGAAGCTCTGCAGGTAGAAGATGGCCTGCTCGACGAAGTGGAGGCGAGCTCTCCAGCGGATGCCGGCGAACCTGTCGAACGCGAACAACCGGGTCGTGTCGAGTGCCCAGGTGCCGCGTTGCTTGAAGGCGTTGGCGACGTCCTCGGGGGAGTGCTGGGCAACGGCTCCCACGATCGGTACGTACAGGCCGCGCCAGCCGGCGCGCAGGCCGAGCACGCCGGAGTGGAGGTCCTCGACGAGGTTCCAGGCGGGGAAGTCGCCGATGCCGGCCAAGGCCTGGCGGCGCCAGACCAGGCCCGATCCACACGGGAAGATGGCGTTGTCGGCATTCCGGGCCAGCATCGTGCCCCGGTAGAAGAACGGTTCGTTGTTGTTGAACGGATCACCGGGACTCGTACGCGTTCGCTTGATCGTCTGGACGAACCCGACGCCGGCGTCATCGATCATGTGGGCGACGGTGGCCCGAAGGAACTCGCGTGACCCGACCATGTCGTCGGCGTCGCGCGTCTCGACGTACTCGACCCCGAAGGAGTCGAGTACGTCGATCGCGCTGTTGAGGTTGCCCGACTTCGAGTCGCCTCGACGCGCCGGATCGCCCCGCTTCGGGGGGCGGTGATACGTGACCACCCCGTCTGGATTGGAATCGACCACGCGTCGTATCTCGGACTGCATCTCGTCGCTGTGCGCGTCGTCCGACACGACGATGCGGAGGCGTTCGACCGGCCAGTCCTGGTCGAGCACGGTCTGCACCGTGGTGACCACCATGTGCACGGGCTCGCCGCACGTGGGCACGATGACGCCGACGAGCGGTTCGTGACCGGCCGCGACCTCCAACGGGATCGGCGTCGCCCGTGTGCGGTTGTTGTAGAGCGACAGCAGCGCGCTGGCGGCCATGAAGCCGTTGGCGGCCAGGAATGGCGCGGCCAGCCACCAGTTGCGGCTCTCCACGTTCATCGCCGCCCACGGGAGGTACCAGCACGCGCTCGCGACGACGAGAGGTGTGACGAGTCGGACCTGCCAATTCGGGTAGCGGATCATCCTGCCCTCGAGTCGACCCGCCGACGGGTCGACCACCAGGACCTCCGGTGTCACTCGAGGCGCGGGCAGCGCGGTGGCACCGTTCCTCCACGCCGCCACGGGGTGCACCACGGCTCCGGCGATCGCGGGCACGCCGAGCACGAGTGCTGTGGCCACCGCCGCCGTTGCGCCCGCAGTGTCGTCAGCGACCAGTGCCGCCGCCACGGGAATCGCCAGTGCGGTGGTCGACAGCACGACCACCCGGCGGCGAACCATCGGGGCCCGGACCACCGACAACACGACGAGCGCGAAGCCGGCGACGGCCACGGTGACCATCGCCGTGTCGCCGACGACGGCGATCCACCCACCCTGACTGCGGCGGCGCTCGACGAACTGCAACGTCACCGCTTGCGTCGGCAGGAACCATGCCAGCGCGCCGCCGGCGACGATCAGGCGGAACGCGGTGGAGTCGAGCGAGCCCGACCGGCCCCGCACCATCGTGAAGAACCAGGTGAGCACGACGACGAAGACGGCGGCCGGGTACCAGGCGATCACGGCGATCGTCGATGCCACGCCGGTCATCAGCACCCACGACTTGCGCTCGTGGTGCTCCACGATGGCGATCCCGAGCAGGGCGACACCCAGGCACGCCATCGCGAACGTCGCCGGTGTCGTGGCCGACAGCATCCCCAGTTCGCCGAGCGTGATCGCCAGTGCAGCGGCGGCGACCCTCGCTGCCCACCGCCCGAACAGTCGAGAGGTCGCGGCCGCTGCGCACAACATCGCCGTGAACGCGCACACCAGCGAGAAATACCGGACACCCTCGGTGCCGAACGTCGTCAGGACGGGACGGATGGCCGTGGGCCACAGCGTCGACCCCGGCAGTCCGCTGCCGACGTCGGGGCCATCGCGAGCGGCTGCCAACCACGCCGACTCCCGTGCGCTCGGCGTCCAGGAACCGGACCTGATCGCGACGACTTCCACCGCTGCGACGGTCGCCAGGACGATGGCCGCCAGCCACCATGTCGGGCGTCGCCATGCCCGCTTGACCCTCGTTGGCGGTTCGATGTCGAGCGCCGAGCGGCGCGCGATCAGCAGCCAGCCGACGCGGTCGTCTGCCGCGAGCGTTCGCGAACTCGCCGTTGTCGCGTTGAGGCCGTCACGGGCGAGCGAGCGCCACAGCGCACCGAAGAGGTCGACGCCACCGTCGTCGACGACGCACAAGTCGACCGGCTCACGGCTCGGTGGCGCCGCCATCGAGCCGATGAGTTCGTCGATCACCGGAGCCGACGGGCGTGGCCCGGAGTACACGACCACATACGGCTCGCTTCCCCGGCGCATCCGTCGACGCAGTTGCTCGACCGCGGCGCGGTGGTTGCCGCGACGGGCGACCGCGTGCTCGACGGACCAGGCGTCGATGTCGATCGAGGTCCACGTCGTCCAGTTCGTGCCCGAGTCGGGGCGGTGGCCGAGTACGCCCAACGACCACAGCAGCGCCCTGCGGAACTCGCCGTCGGCCCGAGTGCCGTGACGTTCGGTGTCGATGTCGAGGTGGGCGGTCAGCAGGGGAATGCAGGCGGGGTCACCGAGCCGACCGAGCGCGACGACCGCCGCCAGACGAACACGGTTGTCGGTGTCGTCGACGGCTCGGTCGAGGGAGTCGTAGGCGGAGCTCAGGCGCCGCTCGCCGGCGAGTTCGATCGCGGCCGCCCGCACCTCGGGCGACGGGTCGTCGAGGGCCGAGAGCACGTCGTCGTCCGGCAGCGTGGAGTCGACGAGTAGGTCACGTCTCCACTGTTGTGTTGCGGATGTCGGCACGGCCCTGCGTTCTCTTCGTCGACGCGTCGACGCGTCGTCGTGGAGACATCGACAGGTGACCGTGATGGCTTGAGCGAGGGCCGCCCGACGCGCCGATCCCCGAACCCACCCTCTGAGGACGCAAAGGAGGTTCGGGGATCGACAGTTGGGACGCACCGATGCGCCCCGATCGGGGGGTGGGGACGGCTAGATCGCGTCCGTCCCTTCCTCACCGGTGCGGATGCGCACGAGACGCTCCACGTCGGTGACCCAGATCTTGCCGTCGCCGATCTTGCCGGTGGCGGCGGCGCTGATGATCGCGTCGACGACACCGTCGACCGCGTCGTCGCCGACGACGATGCCGAGGCTCACCTTGGGTACGAAGTCGATCTTGTACTCCGCTCCTCGGTAGGTCTCGGTGTGGCCACCCTGACGGCCGAAGCCGCGGACCTCCTCGACGGTGATGCCGGCGACGCCGATGGCCTTGAGCGCATCTTTGACGTCATCCAACTTGAACGGCTTGATGACCGCTGTCACGAGTTTCATGTGTTGGGTTCCTTTTCGAAGTGAGATGAGTCGGGGTCAGCGGCTGGCAGCCATGTCGGGGGCGTAGCCCTGCAGGCCGTGCTCGAGGACGTCGAGACCGGCCATCTCCTCCTCCTCGGAGACCCGCAGGCCGATGGTGGCCTTGAGAACGCCGAACAGGACGCCGGTCGTGATGGAGACCCAAGCGAGGATGATGACGAGCATCAGCGCCTGGACGGCGAGCTGCTCGACCCCACCACCGTAGATCAAGCCGGCATCCTCGCGGCCGAGGAAGGCGTCGTCGTAGCGGGCGAAGAGCCCGACCGAGAGCAGACCCCAGGCGCCGCAGACGCCGTGGACGCTGATGGCGCCGACCGGGTCGTCGATCTTGATCTTGTCGAAGAACAGCACCGAGAACACGACGAGCACGCCGCCGACGCCGCCGATGACGAGCGACCAGACCGGTGTCACCGCACCGCACGGAGCGGTGATGGCGACGAGGCCGGCGAGGACGCCGTTGCCGATCATGGCGAGGTCGGGCTTGCCGGCGACCAACCAGATGGTGGCGGCGGTGACGAGTCCACCTGCGGCCGCAGCGAGCATCGTGTTGACGGCGATGGTCGAGACGAACTCGTCGGCGAGCAGCTCGGAGCCGGGGTTGAACCCGAACCAGCCGAGCCACAGGATGAACACACCGAGCGTCGCGAACGGGATGCTGTGGCCGGGGATCGCACGCGGCGTTCCGTCCTCGCTGTAACGGCCGAGGCGGGGTCCGAGGAACATGGCACCCATGAACGCTGCGATACCGCCGGTCATGTGCACGATGCCGGAACCGGCGAAGTCGGAGAACACGGCGTCGCCGATCTGGATGTCGGCAATGAGCCCACCACCCCAGGTCCAGTGGACCACGACGGGGTAGATGAACGCACACATGACCGCCGAGAAGATCAGGTAGGTCGAGAACTTCGTTCGTTCGGCCATGGCACCGGAGGCGATCGTGACCGCCGTGGCGGCGAAGACCGCTTGGAAGAAGAACGTCGTCGCCGGGCTCAGGCCCCCTTCGGGAATCGCTGCCAGGTCGAGATCCTGGAGGAAGAAGTTCTCGGTGCCCATGAACCAGCCGCCGCCGCCGAAGGCGAGCGCGTAGCCGGTCGCGAAGAACGCGAGGATGCCGATGACCGCGTCGGCGATGTTCTTGGTGAAGATGTTGACGACGTTCTTCGCCCGGGTCAGGCCGGCTTCGAGCAGTGCGAAGCCCGCCTGCATGAAGAAGACCAGGACACCGGCGATGAACACCCAGATGTTGTTGAGGTAGTCCTGGGCGGTCGGCACGTAGTCCTGGGCGAAGCCGACCGATGGGGTGATGGCCAGGACAGCGACGACGCCGCCCAGGCCGGATGTGATTCGGAGCGCACGTTTGCGCACGGGTCCTCCAATAGGGATAGGGAACAGGGTTGCGGAGTCCAGTGGCGTCGTTGCCGCCCGGATTGCGTGCGCAACCTAAAGGTGGTGGATTTCCCGCTTGTCGCCGAACTGTTTCCTGCGTGTGAATCAATCCGGGGCGATGGACTTGACCCGCGGGTCAAGTGGCGAGGCAGAATAGGGGGATGGATCTCTCCTATCCCCCAGAAGCCGAGGAATTCCGCGCCGAGATCACGGCGTGGCTGCACGACAACCTGCCCGACGGTTGGTTCGACGACGACTTCGAGATGACCGACGAGGAACGCACGCAGTTCAACGAGGAGTGGCCGCAGAAGCTCTTCGAGGGTGGCTGGATCTGCGCTACGTGGCCCGCCGAGTACGGCGGCAAGGGCTTGACCACGATGCAGGGCGTCGTGCTCGCCGAGGAGTTCGCCAACGCGAAGGCGCCGATGCGCGGCGACTTCTTCGGCGACACGCTCGTCGGCCCGACCCTGTTGCAGTGGGGGACCGAGGAGCAGAAGAAGGAGTTCCTGCCGGGGATCCTCTCCGGTACGACGCGCTGGTGCCAGGGCTTCTCCGAGCCGAACTCGGGCTCCGACCTCGCCAGCCTCAAGACCTCGGCAGTGCTCGACGGCGACGAGTGGGTCATCAACGGACAGAAGGTGTGGACCACCCAGGGCCATCACGCCGACTACTGCTTCCTGCTGACCCGCACCGACCCCGACGCCAAGCACGCCGGCATCTCCTACATGCTGGTGCCGATGCGCCAGCCCGGCGTCGAGGTGCGGGGCATCACCCAGCCCGACGGCACCGCCGAGTTCTGCGAGGTGTTCTTCGACAACGCCCGCTGCGCGAAGGACGCCGTCGTCGGCGGCGTGAACAACGGCTGGAAGGTCGCGAACTCGACGCTCGCGTTCGAGCGGGGCCAGTCGGCCACCACCGGCTACCGGCGTTTCGCCGAGGAGTACCGCCTGCTGGTCGAGGCCGCCACCGACAACGGCGTGATCGACGACCCGCTGATCCGCCAGCGGCTGACGGAGTACTACACCAAGATCCAGATCCTGCGGATCAACGGCCTGCGCAACCTCTCCGCCACGCTGTCCGGAGGCGGCGACATGGGCACGATCGCGCTCGGTGCGACCAACAAGATGTTCTGGTCCGAGATGCACAAGGCGGCGATGGAGCTCGCTGTCGACATCCACGGCGCTGCGGGCATGCTGATCGACACCGGTCCCGAGTCGGGCGGCTGGCCGGGCGCGGCGCGCGACAAGCGCCGCGAGGGATACCCGGTGAGCCCGATGATGTCGTCGTTCTTCTTCTCCCGCTCGGAGACCATCTGGGGTGGCACCAGCCAGATCCAGCGCAACATCGTCGGCGAACGCGTCCTCGGCCTCCCCAAGGAACCCAAGCCCGCCGACGCCTGACCCCTCACCCCTCAGGGAACGCGTGAACAAATGGTCGCCTCTGGGCGCCATTTGTTCACGCGTTCCTCGCGATGGGGCGTGGTCGGGGGCGCCGGGCGGGTGGTCAGGCGGCGAGCACCTCGGTTCGACGCAACCGGTGGAGCTCGACGAGTTCGGCGATCGAGCCGCGGAAGTCGTCGGTGAGCTCGAGGTCGGTCACCCGGTCGACCTGCCATCGGATGCGGCGCATGCCACGATCGCGCCCCTTGTCTCGCTGGGCGTCGAAGCGTCCGCCGTGCCAGGTCACATGGTCGACCTCCACCGCCCAGCGAGCGGCGATGTCCGCGCCGTCGGGGTGGATGATCGAGCCGTTCGGGAGCTTCAACGCATGCTGGCGCACCAGCGGGCCGACCCCGGCACGCTCGAGTGCGTTCAGCACGCGGAGTTCGAGCCCTGAGCCGGCGGGCCGTTGCCAGTCCGAGCGCATCGACATGACCCGTTGGACCCGTGCGAGGCCGGGCCGGCCCCGCGTACTCATCCGTCGGGTGAGTCGCCAGAGCGTGGGCATCGTCGTGTGGTGGTCGAGCACCCATTCGGTCAGTCGCTCGAAGCGTTCGTCGTCGAGATCGCGCCCGCAGTCGAACCACGCTCGTGGCGGACTGGCGACTCGGATGCCGTCCGACCGCTCGACGACATCCATGTCATCGAGCCGGTTGGTGCGGCGGAGCAGCACGCCGTTCGAGATCGGCGTGCGGTCGTGGGGGACGAGCACGATCGGCGCTTCGACCACGAACACGTGGCGGAAGCGCCAGAGCCGCGCAGCGGCCGGACCGGCGACGACCGCCTCCGGATCTGCGGCACACGCCGCGACGCAGCGCGATTCGAACGTGTCGGGAGAGGTGGTCATCCGCAGCACGCCGTGGTGGATCCGGGTCAGGAACCCGAGCCCGACCTGGCGTTTGATCGAATGCATCGTCTGGCCGTCGGCGAGGAGTTGCTCGACGGTCACCACCCCGTGGGTGGTGGCGACCTGTCGGGCCAGTTGTTCGGACATCAGCGCCACGTCGGGCTCCTTTGCTCGATGGAGTCAGAGGGTCCGCTCGGCGACCGAAGGTGCCCGCTGACGCTATCCCGAACCCGCCCGACCCTCTCCCGCACAGCCCCCTCGAGCCCAACGCGTGAACAGATGGCGGCGCCAGCACGCCATTTGTTCACGCGTTCGTCGAAGTCGGGGCGTGTTGGGGGGTGGGGTGTCGCGGTACGGTCAGCCCTCGTGGACGAACTGCTGGAGGCCGACGGGAGCCCCCGACCGATCGCGCGCGACCTCATCGAGCTGCTGCACCGCATCGGCCTCGACGAGGTGCGCGAACGCCAGCGCGTGTCCGATCTCGAGATCCTCACGATGGGGATCTCGTTCACCGTCTACTCCGACGGCCAGAACATCGACCGTGCCTGGCCGTTCGACATCATCCCCCGGCTGATCGACGGCGACGAGTGGAGCGTCGTCGAGCGCGGCCTCGCCCAACGCCTGCGCGCCCTCAACCACTTCATCGACGACGTCTACAACGATCAGCGGATCATCGCCGACGGCGTGTTCCCCGCCGACCTGCTCGAGGACTCGGCGAACTACCGACCGGAGTGCCGTGGCGTCCACCCCAAGTTCGGCGTGTGGGCGCACATCTCCGGCTCCGACCTCGTCCGGGCCGGTGACGGCCAGCTGTACGTGCTGGAGGACAACCTGCGGGTGCCCTCCGGCGTCAGCTACGTGCTCGAGAACCGCGGCGTCGCCAAGCGGGCGTTCCCCGAGCTGTTCGAGCGCTACCGGATCCGCCCCGTCGACGCCTACACCGACGAGCTCAACAAGCTGCTCCACTCGCTCGCTCCAGCGGGTCGCCACGATCCGAGCATCGCCGTGCTCACGCCCGGCATCTTCAATTCGGCGTACTTCGAGCACTCCTTCCTCGCCCAGCGCATGGGCGCCGAGCTCGTCGAGGGCCAGGACCTCGTCGTCGGCGACGACGAATGCGTCTACATGAAGACGATCCAGGGGCTCGAACGGGTGGACGTGATCTACCGACGTCTCGACGACCTGTTCATCGACCCCGAGGCGTTCCTGCCCGACTCGTTGCTCGGCGTGGCCGGACTGATGCGGGCCTGGAAGGCGGGCAACGTCGGTATCGCCAACGCGCCGGGCGCCGGCGTGGCGGACGACAAGGTCGTCTACGCGTGGGTGCCCGACATGATCCGCTACTACCTCGGCGAGGACCCACTGATCCCGAACGTGCCGACGTACCGCTGCATGTACGACACCGAATGCCAGCACGTGCTGGCCAACCTCGGTGACCTGGTGCTCAAGCCGGCGAACGAGAGCGGCGGGTACGGCATCGTGATCGGAAACCGGGCGAGCGCCGACGAACTCGCCGCCGCCGCCGACGCGATCCGGGCCGACCCACGCAACTGGGTGGCTCAGCCGATCCTCGACCTGTCGACGGGCCCGACCCTGGTCGACGACGGCATCGAGCCACGGCACCTCGACCTGCGCCCGTTCATCCTCACCGGCGAACGCAGTTACGTGACCGCCGGCGGACTCACGCGAGTGGCACTCACGAAGGGTTCGCTCGTCGTCAACTCCTCCCAGGGCGGCGGCAGCAAGGACACCTGGATCGTCGACGTCAACTCGACCGGCGCCGCCGACACCGCCACGTCCGCTCAGTCCCAGTCCCAGTCCCAGTCCCAGTCCCAGGCGGCCGGCTGATGGCACTGCTGTCGCGCGTCGCCGACCGGATGTACTGGGCCGCGCGCTACGTCGAGCGCGCCGAGGACTCCGCCCGTGTGCTGCGCGCCTACGGCGACGTTCTCGCCGACCTGCCGACCACGTCGACGCGTTGGAACCCGCTCGTCACCATCTCCGGCAGCGGCGTGAAGCTGCCGGCGGTGATGGGCTCCGACGAGAACCAGGTGGCGCAGTTCCTGATCGCCGATCGCGAGCACCCCAACAGCATCGTCAACACCGTCGACCAGGCTCGCGACAACCTCCGGACGTGCCGGGAGGTGCTGCCACGCGAAGCGTGGCAGACCCTCAACGACTTGTCGATCTACGTCCGCGGCGCGGCCGTCACGTCGGTCGAACGTCGCCGTCGCGACCGGTTCCTGGCGCGGGTGATCGACGAGAGCCGCCGACTCGACGGGGTGATGCAGTCGACGATGACGCGCGACGAGGTCTTCGAGATGTGGCGCCTCGGTCGCTACATCGAGCGCGCCGACATGACCACCCGTGTGCTCGGTGTTCGCGCCGCCACCCTGCTGTCGCTCCCCGCCGGCACCGTCGACGAGTTCGCGGAGGTGCAGTGGATGGGCGTGCTGCGATCGCTGTCGGCGCTGCAGATGTACCAGCGTGCCACCCGCGGCCCGATCGACGGCCCTGCCGTCGTCCGGTTCCTGCTGTTCGACCATCGCTTCCCCCGCTCGGTCGCCGGATGCCTCGCCGAGATGCGTACGTCGATCCTTCGTCTTCCCGAGTACTCCACCGTCCTCGGTGCCGTCGAGGCAGCCGATCGTCAGCTCCGCCGGAGCCGTCCGGCGGCGGACGACGGCGCTGCGCTCGACGCTGCGATGGAAGAGGTCCAGGTGGCCCTCGCCCGCCTCGACGGCGTGATGCACGAGCAGTACGTCGTGCACTGAGCCATGGCCGACCGCATCGATCTGCAGCAACCCGGAGGACCGCTGGGCGCCGGGGGTGAGCTGACCGCCGACGCCGTGATGGCGACGATCTCCGGGCTCGCCGACCTGTGGCAGCGCCAGATCGACCACGACCGGCTCCTCGCTGCCGAAGGTGCGGGCCACATCGTCCACGACCTGCCGCTGCGCGCCGACGGCCGAATGGTCGCGCTCGAGTCGCGTCCGTGGCGGCTCGATCCGGTGCCGCTCGTGATCGACGGCCACGAGTTCGTCGCCCTCGCCGACGCTGCCATCGCCCGCATGCAGATGCTCGAGGCGATCCTCGACGATCTCTACGGCGCCCGCACGTTGTTGCGCGATGCCGTCGTCGACGCCGTCGCGCTGTGGGGGAGCCCGAAGTACCGGCTCGCCGCATTCGGCACGCGTCCGCATCGCCGGTGGCTGACGAACTACGCGGTCGACGTGATCCGCGACGCGTCGGGCCGGTGGCGCGTCGTGCGCGACGTGACCGACGCGCCCGCCGGTGTCGGCTACGCGCTGCTCGGTCGATCGGTGTCGGCGCGCGTCCACCGCGACGTGATCTCCCGCTTGCCCGGCGGCGAGGCCCTGCGCTCGCTCGACCCGTTCGCCGATCGGCTGCGAGACGGTCTGGCCGACGTCGCCGCCACCCGCAACCCGCGCATCGTCGTGCTGTCGGGCGGGGTGGACCACCCGTCGTACGTCGAGCAGTCGTACCTCGCCACCCGCCTCGGTCTCAACCTGGCCGAAGGCGCGGATCTCGTCGTGCGGCAACGGCGGGTCTGGTTGCGTTCGCTCGGCGGGCTCGAGCCCGTCGACGTCCTGTTCCGGCGCCTCGAGGACGACCGGGTCGATCCGATGGAGGTCAACGCCGAGGGTTCCGTCGGTGTGCCCGGGCTGCTGCTGGCGGCGCGTTCGCGTGGCGTGAGCCTGGCCAACGCCCACGGCTCGGGGGTGATCGAGGACCCCGCCCTCGGCGAGTACTGGGACGCCGCCGGTGCGTGGCTGACCGGGCGCAGCTCGGACTATCAGGGCTCGTGGCCACTGCGTCAGATGGCGGCCGACGACCGCCGGTCCGGTGAGTGGGCGACCACGCCCGGCTTCGACGGCTCCGGCCCGGTCGACCGCGCCGTCACGCTGCGGCTCCATCTCGTGGCCAGCGACAAGGGTGTCGACGTGCTGCAGGGCGGCAGCGCCCGGGTGCTGTTGCCGGGCGATGATCCGCTGACGCCGACCTCGGCCACCGCCAAGGACGTCTGGGTGGTCGGGGGGACCGTTGCCCCGCCCGAGGTGCGTCGCCGCGACCCACTTCCGCAGGTCGATCTCATCTCGTCGGTGCCCACGCGGGCGGCCGAGGCGTTGTTCTGGTCGGGCCGAGCGATGGAACGGGCGGAGCTGATCGCCAGGGTGATGGAGGTCGTGCTCGACCGCACGAGCGGTCTCGTCGCTGCCGAGGTCGCCGAGCCGTGGGTGGCTCACGGTCTCGACATGCTCGAAGCCGTGGCCGGCGTCAGCGGCCGTGTCGACCGGACGGCGCCCAACCGCGCCGAAGCGACGTTCGCCGTCGGCCTCGAAGCGCTGGCCCACCAGCTCGGGTCGTTCCTGGCCGAGGCATCGTCGGTGCGCGAGTTCTTCTCGGTCACCGCCGGTCGCATGCTCGCTCGACTCGCGGATTCGCGGTCGCAGCTGCGTTGGCTGCTCGATGCCGACGGGTCGGGGCGCGTGGAGGTCGCACGAATCGACGGGCGGGCGCTCGAGTCGATCCTCGTCGACCTGGCGTCGCTCGTCGGGCTCTGGAACGAGAGCGTGCTGCACGGGCCGGCGTGGCGATTCGGTGAGGTCGGCCGTCGCCTGGAACGGGCCTTCGGTGTGATCGACGGCGTGCGCGGCGCGTTCGGTCTTCACGACGACGATCTCCGCCCGGAGTTCTCGACCGATGTGGGCGCCGACGCGATCGGGTCGTACGTCGACCACCGGCTCGACTTCCAGCGCCAACGCGTCGTCGAGATCGTGTTGGCGTCGAACGAGAGCCTCGTGGCCTACCGCCGGCGTCACCGCAGCGACGTCGAGTTCGAGACGGCGATCCACCTCGTCGTCGCCGACCCGCACAACCCCCGTGCGGCGGCGGCGGCACTGCGCCAGGTCCGCCACCAGGCCGACCGGCTCGGCTGGCAGGAGGGAATCGACACGACGACGGCCCTGCTCGGTGAGTTGGAGCGGGCGTCGTTCGGGTCGGTCGATGCGACCGTCGCGACGCTCGGCGTCGTGTTCGCCGGCTGCGACCGGCTCTCGCGCGACGTCGTCGGCTCGTATCTCGCTGCCCCTGTCGATCCACGACTGATGGGGCGTGGCTGATGCCCGGCCAGCGCTACCGCGTCGTGCACCGCACGGAGTACCGCTACGGAGACATGATGACCGACGGCTACAGCGTCGCCTGTGTGCTGGCGCGTCCGACGCCGTCGCAGAACGTGGTGTCGTCGGTGGTGACGACCGATCCCGAATCCGACGAGTACGACGAGCGCGTCGACGTGTTCGGCAACCGGGTCGTCCAGTTCGGCTTGCACCGTCCGCACGACGGGCTCACGGTCGAGGCCGTCACCGAGGCCGTCGTGTGGACCCAGGAGCTGCCGCGGGTCGACACGGCGTGGGAGCGCGTCAGCGCCACGATCGCCGGACTGCGGGGCCTCCCGGCGCTCGACGTCACCCCGTTCGCGGCGCCCTCGCGTTTCGTGAGTGTCGACGCGAACCGGCTGGCACTGTTCGAGCTGGCGTCCGCGTCGTTCGCTCCGGGACGCCCGATCGTCGAGGCGACGACGGCGTTCTGCAGCGCCATCTTCGACACGTTCGTGTTCGACCCGTCGTTCACCGAGCTCTCCACACCACTCGACGTCGTGCTCGCCGAACGTCGCGGCGTGTGTCAGGACTTCGCGCACCTCGCCGTGGGGAGCCTGCGCGCGCTCGGCCTCGCCGCCCGCTACGTCAGCGGGTACATCGAAACCGATCCGCCGCCGGGCGAGCCGAGGGTCATCGGAGCGGACGCGTCGCATGCATGGTGTTCGATCTGGATCCCCGACCACGGCTGGCTGGACTTCGATCCGACGAACGGCGTCGTCGCGCCGTCACGCCACGTCACGATCGGTTGGGGACGCGACTACGCCGACGTGGCACCCGTGCGTGGCGTCGTCGTCGGGCCGTCGTCGGAACAGTCGCTCACCGTCTCGGTCGACGTCGCCCGCGTCTGACCCGGTCCGCACCCGAATTCGCTGCAGCGAGCGCGATGAAACCTCCGGAAATCCGGATTGGATTGAGGCGATGTCGACGGACACGGGGAGAGACGAGCGCGAATCGCTGCTGACGCGGCCGTTCCTGATCGTCACCGGATCGGCGCTGTTCTTCTTCGTCTACATCGGGATGCTGATCCCGATCGTGCCGCTGTTCATCGAGGGTCCGCTCGACGCCGGGGAGTTCGGCATCGGTGTGACGATCGCCGTGTTCGCGCTCTCGGCGATCGTTGCCCGCCCGTTCCTCGGACGGCTCGCCGACCGATTCGGGCGCCGCGTCCTGATGGTCGGTGGCGCCACCATCGCCGGGCTCAGTGGTATCGGATCGAGCCAGGTGAGCGAGTTCTGGCAGTTGCTCGTGCTGCGCGGCTTCACCGGGGTCGGCGAAGCCGCGGTGTTCGTCGGTGCGGCGACGCTGATCGCCGACATGTCGCCCCGGGCCCGGCGTGCCGAAGGTGCGAGTTACTTCTCCGTCGCGGTGTTCGGCGGCATCGGCCTCGGTCCGATCATCGGCGAAGCGATGCTCGACGACGTCAACTTCGAGCGCGGGTTCTTCGTCGCCGGTCTCCTCGCCTTCGTGTCGGCCGGACTCGCACTGTTCGCCCCCGCCCGGGTCGAACCGCTCGACGCCGTCGACGACACGATCGCCTCGGCGGCACCGGCCACCGGTCGTCGCCGTCTCATCCACCCGGCGGCGATCATGCCCGGGCTCGTGCTCGCCGCGGGTGTGGCCGCGTTCGCGTCGTTCGGCGCGTTCATCCCCGACTACTCCCGATCGGTCGGTCTCGCCAGCTCCGGCGGCTTGTTCGCGGTCTACGCCCTCGTGTCGATCCTCGTGCGCATCTTCGGTGCCACGCTGCCCGAGCGTCTCGGGCCCCGCCGGGCGGTGTCGATCGCGCTGTCGAACGTGTTGATCGGACTGGCGATCCTCGCTGCCTTCCCGACGATTCCGGCGCTCTGGATCGCGTCGGTGTTCGTCGGGATCGGGATGGCGTTCAACTATCCGTCGCTGCTGGCGCTCACCGTCAACCGGGCGAGCGACAGCGATCGTGCATGGGCCGTCAGTTCGTTCACGATGTTCTTCGAGGTCGGCTCCGTGGCCGGCGGTCTGCTGATCGGTGCGTTCGCCGAGGTGGTCGGCAAGCAGCTCGGCTTCCTCGGCGGCGTGATGTTCTGCGCCGTCGGTCTCTACCTGCTGCGCTTCCGGCTCGTTCCCGTCGGTTCACCCGACGCCGGTCCCGCGCACACCCGGGTCGCCTACACGCCCGTCGCCGGCGACTGACGGCCACGGATCGTCACGTCCGATTTCCGCTCGTCGAATCGAGCGGGCTCCGCCATCATGGGCGGTGTGCTCGAACCGGACCACTGCTACGTCGCCGTGCAGAGCCGCGACCAACGCTTCGACGGGTGGTTCGTCACGGCGGTGCGGACCACCGGCATCTACTGCCGCCCGAGTTGTCCGGCGATCACCCCGAAGCGCGCGAACGTCGACTTCTTCCCGACCGCCGCCGCTGCCCAGCAGTCGGGGTTCCGGGCGTGCAAGCGTTGCCGGCCGGACGCATCGCCGGGCTCACCGGAGTGGAACACCCGCCAGGACGTCGTCGCCCGGGCCATGCGGCTGATCGCCGACGGCGAGATCGAACGCAGCGGCGTACCGGGCCTCGCCCGGCAACTCGGCTACAGCGAACGACACCTCGTTCGCATGCTGGCCGACGAACTCGGCGCGGGCCCGCTCGCCATCGCCCGAGCCCAACGCGCCCACACCGCCCGCCTGCTCGTCGAGACGACGTCGATGTCGCTGACCGACGTGGCGTTCGCCGCCGGATTCGGCAGCGTCCGCCAGTTCAACGACACGTTCCGACAGGTGTTCGCCGCGTCGCCGTCGGAGGTTCGCCGATCGGCGACGACGCGTCAGGACGAGCCGGACGCCGCCGCCCCTGGGTCCGGCGTCGCCGTCCGGTTGCCGGTGCGCCAGCCGTTCGCGGCGAGCGACGTGATGGCGTTCGTCGGTGAGCGGGCGATCCCGGGAACCGAAGCCTGGGACGGCGCGGTGTACCAGCGGTCGCTGAACCTGGCGGGCGGGGTCGGCCTCGTCACCCTCGTCGCCCATCCGGATCACGTGTCGGCTCGATTCGAACTGTCGGCATGGTCGGACCTCGCCGCCGCCGTGCAACGGGTGCGCCGCCTGCTCGATCTCGACAGCGATCCGGCGGCGGTCGGCGCGGCACTGTCGATCGACCCGCCGATGGCCCAGCTCGTGGCGTCGGCACCGGGTCGGCGCGCCCCGGCCAGTGTCGATCCGTTCGAGACGGCGGTGCGGGCGATCATCGGCCAGCAGGTGTCGGTCGCCGGCGCTCGCACCGTGGCCACCCGGATCGTCGATGCCGTCGGGACCCCGCTCGACGGGGACCGGATCACCCGCACGTTCCCGACACCGGAGGCGCTGGCGGCGGCGCCCGATGACGCGTTCTCGATGCCGGGTTCGCGGCGCGACACGATCCGGCGCCTCGC
>JAWLFC010000040.1:22857-24097 GCA_041685755.1 Ilumatobacteraceae bacterium
GCGCTGGGCGCCGTGGCGCTCCTATGCCGTGCACCATCTCTGGGCGACCCTCGCTCCCGCCCCCGAACGACAGGAACCCCGATGACCGAGCAACTCGTCTCCACCACCATCGACACACCGATCGGCACGCTGACCCTCGTCGCCTCCGCCGTCGGGCTGCGAGCGGTGCTGTGGCCCGACGACGATCCGGCCCGCGTCCGTCTGGGTGAGCGATCGGACGGCGCCGCCGATCCGACGCTCGCTGCGGCGGCGGTGCAACTCGCCGAGTACTTCGCAGGCTCGCGCCGTTCGTTCGACCTGCCGCTCGACCCGGTCGGTACCGACTTCCAGCGTGCCGCCTGGGCAGCGCTGCGCCAGATCCCGTTCGGGACGACGATCAGCTATGCCGAGCAGGCCGAGGGGATGGGTGACCGTCGCAAGGCCCGAGCGGTCGGGGCCGCCAACGGCCGCAACCCGCTCTCGATCGTCGTGCCGTGCCACCGCGTGGTCGGTTCGACCGGCTCACTGACCGGATTCGCCGGCGGCGTCGACACCAAGGCCTGGTTGCTCGCCCACGAGCGGGCAGTCATCGCCACGAGGTGACGGAGCGCTGCGTCCGGCAGTCTCAGGAGCGGTTGCGGGCGGCGGCCGACTGGGCCTTGCGGGCGCGGTCGGCTTCCTTCTTGGCGGCCTTGGCGGCGGCGCGCTTGGCCTTGATCTCGGCTTGCTCCTCGGGGGAACGCTTCGAGGTGTCGATCAGCGGGGCGATCGTGACCTCCTCGGCCTTGGGCAGCGCCACCAGTTCGTCGGACTTCAGCAAGTCGCGGATGATCGCCGAGGCGGGTGCCTCACCGGCGACCGTGGAGGCCAGCATGATGCGCGTCACCGCCACGCCGTGGCGCTCGGCGACACCGGGGAGCACCTCTGTGAGCTGCTCGGTCGACGGGTTGTCGGCATGCTCGCCGAGCTGCTCGATGCAGTCGGCCAGACAGAGGTCGGTGAGCACGGCGGCGACCGCTTCCATGTCGCCGTTGATGCGTCCCGCCCGCACCGCCGACCGCACACCATCGGGGGTGGCGGTCTCGACGAACGACTCGAGGCCCTCGCGATGGTCGTCGTCGAGCGCCTCGATCGCCGCGGCGAGCTCGTCGTCGGTGGCCGCCTTGAACGACCGGTCGAGCAACCCGAGCGCCTGCATCCGGTTCTTCGTCTGATTCACGTCGCACGACGCTATCGCCGCTGCGCCACGCCCGTCCGTCGG
>JAWLFC010000153.1:0-5903 GCA_041685755.1 Ilumatobacteraceae bacterium
ATGGTCCTGATCCTGATCGGCGCCGCCCTCTTGTCGTTGGCGCTCGGCAAGTTCCTCGAGGCCGGCGCCATCGGCGCCATCGTCGTGCTCTTCACCGCCCTCGGCTTCTACCAGGAGTACCGCGCCGAGCAGGCGATCGCCGCGCTACGTCGCATGGCGGTCCCGTCGGCCCGCGTGACGAGAGCCGGACGCGTCACGACGGTGCCGGTCGGCGACCTGGTCCCCGGCGACATCGTCCACCTCGACGCCGGCACCGTCGTGCCCGCCGACCTCCGTCTGACCGAGGTGGCGAGCCTGCGCATCGAAGAGGCCACGCTGACCGGCGAGTCCGAGCCGATCGACAAGCAGACCGATCCCGTCGATCGCGACGACCTCGCGCTCGGCGACCGGCTGTGCATGGCCTACTCCGGGACGCAGGTGGCCGCCGGACGAGGCCGGGGCGTGGTGGTCGCCACCGGGATGCGCACCCAGCTCGGCAAGATCGCGTCGCTGCTGCAGGGTGTCGAGTCGGAACCGACCCCGCTGCAGCACCGGCTCGATCGGGTCGGCAAGCAACTCGCGCTCCTCGGTGTGGTCGTCGCCCTCGCCGTGGTCGTCATGGGTGCGATCTCGGGCGAAGCCGCCGCCGATCTCGTCCTCACCGCCATCAGCGTCGCCGTCGCGGTCATTCCCGAGGGACTGCCCGCGGTCGTGACCTTCACGCTCGCCATCGGCTCGCAGCGCATGCTGCGCCGCCAGGCACTGATCCGCAAACTCCCCGCCGTCGAGACGCTCGGTTCGGTGACGATCATCTGCTCCGACAAGACCGGCACGCTCACCCAGAACCGGATGACGGTGACCGTGCTCGACGTCGCCGGCCACCAGGTGCGCCTCGACGCCGACGCCGACGCCGATCCCGCCGATCGGGTCGACGCGGCGCCCGGCGCGGTGACGATCACGCTCGTCGCCGGTGCGCTGTGCAACGACGGCGCCGGCGACCACGACACCGACGGTGGCCGGGTGTGGCTGGGCGATCCGACCGAGACGGCGCTGCTGCAGGCGGCGACCGACGCCGGACTCGACGTCCCGACGCTGCGCCAGCGCATCCCCCGCGTCGACGAGCGTCCGTTCGACTCCACCCGCAAGCGGATGAGCACGATCCACGATCCCCTCGCCGGAGCGATCCCCGAGCTGGCCGACCTGCCCCAGGACGTACGTCTGGCATTCGTGAAGGGCGCCGTCGACGGCTTGCTCGCGCACACGACCTCGGTGTGGGACGGCGGCACGGTGGTCCCCTTCGACGACGAGTGGCATCAACGCATCAGCGAGGGCAACGACGCGCTCGCCGCCGGTGGGATGCGCGTGCTCGGCGTGGCCTTCCGCCCCATGCCGGCCGGGGACGAGGACCCCGAGTCGGAACTGGTCCTGCTCGGCCTCGTCGGCATCATCGACCCGCCGCGACCAGAGGTTCGCGACGCTGTCGCCGTGTGCCGTGACGCCGGCATCCGTCCCGTGATGATCACCGGCGACCACCCGTTGACGGCGGTGGCGATCGCCACCGACCTCGGCATCACGACCACCGACCGCGTGCTCGTCGGTTCGCAGCTCGACCACCTCGACGACGACGAGTTCGCCGCCGCCGTGCGCGAGGTCTCGGTGTTCGCCCGCGTGTCGCCCGAACACAAGCTGCGCATCGTGGGCACCCTCCAGGCCCAGCACGAGGTGGTCGCGATGACGGGCGACGGCGTCAACGACGCACCGGCGCTCAAGCGGGCCGACATCGGCGTGGCGATGGGCATCACCGGCACCGACGTGTCGAAGGAAGCCGCCGACATGGTGCTGCGCGACGACAACTTCGCCACGATCGTCGCCGCGGTCGAAGAGGGCCGGGTGATCTACGACAACCTGCGACGTTTCGTCAGCTTCGCCGTCGCCGGCAACCTCGGCAAGATCATCGTGATGCTCGGCTGGCCGATCCCGTTCCTGGTGTCCGGCTCGGACACGACCACCATCGCCCTGCTGCCGCTGCAGCTGCTGTGGCTGAACCTGATGACCGACGGCCTGCTCGGGCTGTCGATGGGCGTCGAACCTGCGGAGAAGACCGTCATGGAGCGCCCACCGCACTCGCCGGGCGACAGCATCTGGGCCAACGGTCTCGGGCGCCGCACCGCCTGGGTCGGCGCCGTCATCGGCCTGGTCACGCTGGGACTGGGCTTCGGCTACTACGCCGCCGATCTCGAACAGTGGCAGACGATCATGTTCACGACGATCGCCTTCATGCAGGTCGGCCAGGCGTTCGCCACCCGTTCGTCGACGGAGTCGCTGGCCACGATCGGGTTCGGCACGAACCAGGTGATGCTCGCCATCGCCGGCACGGTGATCGGCCTGCAGCTACTCGCGATCTACACCCCGCTGCGCGAGTTCCTCGACCTGCAGTCGTTGGGTGCCGTCGACCTCGCCGTGTGCGCCGCCGCCGGCGTCGGCCTGCTCGCCCTCGTCGAAGTGGTCAAGGCCGTGCACCGCTCAGGTGGGCGGCGAACCAGTCGAGGATGATCTCGCCACGCTGGACCCGGTGGAGCGGTGAGCCCGACCGCGACAGTTCGTGGTTCTCGCCGGGGAAGCGGTAGAAGTCGACCTCCTTGCCGAGCAGCTTCAGGCCCACCCACAGCTCCTCGGCCTGGCCGATCGGGCAACGCCAGTCCTCCTCGGCGTGGATGATCAGCATCGGGGTGTCGATGTCGTGGATCGCCCGGATCGGCGACAGCCGTTCGTACAGGTCGGGATCGTCGAACTGGGTGACCCCGTGGAACGCATGGAAGGCGGTGGCGATGTCGGAGGTCGGCTCGAACGAGGCCAGGTTGTTGACCGCCCGCTCGGAGCACAACGCCCGGAACCGGTCGCCGTGGTGGCCGGCGAGCCACGTCGCCATGTAACCGCCGTAGGAACCGCCGAGCATCCCGACGCGGTCGGCGTCGCAGAACTCGTAGCGGTCGAGGACGGCGTCGATGATCGCCAACACGTCATCCACGTCGACGCTCGCCCACCCCGATCCCGGACGCACCGGATGGTCCGGACCCATGATCGCCTGCCCCCATGGCTCCTCGCGACCGCTGCTGCCACGGGGGTTGCCGGCCACGACCACGAACCCGGCGGCCGCCTGCATCTGGAACTCGTCGTGGAAGTACTCGCCGTACTGGGTGTGCGGGCCGCCGTGGACGTTCAGCAGCACCGGGTAGCGCTCGGTCTCGTCGAAGCCGGCGGGTCGCATGATCCAGATGTCGATCTCGCCGGTGCCGTCGGTGGTCCGGGCGGTCACGTGCTCCCACCCGAGCAGTTCGTCCGCGAGGGCATCGCCGACGTGGGTGCGCCGTTCGTCCCCCACGTACAGTTCGGCGGGATGATCGACGACGGTGCGCGCCGTCGCCACCACGCCGCCGGCGACGTCGAACGACGTGACGGTGACGGCACCGTCGGTGACGGGCGCCGGCACGAACGCGCCGTCGGCGGGCAGGCGGTACAGACGTGTGGCGCCGCGGTCCTCGGCCGTGGCGTAGAGGTGGGTGTCGGACTCCCAGGCCGGCGCCGGGCCGCCGACCGTCGTCTCGAACGGCCGGTCGAACCCGGCGGAGATCCACCGGATCGCGGTGTGTGCCGCGGCGACGCTGTCGACCGGCAGGATCCCGACCTTCGCGTTCTGCGGGTACGTCGACGGGTCCGGGGTGCCGATGAACGCCACCTCGGTTCCGTCGGGCGACACCGACGGCCGGCCGTACTGCCCGTCGTGGGCGGTGAGCGGGCGGATGCCGTTGTCGTCACCCGATCGGAGCGGGACGACGTACAGGTCGACGGCGTTGTCGCGGTCCCACGTGTCGTGGCGCTGTGCCGAGGTGACCACGCCGGAGGAGTCACGCAGCCAACTGACGCCGTCGTGCTCGAACTCGTCGGGTGTCAGGTTGCGGGGGGCGCCGGTGCCGTCGGCGGCGACGACGTACACGTGCTGCGGCCGATCGAAGACCCAGCCCTCGCCGTTGAGGCGGCTGAAGAACCGTTCGACCTTGCGCGGCGCCTGCCACGACGCGTCCTCGGCCGTGTAGCGCTCGTCGCGGGTCCGGCTGGTGAACGCCAACCAGTGGCCGTCCGGCGACCAGGCGACGTCGCCGAGCCCGTCGGGCATCGTGCAGATCGTGCGCACCTCACCGCCGCCGCCGACGGGCAGCACGTGCAGTGTCGTGTCGCCCTGCTTCTCGCCGCGGCGTGAGGTGAAGGCGAGGAACCGGCCGTCGGGTGACCACGCCGGGGTCGCGTCGTGGTCGCCGCCCGTGACCGGGGCGTCGTCGAGCCACACCCGGGTGCGTGTGGTGTTCTTCGCGAGGTCGATCGTCGCCACCACGAACGCGACGTGGGATCCGTCGGGGGCGACCGCCACCTGGCCGACGGCGCTGCGACCGTCGATCAGTCGTTCGGCGATCTCACGGTGCGACGGCCCGGCAGGGGCGCTGGCGGGAATCGGCGGAGGGAGCGGACTCATGGCGCCCGACCGTACCTCCTGCCCGTCCGGACCCGACCCCGACGCGCACCTGCCCGTCCGGACCCGACCCCGACGCGCAGGAGGCGCTACTCGGCGAGGCCGACCGGTCGGTCGTCGATGATCTGGTCGAGGTACTCCGACATCCCGTAGCCCACGCGGCCCTCGTCGTCGCCGGAATGGACCGTCCACTTCGTGTAGGCCTCGGAGATGCGGGTCTGCAGCCACTCGCCGTCGGGCGTCTGGCGTCGGTTGCGCAGCGGGATCAGGCTGATCGCCTCGCCGGTGAAGTTCCACTCCCGGTCGCTGCGGCTGGAGCGGATGGTTCCCTCGATGCGGTCGTGGTAGTGCTCATCGCCGCGGGTCTCGGTGGAGATCTGCACGTCGTCGCACAGGTGCATCACGCCGTTCTCCCACACGAAGCCACCCCGGCTGCCGTCGCTGTCGCGCTTGGCGACGCGGCTCGCCATGAACCCGAAGTTCTCGTCGACGTTCACGGTCAGCCACCGGTAGTACCACGGCGCCTGCCAGTAGCGCGGCCCCCACGAGTGGTCACGCAGGCCGAATCCGTCGATCTGCCACTCCCGGTCGCCGACGCGCATCGTGCCGGTCGCCTGCACGAGCTGTTCGTAGTGGCCCTTGGCGAACTCCTCGCCGGGCTTCTCGTGCGGTTCGTCGGGCTCGCCACCGAACATGCTCGGGCGACCCTGGCCGGTGAAGGTGAGATGCACCTCGGCGTCGGCGTAGGGATTGTTCGTGAACGCCTCCTTCGGGTTCGCCATCTGCTCGGGTTCGTCGAGCACCACGACCTTGCCGACGTAGTCGATGCGCAACTCCTCGAACGGGGTGACCATCGTCCAGGTGAGTCCGGCGGCGTCGAGAGCGTCGTTGTTGTCGATCGCCGGCCGCTTGAACATGAACCCGACCTGGCGGTTGCCGGCCGTCCCGTCGGCGCGGACCTCCGGCGGCAGGTACAGACACACGGTCATCTCGGCGGTGCCCTCGTTGGCCCGGTTGCCCATCCGGAACCACCCGCCCACGCCCTGGGCGGGGTCGAACGCGTTGATGTACATGCTCTCGTTGAAGTTCGGCTCGGGGCCGAGTTCGTGCATGTATTCGTCGGACTCGTCGAGACGTACACCCATGCGGCCGACGGTACGAGGCGGGACGGATCGGCGACGGATCGGACGGGCGAAGTACCGTGGCGCCGAGCGGCGATCGGCGCCGCCAGCGGAGGGGACGAGATGAGCATCACCGACGACGACCTGGAGTCCACGAACTCGGCGATCGCCAAGCTGGAGGGGATCGAGCCGTCGGGCGACATCGGCGAGTTCAACGCCCGCAAGCTCGCGTTCGGCCCCGACCAGGCGGTGGTCGGACCGGTCGCCCATCTCGCCGC
>JAWLFC010000041.1:0-10628 GCA_041685755.1 Ilumatobacteraceae bacterium
CCACCGTCGAGCAGGACGGCGTCGCGTCCGATGATCCGCAGCATCCACACCAGTCGTGCGGCGATCGCCCCACCGCGATCGTCGGTGGCGACGACGAGGTCGTCGTCGCCGATGCCGAGCCGTCCGAGTGCGGTGGCGAACTCCACCGGGGTCGGTAGGGGATGGCGACCGGCGACGCCGTCGGGCGCGCCGGCGAGGGCGTCGTCGAGCACGACCAGCACCGCACCGGGCACGTGGCCGGCGCTGAAGTCGGCGTGGGGATCGGCGCCTCCCATCGTGGAGCGGACGTCGCAGACGACGGTCCGTTCGGGCTCGGCGGCGAGGCGGGCCCGCACCCAGTCGTTGTCGACGATCAGCACGGCATCAGCCTGCCACGGTGTCGGCTGTCGGCGAGGATCCCCGTTCTGCCACGATGAAGCGATGAGCGACACCTTCACCGCCCTGGTCCTGCGCGAGACCGACGACGGCCATGTCGGCGCCCTCGAACAACTCAGCGACGCCGACCTCCCCGACGGCGACGTGACCGTCGAGGTCGCCTACTCGTCGCTGAACTACAAGGACGGGCTGGCGCTCGCCGGGAAGAACCGGATCGTGCGCAGCTACCCGATGGTGCCCGGGATCGACCTGACCGGCACGGTCGTCGCCAGCGACTCGCCCGACTGGCAGGTCGGCGACGAGGTGATCTCGACGAGCTTCATGGTCGGCGAGCGGTACTGGGGTGGCTACACGCAGCGTCAGCGGTTGCGTTCGGAGTGGCTCGTCCGGCGGCCCGAGTCGATGAGTGCCCGCACGGCGATGGCGATCGGCACGGCCGGGCTCACGGCGATGCTGTGTGTGATGGAACTGGAGTCGGCGGGCGTCGAGCCGAGCGACGGGCCGGTGGTCGTGACGGGCGCGGCCGGTGGTGTCGGCTCGGTCGCCGTTTCGCTGCTGGCCGGTCTCGGCTTCGAGGTGACGGCGGTGACCGGTCGTCCCGAGACCCAGGAGTACCTGCGCGGGCTCGGTGCGTCGTCGTTCCTCACCCGAGCGGAGATGAGCGAGCCCGGACGCCCGCTCGAGTCCGAGACGTGGGCGGGGGCGATCGACACCGTCGGCTCGACGATGCTCGCCAAGGTCCTCGCCCAGATGAAGTTCCGCTCGACGGTGGCAGCGTGCGGCCTCGCCGGCGGGGCCGACCTGCCGACGACGGTGATGCCGTTCATCATCCGGGCGGTCCGGCTGCAGGGGGTCGAAGCGGTCATGGCGCCGATCCCGATGCGCGAGGCAGCGTGGGCCCGCCTCGCCACCGACCTGCCCGCCGATGTCGTCGATGCGATCACCGAGGTCGTGCCGCTCACCGAGTTGCTCGACCGCGGCACCGCGATCCTCGACGGCCAGGTCCGGGGCCGCTGGGTCGTCGACCCCAACGCCTGATCAGGCGGGGGCGCGGTCTCGGTAGTCGGCCCACTCCCACTCGCTGCCGTACTCGTCGAGCAGGTCGAGGAACGGCTTCGGCGCGAGGGCCTCGGGGCCGACGACGCCGGGCCGGTACCACACGCCGGCGCCGATCAGTTCGATCGCCACCGCCGGCATCACCGCGGTCTGCCAGACGACGGCCTGGTGTCCGAACTCGCGCATCGACCAGGCGTTGTCGACGACGTGGTACACGTACACCTCACGCGGCTCACCGTCCTTGCCGAGCCCGGTCACCCAGCTGCCCGCACACGTGCGGCCGCGCATCTTGTCGCCCAACGTCGCCGGGTCGGGAAGGGTGGCGGCGAGCACGTCGCGTGGCGACACCTTGACCCCGCGGACGTCGACGGCCTCGGTCGAGTGCAGGTCGAGCTTGCGCAGCGTCTTGAGCACGTCGATGAACTCCTCGCCGAGGCCGTACTTGAAGGTGACGCGCTGCACGTCGATCCAGCGCGGCATGAGGATCACCTCCTCGTGCTCGACGTTGACGCACTGCAGCGGCCCGATGCCCTCCGGGAACGTGAAGATCTCGGGCTCGCTGAACGGCTCGGTCGTGAACCAGCCCCGCTCGCGCTCGTAGATCACCGGCGGGTTCAGGCACTCCTCGATCGTGGTCCAGATCGAGAACGTCGGCGCGAAGTCGTAGCCGTCGACGACGAGATCGGCACCGTCGCGCACGCCGATCTCGTGGATCTCGCTGAACAGTTCCTCGGCGGCGTAGCGGGCGGCGACGTCGGAGAAACCCGGCTCCACGCCCATGCCGCACAGTGCCATGAGGCCACGGTTCTTCCAGATCGGTGACTGGGCGAACTGGCCGTCGCCGAGGCGGATCCCCGTCTTTTCGTAGGGGAGCGTCGGGTGCGGCACCGACAGGTTCATCGCCATGTCGACGTAGTGGCAGCCGGCGGCGAAGGCGCCCTCGAAGATCGGGGGGTTGAATCGCGGATCGCAGGCGTTGAGCACCACGTCGGCGCCCACCGAGCGGGCCAGTTCGGCGACGGCCGCTTCCGACGATGCGTCGATCCGGGCGGCGACGATCCGTTCTCCGTCGTTGTCGCTCGCCGTCTCGACCGCCGCGTTCGCCCGGTCGACGTCGATGTCGGCGACGGTGATGTGCCGGTACGCAGCGCGCGTGGACGCAATCGTCACGAAGGCCGATCCGACCCCACCAGCACCGACGACCAGGACTCGCATGGGCTGGCAATGTACTGCGACGGTGTCGCCGGCGGCGGTAACGACGAGGAGTCGATCGGTACGATCGCGTCGTGCCCGCCACCGATCTCCGATCACGCTCGCTGTGGCTCGATCAGCTTCCCGGCGAGATCGTCGCCCGTCCGCCGTTGTCGGGCGATGCCGACGTCGACGTCGCGATCGTCGGCGGCGGCTACACGGGCCTGTGGACCGCCCACTCACTGCTCGAACGTGACCCCACGATCCGCGTGCTCGTGATCGAGCGCGAGATGGTCGGGTTCGGGGCCTCGGGCCGCAACGGGGGATGGTGTGTCGGCGAGCTGGCCGGTGGGCACGCCGTCGGCGCCCCGACGATCCGAGCCATCGCCGACACCGTCGACGAGGTGGGCCGCGTCGTCGCCGACGAGGGCATCGAGTGCGGGTTCGCCCGCGGCGGCGTGATCCGTGTCGCTCGCACCCCACCCCAACTCGCCCGTCAGCATCACGAGATCGACGAGTTCGCCCGCCTCGGTGTCGGCGACGACGTGATCCGACCACTGGACGCCGACGAGGCCCGGCGGCGGCTCGCCGCCACCGACGTGCTCGGCGGGCTGTACTACGCGCCGGCGGCCCGGATCCAGCCGGCGGTGCTGGCCCGTGGCCTCGCCGACGCCGTCGAACGTCGCGGCGGCACGATCGTCGAGCAGACCGCGGCGTCGGAACTCGTCGCTGCCACGCCCACCGCCCGCGCCGGCGTCGTGACCGATCGCGGGACCGTGCGGGCCGACGTGGTCGTACGGGCGACCGAGGCCTACACCCGCGACCTGGCCGGCCACCGCCGGACGCTGGTACCGCTCTATTCGCTGATGGTCGCGACCGAACCGCTTCCCGACGAGGTGTGGGCCGAGATCGGACTGGCCGAGATGGAGTTGTTCGCCGACGACCGCCGGATGGTGATCTACGGCCAGCGCACCGTCGACGGTCGCCTCGCGTTCGGCGGCCGCGGAGCGCCGTACCGCTACGGATCGGGTATCGACCGGGCGACCGAATCGGAGGGTGACGTTCACGACCGGATCGTGGCGACGCTGCACGGTCTCCTTCCGGCGACCCGGGAGGCCCGGATCACCCACCGCTGGGGCGGCGTGCTCGGCGTCCCGCGCGACTGGCGCCCGTCGGTCGGCCTCGACCGGTCGACCGGTCTGGGGTGGGCCGGTGGCTACGTCGGCGAGGGTGTCGCCGCCGCCAACCTCGCCGGGAGGACCCTCGCCGATCTGGTCACCGGCTCCGACACCGACCTGACGGCGCTGCCCTGGGTCGGCCATCGATCGCAGCCCTGGGAGCCCGAGCCGTTGCGGTGGCTGGGCATCAGCGCCGGTCGCCGGTTGGCGGCATGGATCGATACCCAGGAGCAGCGACACCACAGCACGCCTCGTGTCGCCTCGGTCCTCGACCGTTTCGTTCGGTGACGAGATCGCCGACGACCTCCTGACCCGAGGCGTCCGAGATCAGACACCGGCGAGGGGGACGTCGTCGGGGAGCCCGTCGACCGCGAGTGCGGCATTGGCGTAGCGGCGGTCGTCGGTGACCTCGCGCCCGAACCAGGGTGGTGGTTCGAAGGCGTCGAGTGCGGCGGTATCGGGGAACTCGACCTCGGCGACGACGAGTCCCCGGAGCTCGCCACCGAACACGTCGAGTTCGACGACCGACCCACTCAACGGGATCCGGTGGCGCCGCTTGGTGATCCGGCGTCCGGTGGTGTGGGCCCACGCCGCATCGAACTGTTCGCGTCCGATCGTCCATTCGAGTTCGGTCCGCTCGGCGCCGTGATGTCCTGCCTTCACCGTCAGCGTGCAGCCCTCGCGGCCCGCATCTCGGACCCTGACCGATGCGTGTTCGTCGTGCGCGTCGGTGACGAGGTAGCCCTGGCGGATGTCGACGTGATCGGACAGGTCGAGGTCCGACGGGACGGAGTCGACGAGGAACTTGCGCTCGCGCTCGACGGTGGAGGTCGACGTGGAAGTTGACGTCGAGGCCGACGTCGCGGTCGACCCGGGCTCGGGGATCCCGCCCGCCGGGACTTCGGGTCCGTCGTCGACGCGGATCTGCCAGTAGTCGGCGATCCGGGTGCTGAACGCCTCGGCCCGTTCCGCGAAGACCACGGCGCCCGTGCGGAATGCGCCACGCCGCAGCACCTGCTGCTGCTCCCGGGCGATCGTGCGGGCGTGGTCGACGGCGCCGGGATCGCCGAAGAGATCGGGATCGGCATCGAGGTGCGCCACGAGCACGGCCAGGTCGTGGTCGTCGCCGAGGGCGTCGGCGAGGCCGTCGACCTGGTCGATCAACGGCTCGACGACGCTCGGCGCCGCCTCGCGCAACAGTCGCATCTGGTACCAGAGATACTTGACCGACTTGCGCCACTCGTGGACGTGCTCGTCGGTCGGTTGTCGCCGGGCCCGTCGAAGGTCGACGCGCCCGCGGCGGTACGTCGCCTCGAGGCCGTCGCCGAGCGTGGCGAACCCCTCGTGGACGCGCCAACGCCGCGCCCGGTCGCGAGCCTCGACCAGCAAGGCCCTGGCCGAGTCGATCCGCTCGTCGCCAGCCCGGACGGCGGCGGTCGCATCGCTGGCCACGGCGGCTTGGTGATCGCGGACGCTGCGCAGCTCGTTGTCGAGATCGTGCACGGCGAGCAACGCGTCGAACGTGGCCAACACGGCATGAGCGTCGCGCATCGACGACAGCTGGTTGGCGGCGTCTCGCACCGTGCGGTCGAAGGGCCGGAACTGAGCGCCGAGCGCCGGCTCGATCAACCGGGCGAGCCCACGGACCTCCTTGCAGCGCTTGCGGGCCTCGTGGACGGCGGTCTCGGGATCGTCGATGTCGCCCAGGCGCTCGATCGCGTCGTCGAGTCGCTCGGTGGCGATCCGGCGCACCTCCCGGCGGACCGCCACGTCCGGATCGATCACGTAGGCCACGCCCCCCAGTCAACACCATGGGCGTCGGTCGTGCGACGGGCCGAACGTGTTGCCGCGTGTCGGGACGATCGGCCCTGCCTCTCGACCGATGGCGTGCCTACGGTGGGCACATGGGGTCGAGTGTCGTCGCGTGTACGTCGTGTGGGGCGAAGAACCGTGTGCCGGCGACGGCGACCGGTACTCCGCGATGTGGCACGTGCCGCACCCCGCTGCCGTGGCTGGTCGAAGCGGGTGACACCGACTTCGACGAGGTCGTCGACACGAAGCGTCTGGTCCTGGTCGACCTCTGGGCGCCGTGGTGCGGCCCGTGTCGGATGGTCGCACCGGTGCTCGAATCGCTCGCCCGCCAGTTCCCCGAGTCGCTGAAGGTGGTCAAGGTGAACGTCGACGAGTCGCCGATCGTCGCCCAGCGTTACGAGGCGCGCAGCATCCCGATGCTGCTGTTCATGCGCGGCGGTGAACTCGTCGACACCGTGGTCGGTGCGCAACCCGAGCACGTCCTGCGAGCGCGGATCGACTCGCTGACATGACCGCCAGGTTCACCTACGAGGTCGTCGCCTCGTCGTTGCACGATCCCGAAGCGGTCGATCAACTGATCGCACCCGTCCGGGTCCTGCTCGACGGTCTCGGTGGCAGCCCGGCCGGGGAGACCTCGGCCGGGAGCCCGCACGTGTTCGTCGTCGCGACCGGCGGCACCGAGCGCGCGGTCCTCGACGCCGTCGAACGCAGCAACGCATCGGGGTTGCCGGTCGTCCTCGTCGCCCACGGCGCCCACAATTCGCTCCCGGCGGCGCTCGAGACCCTGGCTGCGATCCGTCAGCAGGGCGGGCGCGGACGCATCGTCGTGTCGGGGGCCGACCCGGCCGCCGACGAGCGCCAGCTCGACGAGGCGATCGCCGACCTCGAGGCCATCGGTCGCTTCCACTCGATGCGTCTGGGGGTCGTCGGTGGGCCGTCGTCGTGGCTCGTCGCCAGCAGCCCCGACCCCGAGACGGTCCGCCGGCGCTGGGGTGTCGAGGTCGTCACGGTCGAGCCGACGCGGATGATCGAGCTCACCCGCGTGCCCGTGGTGCCGACCGGGCCACTCGCCGAGCGGTTCACGAAGGTGGCCGACCCCACCCGTACCACGGTCGACGCCCGAGCCGTCGACGACGCGATGGGCGTCCGATCGGCGCTCGTCGACGTGCTCGACGACCACGAGCTCGACGCCGTCACCGTGCGCTGCTTCGACCTGCTCGGCGACCCCGGCACGTCGGGCTGTCTGGCCCTCGCCAGCCTCAACGACGACGGCGTCGTCGCAGGATGCGAGGGCGACGTCCCCTCGGCGCTGGCGATGCTCATGGTCCGCCAGTTGCTCGGCCAGCCGTCGTGGATGGCCAACCCGGCCACGGTCGACGTCGACGCCGACCGGCTGGTGCTCGCCCACTGCACCGTGGCGCCGTCGATGGTCGACGGGTTCGCCCTCGACACCCACTTCGAGTCCGGCCGCGGCGTCGGCATCAGCGGGACCTTCGCGTCGCAGCCGGTGACGCTCCTGCGACTCGGCGGACGCGATCTCGACGAATGCTGGATCGCCGAGGGCGACATCGTCGCCACCGGCGACGATCCCGACCTCTGCCGCACCCAGGTGACCGTCGCCCTCGGCGGCGGCCGTGCCGCCGAGCTGCTGGAACGGCCGCTCGGCAACCACGTCGTGCTCGCCGCCGGCCACCACGCCGCCCGCCTCCGGCGGTGGTGGACGCTGGCGATCGCTGACACCCCGACGCCGTCCATCCCCTAGTGTCACGGCATGTCGCAAGGGGTTGCTGCGGTCTTCGACCTCGATCGGACGCTGATCACCTCGTCGTCGGCGACCGTGTTCCGGTCCCATCTCGCCGCCCACGGCCTGGGCAGCAACCGGGAACTGCCGCTCGTCGACGTCTTCACCCGTCTCTACGAGCAGTTCGGTGAGACGTGGCTGACGATGCAGCCGGCGCGTCTGTCGAGCCGGGCGGCGGCGGGGTGGAGCACGGCAACCGTCGAGGCGGCGATGCAGGAGGCGGCGGCGGAGCTCGAGACGATGCTCACCCCGGGCGCCGCCCGGGCGATCGAGCGGCATCGTGCCGAGGGCCATCGTCTGGTGATGGCGACGACCTCGCCACTGGTTTTCGTGAAACCGTTCGCCGACCGGCTCGGCTTCGACGACGTCGTGGCCACCCAGTGGGAACGCACCCCCGACGGTGAGGCGTTCACCGGCCGGATGGAGGGCGACTTCGTGTGGGGGCGCTCCAAGTCCGACGCCGTCGTCCGCTGGGCCGAACGCCACGGCGTGGCACTGTCCGCGAGCTGGGCCTACAGCGACAGCTACTTCGACGCACCGCTGCTCGCCGCCGTCGGCCATCCGGTCGTCGTCAACCCCGATGCCCAGTTGCGTCTCACGGCGACGCTGCAGGGGTGGCCGGTCACGCACTTCGACCGACCCGACGGTGTGGCGAAGGTGGCCGGACGGGAACTGCAGGAATGGGGACGCCCGTTCGTGCGACCCGAGATCCTCGCCCCCAACGCCCGCATCGAGTTCTCCGGTATCGAGCACATCCCTGCGAGCGGCCCGGCGATCGTGGTGTTCAACCACCGCTCCTACTTCGACCCGACCGTGATGGCGCTCGTGATCGCCAAGGCCGGTCGCAACGTCCGTGGCCTCGGCAAGAAGGAGGTGTTCGACGTCCCGATCGTCGGTCGCATCCTGAAGGCCTCCGGCGGCATCCGTGTCGAGCGGGGGACCGGGTCGGACGAACCACTCGACGCCGCGATCTCCGCCGTCGAGGCCGGCGAGCTGCTGATGGTGGCGCCCCAGGGCACGATCCCGCGCGGCCCGGCCTTCTACGACCCGGTGCTCAAGGGCCGCTGGGGTGCGGCGCGCATCGCTGCGGCGACCCGGGCACCGGTGATTCCCGTGGGGCTGTGGGGGACCGAGCAGGTGTGGCCGCGCAGCTCCCGGCTCCCGAAGCTCTCGCTGGCCGACCGACCGCTGGTGACGGCCACGGTGGGCGAGCCCATCGAGCTGAAGTACCGCAGCCCCGACGCCGACACCCGACGGATCATGAAGGCGATCGCCGACCTGTTGCCTCCCGAGGCCCGCCGCCGCCGGACCCCGACCGCCGAGGAGTTGGCGCGGACGTACCCGCCCGGATATCACGGAGATCCCGACGCCGAGCTCGATCGTCGCCCGGGCACCGATACCTGAGCCCGGCACCTGAACCTGGCACCTGAGACACGGGGAACCGAGACCACCATGGCCGAGACACGAGAACGCGAACAACGATTCAGCGACCGCATGTCGGACCACGAGGCCCTCATGTGGAACATCGAGAAGGACCCGTGGCTCAACCCGAGCGGCGCCGGCCTCACGATCCTGCAGGGCAAGGTCGACGAGGAACACTTCCGCCGGACCCTTCGCCGTGCGGTTGCCAAGATGCCCCGCCTGTACGAGCGAGTGGTCCCGGGGCTCGGACGACTCGCCCCGCCGGCCTGGGTGCCCGACCCCGAGTTCGACCTCGCTTACCACATGCGCCGGCTGCGGCTCCCCAAGCCGGGCACCGACCGGCAGCTGTTCGACCTGGCGGCGCAGCTCTACCAGGAACCGCTCGACCGCACCCGTCCGCTCTGGCGGTTCGTCGTCATCGACGGGTTGAAGGGCGGCCGGTCGGCGATCTGGTCGCTCGTCCACCATGCCGTCAGCGACGGGATCGGCCAGTTGCGCATGGCCGAGATGTACCAGCAGCTCGATCCCGACGACCCACTTCCCGACGATGTCGACCTCGAGGGGATCGTGGCCGCCGCCGTCGAGGCGCACCACGCCAAACAGCTCGGTGGCGACCTCACCGACGGTTTTCCCGCCACCGTCGGCCAGTCGCTCGCCCACCTCGTGCGCCGTGAGCTCGGCGTCGCCCGCCGTGTCGCCGGCGAGGTCGCGATCTGGCCGGCCGATCCGCAACGCGCCCGGGACACGATCGACGGCGCGGTCCGGGCGGTGTCGTCGACGTTGGGCGCTCTGACGGGCTCGGACAACGAGGTGCCCGGCGGCTCGCCGCTGTGGAAGGAGCGGTCCCGGCACCGGCATCTCGAACACGTGGCGCTGCCGCTCGACGAGCTCAAGGCGGTGTCGAAACGGCTCGGGGTGACGGTCAACGACGTGTTCCTCGGTGGGTTGACCGAAGGGGCGGTTCGCTATCACGCCGACCGGGACGTCGAGGTCGACGCCTTCAACACGAGCTTCGTGCTCAGCACCCGCCACGACAGCGCGCTCGGCGGCAACTCGTTCACGCCCGTCCCCGTGCAGGTGCCCGGAGCGGCGATGGCGCTCGACGAGCGCATCACCGACATCCACGAGCGCATCGCCGCCAAACGCGAGTCGATGTCGACCGGGGCCGGCATGGGGGCACTGTCGGGCGTGGCGAACCTGCTGCCCACGTCGGTCGTCACCAGCGCGGCGCGCGCGGCGGCGGGCAAGATCGACTTCGCCACGTCGAACCTGCGCGGGGCGCCGTTCGCGTTGTACGTCTCGGGTGCGCGCGTGCTGCGCATCGTCACGATGGGGCCGGTCGCCGGCACGGCCTGCAACGCAACAGCGATGTCGTACGAGAACAGCTTCGACATCGGGTTGTTCATCGATCCCGTGGCGATCGAGGCCCCCGGCGACTTCCGCGACGCGATCGACGCTGCGTTCGCCGACATCCTGGCGCTCTGACGGCCGCCGATGGGTCGCGCCCAGCTCCTGCGCCGGCCGGCACCGATCGAGCAGCGCCCCCTCGACGCCGTCGACATCGACACCGAGCCGCTCGCGGCCGGCGAGATCCGGATCGCGGTGTCTGCCTGTGGGGTGTGCCGGACCGACCTGCAGCTCGTCGAGGGCGATCTCCCCGCACGTCGTCTCCCCGTCGTGCCCGGCCACCAGGTCGTCGGCACGGTCATCGATGTCGCGCCCGACGTCGACTCGTGGTCGGTCGGCGACCGCTGCGGGGTGGCGTGGCTCGGGGGAGCGTGTGGCGAGTGCGC
>JAWLFC010000041.1:10728-20085 GCA_041685755.1 Ilumatobacteraceae bacterium
GCGCTCGGGGATCCGGCCCGGTGGCCGGCTCGGGCTGTACGGCTTCGGCGCCTCGGCGTTGCTCGCCGCCCAGGTCGCACTGCACTGGGGGTGCGAGCTGTACGTCGCCACCCGATCGGCCGCCGAGCGCGATCGTGCCCTCGAACTCGGGGCGGTGTGGGCCGGCGGCTACGACGAGCGCCCGCCGGTCGAGCTCGACGCGGCGGTCACCTTCGCTCCGGTCGGGTCGGTCGTCGTCGACGCTCTGCGGGCACTCGCGCCCGGCGCCACGGTTGCCGTCAACGCCATCCATCTCGACGAGATGCCGGCGTTCGACTACGACCTGCTCTGGCGGGAGCGGACGGTGTGCAGCGTCGCCAACTTCACCCGTCGCGACGCCGAGGAATTCCTGACGCTCGCCGCTGAGATCCCGATTCGCACGGTCGTCGAGACATTTGCGTTCGACGCCGCCAACGACGCGCTCTGCGCCCTGGCAGACGGGCGGATCGGCGGCGCCGCCGTCCTCGTCGACCGCTCGGCCCCCGATCGCTAGGGTCGGGTCATGCAGGTGCGCGAACTCTGGCGGTATCCGGTGAAGTCGATGATCGGCGAGACCGTCGACGCCGTCGAACTCGACGAGCTGGGCATCGTCGGCGACCGGACGTGGGCCGCGCGCGACCTCGAACGGGGCGGGATCCGCGGCGCCAAGAAGATCGCCGGGCTGATGCGGCTCGGCGCCCGCGACCTCGGCGACGGCCAGGTCGCCATCTCGCTGCCCGACGGCTCGACGGTGTCGACCTCCGACGTCGACGTCCACGATCGGGTCAGCGCCGCCGTCGGCCATCGCGTGCGACTCGAACGGCTCCGGTCGGCCGACGACCTCGAGCACTTCCGCCGTGGTGGGCCCGACAGCGACGACATGCTCACCGAACTGCGGGGGATCTTCGGGCGAGACGACGACGAGCCACTGCCCGATCTGTCGGTCTTCCCGCCGGCGATCGTCGAGTTCGAGTCGCCACCGGGCACGTACTACGACGCGTTCCCCCTGCTCGTGATGACGACGTCGGCGCTGGCGGCGCTGCAGGCGGCGTTACCCGACTCGAACGCCGACGTCCGCCGGTTCCGTCCGTCGTTGGTCGTCGACGCGGACGGGGCCGATGCCGGCACCCCGGGACATCCCGAGTTCGACTGGGTCGGACGTCGAGCCACGATCGGGTCGGCCACCGTCGAGCTCACCGTGGCGTGTCCCCGCTGTGTGATGGTGACCCGCGAGGTCGACGAGACCGTTCCGGCCGACCGAGCGGTGCTGCGCCACATCGTGCGTGACCTCGACCAGAACGTCGGGGTCTACGCCACGGTCGTCACGCCCGGTCGCATCGCCGTCGGCGACACGCTGGCGCTGCACTGATCACGCCGGGTGGGCGCGCCCGCAGTACTGGTAGGCGCTGATCTTCGGGCCCGGGATGTACCCCTCGTCGAGTTCGTCGATGACGAATCCGGCCTGTTCGATCAGTTCGGGAATGCGCCGGGTGAGATGGCAGCCACCGGCGACGCGCGACCAGATCGGCTCGATGCGTCGCTGCCACGTCCGTACCGAGTCGTCGGGGGCCTCGCCGTGCTCGCAGAACAGCAGCTGGCCGTCGGGTCGCAGCACCCGGCGCATCTGACCCAGGGCCCGCTCCCAGTCGCCGATGCTGCACAGCGTGTAGGTCAGCACCACCGTGTCGACGCTGTCGGTGTCGAGCGGGATCTCCTCTCCGGGCAGGTCGAGCCAGCGCACGTCGAGCCCGGACGCCTCGATGCGGTCGGCGGCGAGCGAACGCATCGCCGGATTGGGCTCGAGCCCCCACACCAGCTCGACCTGGTCGCAGTCGTAGAACGCCAGGTTGTGGCCCGGGCCCATGCCGACCTCGAGTACCCGGCCGGTGGCGCGGGGAACGACGAGACGACGCTGGCGCTCGATGTCGGCGCCGCTGCAGGCGAGGTCGATCAGCCGGGGCAGGACGTGGCGTTCGTAGAGACCCATCATCGCTGCACGGTGCTCACGCCGCGAAGGGCGCCGAGCGCTCCATGACGAGAGTGCCGTGGCGTTCGACGACCGTGCCCTCCGCGAAGCCGGCGCACACGGCGGTGATCATCTCGACGTGTTCGTCGATGATGGCCTCGACCATGGCGTCGACCTCGTCGTGGTCGGCGATCGACCGATCGGCCGCGGTCTGCTCCAGCAGCTCGATCCATCCGCCCCGATCCATCCAGTCGTGAACGGCGTCGCGGAGGTCCTGTTCGGTGATGCCCGGGCGGTCGACGACCATGGCGGTCGTGGTCGCCCTGGCGCTGGCGAGCCCCGGGAAGCCGCGGGCGCAGCCGCAGCGGTCGCCCGACGCGCACTCGGTGGCGACGGGGGTGACCAGTTCGCCCTCGACGGTCCAGGCGTAGTCGTCGGGGGCGGTGCCCTGCAGTTCGTTGGTGGCGATCAGGACCAGCATCGTGGTGCTCCTCTCAGCAGTTGCTCGTGTGGGTTGACACCTCACGAGTGTGACGAGGGGCTGTGACACTGTTTCGCCGGGGCACGACCGGCGCCTCGGCCGGCGACGCTCAGTTGGTGGACGCGGCGTTCTCGACGGCGGCGTCGGCCTCGGCGGCAGCCTCGTCGACGGCGTCGGCCGCGTCGTCGGTCACGCCCTTGACGGCGGCGGCGGCCTTGTCGGCCGTCGGCTGGACCTTGGCCTTGGCCTGGTGGGCGAGGTCACTCGCCTGTGACGTCGCCTTCTTGGCGAGCGGCTTGACGTCGTCGCGACGGAATGCAGCAGCGGCGGCAGCAGCCGCGCCGAGGACGGCGATGATGAGGAGCAGTTTCTTCATGGGCTCGACCGTACCGCGCTGCATGGTGGCTGACAAACGAGTCGCGTGAACGCCGTGTCACATCGGGTTCGCAGGCTGCGATCTCCTACAGCACGAAACGCATGGCGCCCACGAGCGCACCTGGGAGGCGGGCACTGTCGGTGGAGCGCTCGCCGTAGGTGGAGGTGTCGAGCAGGACCTCGGCGGTGTCGGTGAGTCCCTCGAGGCGGTCACCGAGGAGGTGATAGGCGGTGTCGTCGAACCGCAACACGTTGACCGGGGCGACGATGTCGCCGCCCTCCATCCAGAACGTGGCGAAGCGGGTCATGCCGGTCGTGCGACACGCGGCGCGGTCGGAGAAGTTCGTGTACCACAGGTTGCCGACGTACAGCCCCGTGCTCAGCGCTTCGTCGACGCTGTCGGTCGGGATCGTCCCCGGGGTCACGGCCATCGACTGGGGGTACTCGTGATCGACCGCTCCGTTGGTGGTGACGCCGTACTCCCGGGCCGACCTCGGTGACACGAGCACCTCGGCCGGGGCGCCGTCGACGATCAGCGGCACCGAGTCCGGCCGCAGGAACCCCGCCGACTGGAAGTTCGGGGCCACGCCGTGGGCGGTGTCCTCGCTGATCGACACGAGCGGCGACAGGGTGGCGTCGTCGACGAGCATCCGTAACAGCGGCGTCTGGCGGGTTTCACGGGCGCGGATGCCGAACGCGCCGTAGTACGACCACAACTGCAACAGTTCTTCCATCGCCCGCGGCGCGAGGTACGTGCGGTACTCCCCGGGGGCGAGCTCGACCGGGTCGCGCTCGAGGGCGGCGACCTGGCGCGCCGACCACTCGACCTTGGCGGCGAATGCGTCGTCGTCCCAGGTGAATCCGGCGTACAGGTTCTTCGCCGCCTTGTCGGCGCGCAGGTAGAAGCACCAGTCGAGGTTGAACGTCGACGACTCGAACCAGTTGCGTTGTCCGAGGCTGTTGGCGAACCCGCTGAAGGTGTCGCCCGACGCGTAGATGCCGACGAGATCGCGGCCCCGCCCGGCCTGGCGGATGTCGGCGAGGGCGGCGTCGGGGGCGGGGATCGAACCACGCTCCACTCGTTCCGACGACGTCGGCTCGGTGTTGTACAGCAGGAACGGATCCTCCGGCACCAGGCGTCGTTGCTCGCGCAGCCGCGACAGCAACGTGGCCACGCGGGCGTCGTCGACCGAGCGGTCGCCGGACAGCCGGACGCTGCCACCGACGTGGCGTCGCCCCTCGACGAGGTCGACGGCCAGCGTGCGCTGGTCGACCGAGCCCGCTTGGCGTACCTCGCCGTGGTTGAGGCGGATGAAGTCGGTGCGCTCGCCGGAGATGTTGGCGAGCAGCACCTCGTCGCCGACCAGGGTCGCTGTCGCCGCGGTCACCAGGTCGTCGAAGTACGCCTGGTCGTCGACTCGGGCGTCGCTCACGCGTCGCCTCCGAAGACCTCGATGTCGGAGAACTTGCACGCCGGCGACGCATGCCCGGTGCCGATGACCTGGTTCAGTTCGCCCTTGCCGCAGTTGGGCGTGCCCATGACGGTGAAGCTGTCGGTGTTCGCCACGCCCGACAGGCTGCGCCAGAACGTGGAGGAGATCCCGCGGTAGCCGGGGTTGCGGACCGCACCGACGAGCTCGCCGTGCTCGATGCGCTGGCCGTACTCGCAGCCGAACTGGAACTTGTTGCGGCTGTCGTCGATCGACCACGAGTTGTTCGTGTGGAGGTACACACCGTGCTCGATCGAGGCGATCAACTCCTCGACGGTCGAGTCGCCCGGTTCGACGTTGAGGTTGGCCATCCGGTCGATCGGCGGGCGGTTCCAGTTCTGCGCCCGCGAGTTCGCCACGCCGGGGACGCCGCTGCGCTCCTGCGATGCCGTCCCGCCGAGGCCACGTTCGAGGATGCCGTTGCGGATCAGGTACTGGCGCTCGGCCGGCGTGCCGTCGTCGTCGAACGCGTAGGAGGCCAGCTGTCCGGGCACCGTCGGGTCGAAGGTGACGTTCAGCAGCGGCGAGCCGTACTGGTAGGTGCCGAACATCTCCGGGGTGACGAAGCTGGTTCCGGCGTAGTTGCGTTCGTCACCGAGGATCCGGTCGATCTCCAACGGATGGCCGATCGACTCGTGGATCTGCAGGATCATCTGATCGGGGGCGAGGAGCAGGTCCATCACCCCGGTGGGGCAGTTCGGTGCCGTCAGCAACTCGAGGGCCTGCTCGGCGACGCGGGTCGCGGCGTCACCGAAGCCGTAGCGACCGAGCACCTCGGCGCCGCCCTGGCCGCAGAATGCGTGGCCGCCGAACGTGCGGGTCTGGGTGTTGGTGCCCTCGTTGGCGGTCGCGACGAGGCTCGGGTAGACGAAGCGGAACCGCTGCTCGATACGGCCGTCGCCACGCGGCGATCGGGTGAGCACCAGTTGGTCGACATCGCGCCGTACGAGCGAGGCGCCCCAGTTGACGATGCGGTCGTCGATGCCGAGCAGGCGTGACTGCTGGTGGAGCAGTTCGAGGCGGTCGTCGAGCGGGAGTGTGTCCCAGCCGACCTCGACCGGGGAGTGGTAGGTGCCCGAGGCGTGCCCGGTCGGCGCCGCCGTGGTGACCATGGCGCCGGCGGTGATCCTCGCCCAGTACCGGGCCCGCTCGACGGCGGCGGCCAGACCGGCCTCGCTGAGATCGGAGGTCGCGGCGTAGCCGAGTCCGCCGTCGTTCCAGATCGAGATCATCACGCCGGTGTCGAACTCGTTGAAGACCGGCTCGAGTTCGTTGCGTCGCACGCTCAGGTGCTCGCTGCGTTCGTCGACGAGGCGAACGGCGGCGTGGTCGACGTCGTCCGGGAGGGCGGCGCGGAGTCGGTCCTCGAAGGTCGTCGAGTCGATCAACAGGTCGGTCATCCGGCGCAGGCTACGTGACGTCGGCGACGAAGCGAATACTGTTCGAGGCATGGACCTCGACACCCGCACGACGCAGTTGTTCCACATCTTCGAGTCGCAGGAATTCGACGGTCTGGAGGCGCTGCTGGCCCCCGACGCCAAGATGAAGCAGAACGGCAACCCGGAGCACGACGTCGCTGGATTGATGGCCTTCGTGCAGGGGATGAAGAACGAGGGTGTGCGAGTCGAGTACTCCGACGTGCGGCGATCGGTCGGCGACGGGTTCGTCGTCGAACAGCACGTGGTCACGCTCACCCGGCCCGACGGCAAGTCGGCGTCGACCGACGTGTGCGTCGTGCTGCGCTTCGACGACGACGGGCTGATCACGCGTCTCGACGAGTACGCCGACAGCGCAGTGTTCGCCACGCTCTACGACTGACCACCACTCCGATCTGGGCGCGATTCGTGCCGGGATCCGGGACGATTCGCGCCCAAATCGAGGTTCACGACCAGCGGGCGACGGCGGCGGCGATCCGGTCGGCGGTTTCTCTCGGGCGGGCGGTGATGGCGCGGTACGTGAAGCGCACGACGATCCAGCCCTGTGCGATCAGCTCGGCGTCGCGGGTCCGGTCGCGCTCGAAGGTCTCGCGTTGCACGCCGTGGTACGCCCACCCGTCGCATTCGAGGATGATCGGCGCGTCGATCACGCGGAAGTCGACTTCGTGGCCGCAGATCCTCGGGTGGAACTCCACCGGCGGGAGTCGGTACCGGGTGATCAGACGTCGCATCGTCGACTCGAGCAGCGAATCGGTGGGCTTGGCGTCGATCGCCCAGCGGTCGACGGCGTTGCGGAGGGCGACGATCCCGGCCCGGCCGTGCTCGGAATGCTGGATCACCACCGACTCGAGTGTCGAGACCGTCACGTGGTGATGGGCGATCGCATGGCCGACGGCGTCGGCGACGGCGCGTCGGTCGACCGCCCCGAGGTCGAGCAGTGTCCGCAGGATGTTCGTGCACGGGATCGCCGATCGGCGCTGCGGCGCCAGACGTTCGGTGTCCCTCGGGCGATGGACGACCACGCCGTCCAGCCTCGGCGAGCGGCCACGGTCGGCCACGATCACGTCGACGGGTTCGCCGTCGGGCCGCGCCATGCCCCACAGGTGTGCCGCCGACCGATGCGACGCCAATGCCGGCGAGCCGATCGCGAGCACGGCGGCCATCATCCGCTGTTCGGGCGTGTCGGCGGTGCCGTGGAGCCTGGCCACACCCGGATGGAGCTGCTCGAGCTGCCCCGCTGCGATCGCGCGGTACCAGCTCGATCGGCCCAGTCCGCTCGCCGCCAGCGTGATGACGCCGTGATGGGCCCGAGCCCACGTGTCCAGATCCTGCATTCGCACGCCCTCCAGATGGGCAGTGGTCGCCCCGAAGCGGAAAGCGCACCGTCAAGTACTCCGATCTGGGCGCGATCTGTGCCGGAAGCCGGAACGATTCGCGCCCGAATCGGATCGGGACGTTGCGCCTGATCCATGGCGAGGTGACGGGCTACGGTTCGCGCCATGAGCGACACGATCCGGTACGGCGTCATCGGCACGGGGATGATGGGCGGCGAACACATCCTCGACCTCAACCACGTCGAGGGCGCCCAAGTGGTCGCCCTCGCCGATCCTGTCGACACGAGCCTCGAGTGGGGCCTGCGATGCGTCGCCGACCAGCCCGACGGCGAGGAGGCCCGGGCGCAGGTCACCGCCTACAGCGACCACCGCGACCTGCTCGCCGATCCCGACGTCGACGTCGTGGTCATCGTGACGCCGAACTTCACCCACGCCACCGTCCTCGCCGACGCGCTCGCCACCGACAAGCACGTCCTGATCGAGAAGCCGCTGTGCACCACCGTCGACGACTGCCAGCGGATGGTCGACGCCGCCGCCGACCGCGACGCCATCACCTGGATGGGTCTGCAGTACCGCTACATGCCGTCGCCCGCTGTGGTGCTCGAACAACTCGAGACCGGCGTGTGCGGCACCACCCGGATGGTCTCGATCCGCGAGCACCGGTTCCCGTTCCTCAAGAAGGTCGGCGACTGGAACCGGTTCAACCGCTTCACCGGCGGCACCCTCGTGGAGAAGTGCTGCCACTTCTTCGACCTGATGCACCTGATCGCCGGCGCTCACCCGGTCAGGGTGATGGCGAGCGGAGGGCAGGACGTCAACCACCTCGACGAGACCTACGAACTCGACGGGCGCGAGATGCACCCGGACGTGCTCGACAACGCATTCGTGATCGTCGAGTTCGCCAACGGAGTCCGCGGCGCGCTCGACCTGTGCATGTTCGCCGAGGGCAGCCGCTACGAGCAGGAGATCGTCGTCACCGGCGACCGGGCGAAGCTCGAGACGACGGTCCCCGGCGACACGGTGTGGCTCGGCGAGCGCGTGGGCGCCGGCGCACCGGGCATCGAGGGGTCGGTGCGCGAGGTCCCCGCCCCGATGGATCCGCGGGTGCCCTATCCCGACTTCCACCAGGGGGCGAGCTACATGGAGCACCTCCACCTGATCGAGGCGATCCGCGCCGGCCGACCCGAAGCGGTGACCCTCACCGAGGGCATGTGGGCCGTCGCAACCGGTGCGGCCGCCCATCGGTCCATCGAGGAGCGGCGCCCGGTCGACCTCAGCGAGTTCGGGCTCAGCTGACGCCGGCGGCCGCGTAGGCCCGCTCGACGATGTCGAGCGCGGTGCGGCCGACCGTCGCCGACGCGGTCGGCGTCGTGCCCGCTCGGCACGACGCGGCGACGTCGGCAAGCTGCGCGGCGTACATCGGCACCGAACAGTGCACGTAGTCGGTGGGCGGCGGGAGCGCCATCGACCAGATGCGGACGCTGCCCGCCGTGCCGAGCACCTCGGTGTCGGCCTCGAGGCCGCCGAGCCGCGGCTGCCACCAGCCGAACTCGATGCTGGATCGCACACCGACGTCCCAGTCGACGAGCACCACGCCGTCGTCGTCGACGTCGTAGTCGCCGTGGCACCCGACGCCGATCGTCGCGGCGACGGCGGCCGGGTCGGGGTCGCCCAGCAGGAAGCGGGCGGTGTCGATCGCATGGATGCCCATGTCGATCAGTGCGCCGCCACCGGCGAGGGCGGGATCGGTGAACCACCCCGACGGCCCCCACCCGGCATGGACTCCCCACCCGTGCGTCCGCACGATGCGGCCCAGTTCGCCGGCGGCGAGGCGATCGCGCAGCGCGATCACGTCGGGGTGGTAGCGCCACATGTGGCCGACGGCGAGCGTGCGGTCGGCGCGTTCGGCGGCCGCGATCATCCGGTCGGCATCGGCCGTCGTGATGGCCATCGGCTTGTCGACCAGGACGTGCTTGGCGTGGTCGAGCGCATGGATCGACTGCTCGGCGTGGAGCGAGTTGGGCGTCCCGACGATCACCAGGTCGACGTCGGGTTCGGCGCACAGCGAGGCCCAGTCGTCGGTGACGCGCTCGATGTCCCACCGGCGGGCGAACTCCTGGGCGCGGTCGAGGCGGTGCCCGGACACGCCGACGATCTCGACGTCGTCGACGAGGCCGGCAGCTTCGGTGTGCATCGCGCCGATGAAGCCGTAGCCGAGCACGACGGCGCGGAGTGGTCGGTTGCTCATCGTCGCGGC
>JAWLFC010000041.1:20185-23424 GCA_041685755.1 Ilumatobacteraceae bacterium
CTCATCGTCGCGGCAGCGTCAGCGTGAAGTCGAATGCAGCGTCGGCGTCGGCGGCGGTGAGATCGCGAAGGTCGGCGACGCCGACGTCGAGGCCCTCGGCGTGGGAGTAGGCGCGGAGCCCGACGAGGTTGTCGACGAACTGCTTGCGGGTGATCCCGAGGTCGTCGGGGTGCGCCCGGACGCCCGCTTCGGCGACGATCCGCTGAGGGAATTCGGGGTCGTTGCCCTGGACGTGGGCGATGGCCACGACGGCGAACGAGATCAGCTCGCCGTGCACGTGATGCACGCCGGTCGCGTGCTCGTAGGCGTATGCCCAGAAGTGTTCCGAGCCCTCCTCGAACCTGCTGTGCCCCACGGTCGCGCAGGCAGCACCGATGCGCCGGTACGCGTCGGCCAGGAACCGGATGCCGTCCGGGGTCACGTCGGTGACGTCGGCGATGCGGGCGTCGAGTTCGTCGAGCAGCGCTTCACCGAGCTCGGCGGCGTCGTCGTCCCAGGCGACGCCCTCGCCGGCGGCGACCGCTGCCCGCCAGTCGTGCAGCCCGGTGTGGCACGACAGGATGTCGCCGATGCCGGCCCGGTTGAGCCGGGGCGGAGCGGAGCGGATCAGATCGATGTCGAGCACGACCTCCTCCGGCTCGATCGTGCCGACGTAGCGGACCCGGCCGTCGGCACGGATGCCGATGGCGTCGGTGAACCCGGCGTCGACCGACGTGATCGTCGGGATCTGCACGAGCGGCAGCCCCCGCTTCCACGCCAGGTACTTGGCCGTGTCGAGGGCCGTCCCGCCGCCGAATCCGACGATCGTCTCCGCTCCGTCGTCGGCCGTCGCCTCGACGTCGCGATCGAGCTTGGCCAGCTCCATGTCGTGGGCGGCCACGACGGTCGTCGGCGCGGCGACGTGCGGTGCGATCGACGACCACGGTGGGTCGTTGGCGGCGATCAGGTACGGACCGAGCGAGTCGAGGGTGGCGACCGCGGTCCGCTCGACGCACACGAACGGTTCGGCGATCCGAGCGGGGGGACTGCCGTCGTCGTCGGTCATGTGGTCATGATCGCGCCCCGAGTACCGTTCGGCCCGTGTCGGCGACCGTGCGTCCGATCGAGCCCGGCGACGGCCGGGTGGTGCTGGTGGTGGTGGCGCACGCCGATGACGTCGCGCTGTTCCTCGGTGGGACCGTCGCCGCGTGGGCCGACGCGGGGTGGCGGGTCGTCGTCGTCCGGGTGACCGACGACCGGTGGGACTCGGTCGGCTCCGACGAGGCGGCGACGATCACCGCCAACCGTGACGAGTTCGAGCGGTCGTGCGCCGTGCTCGGCGTGGCCGAGATCGTCGAGTTGGGATACCCGACCGACACCCTCGGCGACGTCTCGACGGTCGAGCTGCGCGAGCGGATCATCCACGCCGTGCGGACCCACCGGCCGTACGCACTGGTGTCGTTCGACCCCGACGCGATGTACGGAGAGGACAACCTCGACCACGTCACCGTCGCCCGAGCGGCCGACGAGTCGTTCTGGACCAGCCAGTTCGACCTCCACCACCCCGAGCACCTCGCCGCCGGCCTCGCGCCGCACGGCTGTTTCGAGCGCTGGTACTTCGGGCGCCGGGTGATCGACGTCACCGACGTGGTCGACATCTCGTCCACCCTCGAGCGCAAGGTGGAGGCCGGCTGCTGCCATCGCACGATGATGCTCAACTTCTTCAACCAGCTGCGCTTGCAGGCCGACACCGGCGGCTGGTCGATCCCCGCCGTCGACGAGGCCCTCGCCGCGGGGAGCGTCGACGACCTGCTGCCGCGCCTGTTGCGTTCGGCGGCCGAGCGCCTCGGGGCCATCCACGGCATCGGCGCCGCCGAGGAGTTCCGGGTGGTCACGTTCGGCGGGATGGAGGGCCTGCTCGACGCGTGGGGCCGGCGGCGCTGACGCGATCAGCGTCTATTCGAGCAACGGTCGCAGTGCTCGGGCGAGGGCGGCCAGCCCCTGTGCGGGATCGGGCTCTTCATCGGGTGCCCGACACCCGACGGGAAGCATCGGTGTGCCGTCGCGCCGGTAGGTGACGATGCGCCCACCGCGGGTGCGGCGGTCGACGAGGCCGAGCCGGGTCTTCTCCGGGTTGTGGCCGTTGCACCGAGGACGCCCGTTCTCGACGTCGGTTCTGCCGTGATCGCGGACCCATTCGTCCATGTGGTCGATCTGGGCGTGGCGCGAGCTGACCGTGCACCCGAGGTGGCCGCAGTGGCTCTCCATCAGCGTGACGGCGGTGCGGGCGGCGCCGGTGAACAGCCGCCGTGTGCGCCCCATGTCGAGCACCACGCCATCGTCGTCGACGACGATGCGACGGACGTAGCCCTGCATCATCGCCTGGAACACCGCCTCGGGCGGGACCGGGATGCCGCTGTCGGTCTCGCAGCGGAGGCGGTCGAGATCCGGGGCCGGGATGTCGTCGGGGAACGGGATCAGCCGGTGGCGGGCGAGCAGGATCTCGTGGGTGTGCTGGTCGACGAGGATGTTGACGACCGGGAGCGGAGCGCGCCCGCCGGCCGGTGTCGACGCGGCACGCCGGAAGATCTCGTGGAGCGCGTCGAAACGACGTTGGGCATCGGTCCGTGGCAGCAGCGACGCCGGCGCATCGGGCCCGTGCAGTTCGGTGCGGGAGGCGACGTCCTTGCGGAACTCGTCCTCGACGAAGCGTCCGAAGACGCCGATCATCTCGGCCACGGTCATCGCCGAGCCTCCCGACGCCCGCAGGTCGACGGCGCCGCCGACCTCGTGCACGGAGGCGGTGCGGTTCGTCTCGTTCACCTCGGCGTCGACGGCCGCACCGTCCTCGTCGGCGAGCGATTCCCAGCGCCGCACGACCCGCCGGAAGTCGTCGAACGGCAACTGCTCGGCGTGCTCGAGCAGCAGATCGAGCACCTCGCCGATCTCCGACCCGCAGCGCGGGTTGCGAGCGGCCCGGGCGAGCTCGTGCACCTGGGCGGCCCCGATGTGCCCCTCGTGCAACGCATCGCCCACCGCTTCGTGGGTGTCGACGAGCCGGGCCGCCTTCTTGGCCGCAGCGACCTGCGGGCCCGACCAGTTGAGGTTCGCTCGCAGCCAACCGGCGACGCTGAGATGGCCGTCGTCGCGATGCGCACCCCGGGCCTGGGCGAGTGTGATCAGTGCGAACGTCTCGGCGTCGAGCCGACGCCGCTCCAGCTCGAGTTGTCGCAGCCGTTCCGTGACGCCGCTGTCGTCCA
>JAWLFC010000042.1:0-23230 GCA_041685755.1 Ilumatobacteraceae bacterium
GGCCAGATCTCGCTCGGACAGATGGCCTTCGTGGCGATCGGCGCTGCCGTCAGCGCCAAGTGCACGATCACCTGGAACGCCGACATCACCCTCGCCCTGGTCGCCGGCGGGGCCGCAGGGGCCGCGGCAGCGTTCGTGGTCGGCCTCCCGGCGCTGCGCCTACGCGGCCTCTATCTCGCCGTCACGACCCTCGTCTTCGCTCTCGCCGTCAACTCGTGGTTCCTGAACCGCCAGTTCTTCGACTGGGTGCCCCAGGAACGCGTCGAACGACTCCCGCTGTTCGGTCGCATCGACCTGTCGACGCCGACGCGCTTCTACGTCTTCAGCCTCGTCGTCCTCACCCTCGTGTTCGTCGCCCTGCGCGGCGTCCGCCACAGCCGGACCGGCAGGGCGATCGTCGCCCTGCGCGAGAACGAACTGGCGGCCCAGGCGTTCTCGGTGTCACCGGTCCCGGTGAAGCTGACGGCGTTCACACTGTCGGGTGCCGTCGCCGGTGTCGCCGGCGGTCTGTTCGTCCACCTCAGCCAGAGTTTCGACCTCACCAGCTACGCCGCCGCCGAGAGCCTCGACGTCTTCACCGCTGCCGTCGTCGGCGGCCTCGGTTCGTTGTTCGGCGGTGTGCTCGGCGCGGTGTTCCTCCGCGGCAGCGAGTGGTTCATCACCTCGGCCGAATGGCGCCTGTTGTCGTCGGCGCTCGGTGTGCTGCTCGTGCTGTTGATCCTGCCCGGTGGTCTCGCCAGCCTCGTGATCAAGATCCGCGACCGCCTCGTCACGCTGATCGTCGGACGTGACCCGCTCGTCGAGACCACCGACTTCACCCCCGATCCTCTCCACACGAACGGCTCCGGACGTCCCGACGGCACCGGGCCGGCCACGGTCGACCCGGTTCCCGGCGACCTCGACCCCGTCACCGACCCCGCGCCCGAGGATCGTACGAGCGTATGACCGAGCGCAGCATGTGGGCGAGCTTCTCGTTCGGCGTCCGCCATCCGATGCAGTGGCTGCGCGAACTGTGCGGCGGCCAGGCGGCGTATCCGCTCCTGATCCTGTTCGGTCTCAATGCCGTCGACGAGCTCGACCGCACCGCGTTCGGCATCCTGCTCCCCGAGATCCGCGAGGCGTTCGGCATCGACATCCAGACGGCGCTCAGCCTGGTGGCGCTGTCGTCGGTGGCCGCCCTCGCCCTGCAGGTGCCGATCGCGCAGTACGCCGACAAGACCAACCGCATCCCGCTCGTCGTGGTCGGCGCGCTGGCGTGGGGCACGTTCTCGGGTATGACCGGCCTCGCCACCGGCCTGATCCTGCTCACGATCGCCCGCTCCGGCTCGTCGCTCGGCAAGGCGGTGATCGACCCGACCCACAACTCGCTGATCGCCGACTACTACCCCATCGAGTCGCGGTCGCGCGTCTACAGCTTCCACCGCGCCGCCAACGCCGTCGGCGCGTTCGTCGGGCCACTGTCGGCCGGGCTCCTCGCGTTCTACTTCGGCTGGCGGACGCCGTTCCTCGTGTTCGTCGTCCCGACGGTGATCTTCGCCGTACTGGCGATGGGCCTGCGTGACCCCGTCCGCGGGCGCTGGGAGCGCGAGGCGACCGGGGCGTCGCAGGAGATCATCGACACCCAGGAGGAGTCCCCGTCGTTCGCCGAGAGCTGGCGCACCGCCCACAAGGTGCGCTCGCTGCAGCGCATCTGGTGGAGCCTGCCGTTCCTCGCCACGTCGCTGATCGGCTTCGTCACGCTGGCGTCGCTGCTGTACGAGCAGAAGTTCGGGCTCGACGAGCGCGCCCGCGGCATCGCCGCTGCGGTCGCCGAACCGTTCGCCCTGGTCGGCCTCGTCATCGGAGCCCGCGTCGCCACCCGCCGGTTCGTCGGCAACGTCCAGGGCCTCATCCGCTTCGTCGCCTCGATCGCGCTCGTGACGTCGGTGGCGTCAGCCGGTTTCGCGTTCGCTCCCAACGTGTACGTCGCCGTTGCGCTCAACTGCGTGATCTCGGCGTCGCTGGCGATCATCGGACCCGGCGTGCTCGCTGCGCTCTCGCTGGCGATCCCGCCGCGGGCCCGGGCGACGGGTTTCGCCATCGGGTCGCTGTGGGTGATCCCGGGCCTGGCCGTACTGCCGGTGATCGGCTGGGTCGCCGACAACTGGACGATCGAGGTCGGGATGCTGGTGATGATCCCGATGTTCGTCATCGGCAGCCTGATGCTGCGCAGCGTCGCCGACGTCATCGACGGCGACATCGCCCAGGTGTGGCAGTCGGCCGCGGCCCGATCGAGCGTGCTCTACGACCGGCGCCAGGGCACCACCAACCTGCTGCTGCTACGCGGCGTCGAGGCCGGCTACGACCAGCGGACCGTGCTGCACGGCATCGACCTGCACCTCGACGAGGGCGAGGTCGTCGCCCTGCTCGGGACGAACGGCGCCGGCAAGTCGACGCTGTTGAAGTCGATCAGCGGCATCGTCGAGGCCGACCGTGGCGCGATCGTGCTCGACGGTCGTGACATCACCCACGCTCCACCCAACGAGATCGCCGCGCTCGGCATCGTCCAGATGCCGGGTGGCCAGGGCGTGTTCGGGTCGTTGACGGTGCGCGAGAACCTCGACCTCGCCGGGTGGACGAACCGCCGCGACGCCGACGGCGTCCGGGCGGCGATCGACGAGGTGCTGGAGATCTTCCCGGTCCTCGCCGACCGGCTCGACACGCCGGCGGCCAACATGTCGGGCGGCCAGCAACAGATGCTGGCGCTGGCGATGAGCTTCGTGATGCGGCCGCGGGTGCTGCTGATCGACGAGCTGTCGCTCGGGTTGGCGCCGGTGGTCGTCGGCCAACTGCTCCCGATCGTTCGCCGCATGGCCGACGACGGCGTGACGGTGGTCCTCGTGGAGCAGAGCGTCAACGTGGCACTCGCCGTCGCCGAACGCGCGTATTTCATGGAACGCGGCACGATTCGCTTCGACGGCCCGACCTCGGAGCTGCTGGATCGACCGGACCTGTTGCGCTCGGTCTTCCTGTCCGGCGCCGCCGCCGACCCGGAGGCGACGGAGGTTGCCCACGGCGACGCCGCCTCACCCGTCCCCGACGACGGCACCGCGCCGATCCTGTCGGTGCGCGATCTGGCGGTCACCTTCGGGGGCATCCGCGCCGTCGACGGCGCGACGTTCGACATCGCGCCCGGCGAGATCGTCGGGATCATCGGCCCGAACGGCGCCGGCAAGACCACCGTGTTCGACCTGATCTCCGGCTTCACGCCGAGTACGGCGGGCACGATCACCCTGAACGGCCGCGACATCACCACCACCAGCGCCGCCGAGCGGGCGCAGCTCGGCCTCGGCCGCTCGTTCCAGGACGCTCGCCTGTTCCCCGAGCTGACCGTGCAGGAGACGCTGGCGATCTCCCAGGAGCGCTTCGTCGGCAGCCGCAGCGTGGTGGTCGCCGCACTCCACTTGCCGATGGCGGTCGACTCCGAGCAGCAGGTGGCGCTGCGCACCGCCGAGTTGATCGAGCTCATGGGTCTCGGCGATCATCGCCACTCGTTCGTCCGGGAGCTGTCCACCGGTACCCGCCGAGTCGTCGATCTGGCGTGCCTCGTCGCACACCGGCCGGCGATCATCCTGCTGGACGAGCCCACCTCGGGGATCGCCCAGCGCGAGGTCGAAGCGTTGTCGCCGGTCGTCCGGCGCCTGCGCGACGAGATGGGCGCGAGCCTGGTCATCGTCGAACACGACATCCCGTTCGTGTCCGAGGTGTCCGACCGGTTGCTCGCCCTCGAACAGGGCCGGGTCATCGCGACCGGTCCGCCCAGCGACGTCCTGGAGCACCCGGACGTCATCGAGTCATACCTCGGCACCTCCGGTGCCGCGATCGCCCGATCAGGGGGAACGGAGTAGATCATGCAACCAGCGCAGGCAGAGGGCGGGAGTTCGTCGTCCGACAACTTGAAGAAGTGGGGGCCGATCGGGGCGATCGTGCTCGTCATCGCCGCCGTCGTGGGGCTCGTCGTCGTCACGGGGGGCGACGACGACGAGGAGACCACGACGACCGGCGCCACGACACCGGACACCGAACCGTCCGGGACCGACGCGCCGGCGCCGACGGCTCCCGGCGACACCGAGCCCGACGCCACCACCCCACCCGACGGCGGTGGCGACGGGATCACGTTCCCGCTGTCGTTCAGCCAGGCGCAGGAACAGGGCATCGAGGTGGCGTGGGACGAGCGTTGCGACACCGAGACGGGCAACCTCGCGGTCAAGTGGTTCTTCGCCCCCGAGTGCTGGGCCCCGTTCGAGGGCGACAACGGCGGCGACACGACCCGCGGTGTCACCGCCGACACGATCAAGGTGGTCCAGTACTTCGGTCCCGACGACGACCCGATCATCAACTACCTGTCCGACGCGGTGGCGGTCACCGACACCAACGCCCAGTCCGAGCAGACCGCTCGCGACATGCTCGCCATGTTCGATCAGTTCTACGAGTTCTACGGGCGCACGATCGAACTCGAGGCCTACGTCAGCACCGGTCTCGCCAACGACGAGGTCACCGCCCGGGCCGATGCCGTGCGGATCGCCGAGGACTTCGAGCCGTTCGTCGTACTCGGTGGCCCGGCACTCACGAGCGCGTTCGCCGACGAACTGGCCGCTCGCGAGGTGATGTGCGTCGGATGCACGCCCGGCCAGCCGCCGGCGTGGTATGCCGAGCGGGATCCGTTCGTGTACGGCCTCGCGATCAGCGCCGCCCAGAGCCGCGCCCACGCCGTCGAGTTCATCTCGAAGCAACTCGCCGGCGGCAACGCCGAGTTCGCCGGCGACGCGGGCTTCCACGATCGACCTCGAACGTTCGGTCATGTCTGGATCTCGTCGAGCCCCGAGTCACCGGTGATCGCCGAGCAGTTCGAGTCCGATCTCGGTGGCGGGGGTGCAACGATCGTCGAGTCGCTGCCGTACACACTCGATCCGACGACCATCCAGGCGCAGGCCCAGCAGATCGTCGCCAAGCTGAAGTCCTCGGGGATCACCACCGTGGTACTCGTCAGCGACGGCATCGCCCCGCGCGATCTCACCATCGAGGCGACCGCGCAGGAGTACTTCCCCGAATGGGTCATCGCGGCACCCGCGCTGTCGGACCTCACGGCGTTCGGTCGTACCTACGACGAGATCCAGTGGGCGCACGCGTTCGGCGTCACCCACGGTGCCGTGCCGGTCACACCGGAGATCTCGGGGTTCTACGGGCTCTACCAGTGGTTCACGGGAGCGGAGCCGCCGGCCAAGGACACGATCGGCCTGCTGATGCCGAATTACTCGTTCCTCGCCGCCAACCTGCAAGCGACCGGCCCGAACCTCACCCCGCAGAGCTTCCGCGAGGCACTGTTCGCCGGATCGGGAACGACCCCGGCGCTGACCCAACCGCTGCTCACCTACGGCGACAAGGGGTTCTGGCCGGACACCGACTACAACGGTGTCGACGACGCGACCCTCGTCTGGTGGGATGGGGAGGCGACCGGTCCGGACGAGATCCGCAAGGAGGGCACCGGCATGTGGGCGTTCGTCGACGGCGGCCAGCGCTACCTGCCCGGTGAGTGGCCGAGCGAGGTCAAGCTGTTCGACCCCGAGGGCGCCGTGACGATCTACGACGTTCCACCGCCCGAGGAGACCCCACCCGACTATCCCAGCCCCGCCGGCTGACCGGTCCTGCCCCCACCCCACCCCACCCACACCCACACCCGCCGAACGCGTGAACGAATGGCGCTCCCACGGCGCCATTTGTTCACGCGTTCGGGGAAAGGGGGACGATGGCGGTTTCGTTGAAGGTCTGCAGGATCGGGCGGTCACCGCGGACGGCGATCCGACACACCGAGGCGTGGTCGAGGTGACAGTTGAACGAGATGTCGATCCCGACACCGAGCGCCCACGCCACCGCCGACTTCATCGGTGACACGTGGCTCACCACCACGATGTTGGCCGCCCCCGCCCGGGCGAGCAGGTCGTCGCAGGCACCGCGGACTCGCTCGTCGAGGGTCGCCAGCGACTCGCCCCCCTCGGGTGTGAAGTTCGGATCGTCGCGCCAGCGCGTCCAGACCTCCGAGGGCACGTCGGCGTGTGGCGTCCCCTCGTACTCGCCGTAGGCCAACTCCATCCAGCGGTCGTCGAGTTCCACCGGCCGTCCGAACGCCTCGGCGGTCTGCGCCGCCCGCTTGAGCGGGCTCGACACGACGAAGTCGACCTCGCAGCGGTCCTGGACGAACGCCGCCACGGCGGTCGCCTGGCGCCGGCCGTGTTCGTCGAGGTCCTGGTCGAGGCGCCCCTGGAGCCGGCCCTCCAAGTTCGCCTGGGTGCGGCCGTGACGGACGAGGATCAACACCTCCGCAGTGTCGCACACCCCGCCGATACCCCGTCGTCTCGAACCGGTCCGGGTCAGGCGAACCGGTCCGGGTCAGGCGAACCGTTCGGGAACGGCGTCGAGGCGGCCGTCGGCCAGGAACCGGCGGCGGCGACCCGCGTCGCCGAGGCCGTTGTGGCGCCACAACCAGACGCACAGGCCGACGCCGACGGCTTCCATCGCCAGCACCCACCAGCCGCGGTCGAGGATCGGCAACGCGGCGGCGTCGAACGACCAACCGAACAGCGGCCACCAGAACACCTCGGTGTTGTTCCACGCGCCGTCGAACACGAGGTGCAGGATCATCCCGATCGGCAGGCCGAGCAGCACCTTGCGGATCGGCTTGCGGCCTGCGGTGGCCAGCATCAGCACCGTCAGCAGAGCGACGCTGGTCACCACGCTGTGCAGCACCCGCGCACCACCGGCGACCCCGTCGAGGATCGGCAGGACCGAACCGACCACGAGCAGCCGATAGTCGAATCGCGGGTCGCGGAAGACGAGCCCGACCGAGAGGACCGCCGTGCCGATGAACCAGAAGAACACGGCGTCAGACGATGAGCAACCGGCCGCAGTCGGGGCAGTCGGTGACCCCGGTCGCTGCCGCCTCGTCCTTGACGGTGTCGATCTCGGCGGCCGACAGCTCGAGGTGGCAGCCCTGGCACTGCTTGCCGACGAGGCGCGCCACGGCCACGCCCAGCGCCGCCCGTTTGCGGTCGTAGGTCGACAGCAGCGCCGCCGACAAGTCCGCTCGCAGCTCGCCTCGGCGAACCTCGAGTTCACCGAGGCGGGCGTCGATCTCTGCCTCCTCGGCCGCCAGCGCCTCGGCGGCACGGCGGGCGGTCGCCCTGACGGCTTCCTCCTCGCCGAGCAGCGCAGCGAGCTGGTCGTCGACGTCGGACTGTTCCTCGAGCGCGGCGAGCTCGGCGTCGTCGAGTTCGTCGCGCTCGGACTCGATCGTGGCGATCTCGTGCATCAACGCCTCGGCCTCGCGCGGTGCGATCACGGTCTTGAGCTGCTGGTCGAGGCGCTGGCGGTGGGCGAGGAGCTCGGCGCTGCGGACCTCGGCCGACTCGATCGCCGCGCCGAGTTCACCGATGCGGGCATCGAGCGCGGCCCGGCGGCGTTCCCAGTCGTTCACCGCGGCACGCGCAGCGGCGAACTCGGCCCGTTGCTCGGAGTTGGCTCGACGGTGGGCGAGCTGGTCGGCCTCGGTGTCGATCGCCTGCAGCGCCAGTAGTTGCTCTGCCACCGAGAGGTCACCCGCTGCGGCGGAGTCGGAGATGTGCTCGGGTTCGCGGTCGGCGTTCGCAGCGGCGTCGGTCATCGCCGCCCAGTGTGCCAGGTCAGCGGCAGGGACCGAGCGTCTCGGTCACCGGCAGCGACGGCAGCGGTGCGTTCGGGTCGAGCAGGTCGGGCGGGATCGTGGTGCCCGTCGGGATCACCTCGGTGACGACGACGGGCGGAGGAAGCGTCGTGGTCGCCGCGGGCTCGGCGGGTGTCGCGGTCGGCGGCGCGTCCGGGTCGTCCGGCGACGCGTCCGGGTCGTCCGGCGACGCGTCCGGGTCGTCCGACGGCGCCTCGACCGGAACCACCACGGATCGCACGATGCACTCGTTACCGGGGAGGAAGAGGCGGACGTTGGGGCGTTCAGCCGGCGGGTTGTCCCAGTCGAGGGGCGGGGAGAACACGTGCGCCGGCTCCATGAACGCCTTCCAGATCACGGCCGGGAAGTGGCCGCCTTGGACGTTGCGCCCGTACCCCGCAGCGACGAACGCGGGGATCCCCTGCATCGGCGTGTAGGCGTTGGGATCTCCGACCCACACCGCCGTCGAGAGCTGGCGGGTGCCGCCGACGAACCAGGCGTTGGTGTTGTCCTGCTGGGTGCCGGTCTTGCCGAACGCCGGCCGACGATCGTCGAAGGCCGCTCGGCGACCGGTACCACCACCGTAGATCGGACCCTTGAGGATCTGCACCGACTCCAGCGCCGCATCGCGGTCGAACACCTGCTCACCCGGGTCGAGGTGGGTGTAGACCCGCTCCCCTGCCGCGTTCTCGACGTACTCGACGTAGTAGGGATCGTGGTGCATGCCCTCGTTGGCGAGCGCCTGGACACCGGACGCCATGTCGAGCGGGGAGAGCTCGTTGGCGCCGGTGGCGAGGCTGGCGAACGGCTCGAGCGGCCGACGCTCGGAGCGGGGCTGACCCCGGTACAGGTACGGCGACGACGCCATGCGGTAGATCGTGTCGACCACCCGGTTCAGCCCGACGATCTGCGAGAGACGGGCGAAGGCACAGTTGATCGACGCGGTGGTGTGCTCCTGCAGGGTGACGACGCCTCGGCTGACGGCGTCGGTGATGACGAACGGCTCGTCCTCGTTCCCCGGGTTCGGCAACACGCACGGGCGGGTGCCGTCGAGCACGTCGTTGCGCTGGGCGCCGGCCTGCACCGCCGCGGCGAGGATGAACAGCTTGATGCTCGAGCCGGTCTGACGCGGCGCCAGCGCCATGTTGACCTCGCGCTCGCCGGGGATGAACCCGCGACCGCCCACCATCGCCCGTACCGCGCCGCTCGTGGAGTCGAGCGAGACCAGTGCCGCGTCGAAGCCGAGCAGGCCGGTGTCGGGCAACTCGTTGCGGGCCTGTTCGGCCAGCGACTGCAGGTTCGCGTCGAGCGTGGTGTGGATGCGCAGGCCACCGCGGAAGAGCTGGTTGTAGCGCTCCTGGTAGGTGTCACCCAGGATCTCGCTGCGGTTCAGGAGGTAATCGCGCAGCGCCTCGGTGTAGTAGGTGCGTTCGTACTGACGGTCCGGCAGCGTCTTGACCCGCGACGGCAGCACGAACTCCTGCAGCTCCTCGGCTTCGGCGGGGGTGACCTTGCCCTCGTCCTCCAGGCGCTCGAGCACCTGCAACCAGCGCGCCCGGCTGCGCTCGGGCTCGTTGATCGGATCGAACCCCGACGGCGACCGCACGAGCCCGGCGAGGAATGCCGACTCGATGAACGTCAGCTCCAGGGCGGTCTTGCCGAAGTAGGTCTCGGCGGCGGCGGCGATGCCGTAGGCGTTGTTGCCGAAGAACACCGTGTTGAGGTACCGGGCGAGGATCTCCTCCTTCGTCAGCTCCTTCTCGAGCATCCGGGCGTAGTGGATCTGCAACAGCTTGTAGCGGCCGTCGCGTTCGAGGCCGGCGAGATAGTCGTTCTTGACGACCTGCATCGTGATCGTCGAGGCACCCTGCTGGGGAGCATCGGAGGCGAAGTTCGACAGGGTGGCACGGATCAGGCTGCGGACGTTGATGCCGTCGTGGTTGAAGAACTCCTTGTCCTCGACCGTGAGGAACGCGTCGATCACCGCGGGCGGGATGTCCTCGAACTCGATGGGCTGGGAGTTCTCCAGCTCGTAGATGCCGATCTCCTGGCCGTTGACGTCGTAGACGAGGGTGCGTTGGGCGAGCGCCTCGAAGTCCGGGAGCACGACCGGGAGCTCCTCGTGGGCGTTGACCGACGACCAGACACGAGGGGCGATGCCGACGACCGTGGCGGTGATCAGCAGCGCGCCGGCGGCGACGACGAGCACCAGCCGGGGGACGAAGGCGAGCAGACGCACAGTGACGTTCACGATAACTGCCGGGTCCGGCCCGCCGTCGGCAGGGGGCGCCATCGTGCGGTACGGTCGCCGACGTGTCGACCTCACGCTTCCCCGTCCGCCCGTTCCGGTTCGGGGTGCAGCTGAACGCCTCGAGCACCGCCGCGGACTGGAGCGAGACCGCCCGACGCATCGAGTCGCTCGGCTACGCGACGGCGACGATGCCCGACCACTTCACCGAGCAACTCGCCCCGATCCCAGCGCTCCAGGCGCTCCTCGACGCGACCACGACACTGCGGGCCGGCGCTCTCGTGTTCGACAACGACTACAAGCACCCGGCGATCCTCGCCAAGGAGCTGGCCACGATGGACGTCCTGTCCGACGGTCGCGTCGAGATCGGGCTCGGCGCCGGCTGGATGCGCAGCGACTACGACCAGCTCGGGCTGCCCTACGACCGCGCCGGCGTCAGGGTCGACCGATTCGTCGAGGGCCTCGCCGTGATCCGCGGCGCGATGGGGCCCGGGCCGTTCAGCTTCTCCGGCGAGCACTACGCGATCTCCGACTACGACGGCCAACCGAAGCCGCTCCAGCAGCCGTGCCCGCCGATCCTGATCGGCGGGGGCGGGCCGCGCGTGCTGTCGCTGGCGGCCCGGGAGGCCGACATCGTCGGGATCAACGGCACGCTCAGCGCCGGCGAGTTCGGTGACGAGGCGTTCGCCACGATGACGCTCGACGCCGTGACCGACAAAGTGGCGATCGTCGCCGACGCCGCCGGCGAGCGGATCGGCGACATCGAACTCAACATCCGCACGTTCTTCAACAAGGTCACCGACGACCGAGCCGGCGCCGTCGAGCGCATCGCCCGCGCCGTCGGCGTCGACGAGTCGATGCTCGGCCGTTCTCCGTTCGCCCTGATCGGCAGCCACAGCGCGATCATCGAGGACCTGCTCGCCCTGCGCGAGCGGTTCGGCTTCAGCTACGTGATCGTGGGGGCCAACGAGGTCGAGACGTTCGCTCCGGTCGTCGCGCAACTCGCCGGGCACTAGTCCGATGCAACGCAAACCCGACGTCGCGATCTGGGGCGCGGGCATGGTCGCCGGCGTCCACGCCGAAGCGTGCCGGTCGCTCGGGTGGCGCGTGCGTGCGGTCGCGTCACGCGACCCCGAACGCGCCGCAGCCCTGGCGGGCCGGATCGGGGCGCGCAACTACCAGTACGACCAGCTGCTGCCCGAGCGGCTCGGCGACATCGCGATCGTCGCCACTCCCCCGGCGAACCACGTCGACGACGCCGTGGCCCTGCTCGCCGCCGGCTACCACGTCGTCGTGGAGGCGCCGATCGCCTGCACCCTCGCCGACGCCGACCGGCTGATCGCCGCCGAACAGGGTGTCGATCAGGCGGTGCTGTACTCCGAGCACCTGGTGGCGTCGCCCGTGATGGACGGCCTGCTCGCCGAGGTCGGCGCGCTCGGCCACCTCACGCACCTCTCGGCCCGGGCGATCCAGTCGCCGCCGACGTGGCGAAGCACCCGACACGACGACTGGGGCGGTGGCGCGCTGTTCGACCTCGGCGTCCACCCGGTCGGGCTGGCGTTGCGAACGGCCGCCGAGGTCGGAGCCGGCCCGGCGACGCAGGTCAACGCCGTGATCACCGACGCCGGCACCGACCGTGAACACGCCACGATCAAGCTGCGTTTCGCCGACGGTCTGCTCGCGACGGTCGTGGTCGGCTGGCAACCGGGTGCATCGCCCGACTGGGATCTGCAGGTGTCGAGTGCCAGCGGCGTGCTGCGCGCCGAGCTGTACCCGGTGCCGGTGCTCGAACGCAATGGCGACCCGGTCGCCGGTGCCGGGTCGACCGACCCCCCGTCGCTCGTCGACGACTACGGCTACGCGCCACAGCTCACCCGGTTCTGGGCGAACATCCGCACCGGGAGACCGGTGCCGGTCACGGCACGGCTCGGTCGCCAGGTGCTCGACGTGATCTCCGCCGCCCACTGGTCGGCCGGACGCGGCGCGATCGACGTCTCCCTGCCGTTCAGCGGACCGCGCGATCGCACGCCCCGTCAGCTGCTCGACTCGACGTCAGCCGAGTGAGCCGCGACTCCCACGTCAGAGCGTCCGGCCCTTCTCGATGACGACGATGCCGTCGTCGCTGACGGTGAAGTGCTCGCGGTCGGCATCGAGTTCGAGACCGACGCGGGTCCACTCCGGCACGACGACGTTCTTGTCGATGATGCAGCGGTGCAGGCGTGCGCCGGGGCCGATGTGGACGTCAGGGAAGATGATCGAGTCGGTGACGTGGGCGTCGTGGTCGATGAAGGTGCCGGGGCCGACGATCGAACGCTCGACGTGCGAGCCGGAGACGATCGAGCCCTGGCAGAGCAGGCTGCCGTCGACGAACGACGGCTCACCGCCACGCCCCCGTGACACCTTGGCGGGCGGCAACGCCCGCCGGGTCGTGTACACCGGCCACTTCTCGTTGTAGAGGTTGAACACCGGCACCGGCGCGATCAGGTCCATGTTGGCGTGGAAGAACGAGTCGATCGTGCCGACGTCGCGCCAGTAGCCCTTCTCGCGATCGTCCTGACCGGGCACGATGTTCTTCGAGAAGTCGTACACGTGGGCGACGCCGGCCTCGGTGAGCGCCGGGATGACGTGGCTGCCGAGGTCGGTGTAGGAGTTCTCGCGGGGCGTGACGACCTCGATGAGCGTGTCGGTGTCGAACACGTAGTTGCCCATGCTCGCCAGGCACATCTCGTCGTTGCCCGGCATCGTCGGCGGGTCTGCCACCTTCTCGTGGAACGCGATGATCTTGCCGTCGTCGGCGACCTCGATCACGCCGAACTCGGTGGCTTCGTGTTTCGGGACCGGGATCGCCGCCACGGTCACCCCGGCTCCCGACTCGACGTGCTCGTCGACCATCTGGCGAGGGTCCATCCGGTAGATGTGGTCGGCACCGAAGACACACACGATGTCGGGCGACTCGTCCGCGATCAGGTTCAGGTTTTGGTAGATCGCGTCGGCGGAGCCCTGGAACCAGTACGGCCCGCGGCGCATCTGGGCCGGGACCGGCGTCACGTAGTTGTCGAGCATCGCCGAGAACCGCCAGGTCTGGGAGATGTGACGGTCGAGGCTGTGGCTCTTGTACTGCGTGAGCACCACGATCTTGAGGTAGCCGGCGTTCGCGAAGTTCGACAGCGCGAAGTCGATCAGCCGGTAGGTGCCGGCGAACGGGACGGCCGGCTTGGCGCGGTCGTTGGTCAGCGGAGCGAGCCGTTTGCCCTCACCTCCGGCGAGCACGATCACGAGCACGGACGGTTCAGACTTCATCGTGACCCAAGGTACATGTCGCCGGACCGTCAGGTCCGGGGTCCTTCGACCAGTTCGCGGTCGAGCCGCAGATGTTCACCTGCCGGCAACCTCCACGACCAGTGGACCCGGGGCACCAGGTTCCCGTCCGATCCCTCGCGCGCTTGACTGAACGGATGTCGGATCTTGCGGTCACCCCGGAACGCCACGACGACGCCGTCAGCGACGACATCCGGCTGCTCGGTCGGTTCCTCGGCGACGCGATCCGTGCCACGTCGGGAGACCACGCCTTCGATCTGGTCGAACGGGTGCGTCTGCTGGCGGTGGAGGGCCGTCGCAGCGGTACGAGTTCGGTCGCGGCGATCCGCGAAACGCTCGCCGAGCAGCCGTTGTCCGAGCAGCTGCTCCTGTTGCGGGCACTCGACTGGTTGTCGCTGTTGGCCAACACCGCCGAGGACGTCCACGTCGAACTCCGGGGCCGCCGGCCCCGAACCGTCGACGGCGGATTGCGGCCGGGCACCCTCGGGGCATCGATCGAGCGGCTCCGCTCCGCCGGGGTCGCACCCGAAGAGCTCGTCGCGGTCGGTGCGGCCCTGCAGGTCAGCCCGGTGATCACCGCCCACCCGACCGAGGTCCGCCGCAAGACGATCCTGCAGGTGCTCGAGGAGATCGGAGAACTGCTCGTGCGGCGCAACACCATCGCCGACCGACCCGGCGACCGCGAGTCGATCGACACCGAACTCGCCAGCGCCGTACTGCTGCTGTGGCAGACGGCGTTGTTGCGACTGTCGAAGCTGCGCGTCCGCGACGAGATCAACGAAGCGATCCGCTACTACGGCACCAGCCTGTTCGAGGTCGTACCGACGCTGACACGAGACCTCGCCGTCGCACTCGAGGGAATCGGCGGTGAGCCGGTCGACACGACGCATGCGATCACGATGGGTTCCTGGATCGGCGGCGACCGCGACGGCAATCCGTTCGTCACCGCCGAGGTGATCCGCTACGCGATCGATCGCCAGACGCAGACCGCACTGGAACACCATCTCGTCGCGTTGCACGGCCTGTCCCGGCGGCTCTCGATGACCGACCGGCTCGTGACACCGACCGCCGAGCTCTGCACCCTCGCCGACGTGTCCGGCGACGAGTCGCCGTTCCGGGCCGACGAGCCCTACCGGCGGGCGTTGCGGGGCATGCACGCCCGCCTGCACTCATTCGCCCGAGCGGTGATCCATCCCGACGAGGACGTCCCCGGCCCCGTCCCCGCCGAGCCGCGGGCACCGTACGCCACGATCTCCGAACTCCTCGCCGATCTCGACGTGGTGATCGCGTCGTTGCGCACCCACGGCGCCGGACCGCTCGCCGATCGATTGGTCGAGCCCGTGCGCCGCAGCGTGGCGATCTTCGGTGCGCACCTCTGCGGGCTCGACATGCGGCAGAACTCCGCCGTGCACGAAAAAGTCGTCGCCGAGCTGCTGGCCGACGCCGACGTCTGCGCCGACTATCTCGAACTCGACGAGGCCGGGCGCGTCGCCGTGCTCGAGGCCGAGCTGCGTTCGCCGCGTCCGCTGCGACACGGCGCCGCCGAGTACGGCGAGCTGACCGTGTCCGAACTCGCGATCCTCGGCGAAGCGGCAACCGCCGTCGAACGGATCGGCCGTGAGATCGTGCCCCACTACGTGATCTCGATGGCCCACGACGTCAGCGACGTGCTCGAGGTCGCCGTGCTCCTCAAGGAGGTCGGTCTGGTCAGCGGCGCCCTCACCGGCCGACCCGCATCGAGCCGGCTCGACATCGTGCCGCTGTTCGAGACCATCGACGACCTGGACCGCGCCGCCGACGTGCTCGCAGCACTGCTGACCAACGACGTCTACCGCGACCTCGTGAACTCCCGCGGCAACCGCCAGGAGGTGATGGTCGGCTACTCCGACTCCAACAAGGACGGCGGCTACCTGAGTTCGCAGTGGAACCTGTCGGCGGCGCAATCCGCGCTCACCGGCGTCGCCCGGTCGGCCGGGGTGCGGCTGCGGTTCTTCCACGGCCGCGGTGGCACGGTCGGACGCGGCGGCGGACCCGCGTACCAGGCGATCCTGGCGTTGCCGCCGGGCTCGGTCGATCGATCGATCCGTCTGACCGAGCAGGGCGAGATCGTCGCCGCGAAGTACTCCAACCCGGCGATGGCCCGTCGCAACCTCGAGACGCTCGTCGCCGCGACGCTGGAGGCGTCGGTCACCGTCGACGGCGGCCAGCCGGCGACCGGGTTCACGGCGTCGATGGAGGAGCTCGCCGGGCTCGCCTTCCGCTCCTATCGGCGCCTGGTCTACGGCGACGACCGGTTCGTCGACTTCTTCCGCTCGATCACCCCGACCGACGAGATCGCCAAGCTGAACGTCGGCAGTCGGCCGGCGTCGCGAACCGCGTCGCGGTCGATCGAGGACCTGCGGGCGATCCCGTGGGTCTTCGGATGGACCCAGTGTCGACTCATGCTCCCGGCATGGTTCGGCGCCGGTTCGGCCGTCGAGGAGTTCGTCGGCGGCGACGACGACCGCCTGGCCACGCTGACCACGATGTACCGGGACTGGCCGTTCTTCCGCACGGTGATCGACAACATGGGCATGGTGCTCGCCAAGACCGACATCGACATCGCAACCCGCTACGCCGAGGTGCTGGTCGTCGACGATGCGATGCGCTCGGAGATCTTCGGGGCCATCGCCGACGAGCACCGGCGAACGATCGAGTGGCACGGCCGGATCACCGGCTCGCCCACCCTGTTGGCGGACAACCCGCTCCTCGCTCGCAGCCTGCGCAACCGCTACCCGTACCTCGACCCGCTGCACGTCGTGCAGGTCGACCTGCTGCGCCGCTTCCGTGACGGCGACCGTGACGAGATGGTCGAACGCGGCATCCTGTTGTCGATCAACGCGATCGCGACCGGGCTGCGCAACTCCGGCTGAGCGCTGAGAACCGGCGGCCCGAGCCGCCGTAGGATGGACCGCCATGTCGATCAGTTGGCAGGCCCGGGTCGCACGTCGGGCCATCTCGAGATACGCGCGTCGTCCCCGTCCCGAGATCACCCAGGAGATCATCGACCGCCAGCGTCGGGCGATGGATGCCCTCGACCGCCTCCCCCGGCCCCGAGGGGTCGACTACATCGACACGCTCGTGGGCGGGGTGCCGGCGATCGTCGCCACACCTCGTGCTGCACCACCGGATCGACACCTGCTCTACATCCACGGCGGCGCCTACGTCGTCGGATCGCCGAGGTCGCACATCGCGATGGCGGCGACCCTGGCCCGCCTGGCGAACGCCTCCGCCACGGTGATCGAGTACCGCCTCGCCCCCGAGCACCTGTACCCGGCGGCGCTGGAGGACAGCGTCGCTGCCTACCGGGCACTCGTCGCCGATGTCGACCCGTCGACGATCACGATCGCCGGCGACTCCGCCGGCGGCAACGCCGCCCTCGCCACGCTCCTGAGGCTGCGCGACGCCGGCGACCCGATGCCGGGGGCCGCCTACCTGCTGTCGCCGTGGACCGATCTCACCGGCTCGGGTGCGTCCGTCATCTCGCACGCGGGGATCGACCCGATGCTGATCGACCCCGACATCCCGGCGGCGGGCCGGACCTACGCCGGTGACGTGCCACTCGACCACCCGCTCGTGTCACCGCTGTTCGCCGCCCTCGACGGCCTGCCACCGATGCTGATCCAGACCGGCACCGACGAGGTGCTGCTGTCGGACTCGACCCGGCTCGCCGAGAAGGCTCGCGCCGCCGGCGTCGACGTGACACTCGACCTGTCCGAGGGCATGTGGCACGTCTACCAGAGCTTCGTGCGCTTCGTTCCCGAAGCTCGCGAGGCGTTGACGCGCGGTGCGGTGTTCATGCGCTCGCGCATCCCGGCGCTCGAGGCTCAGGGCCTCCCGGCATGACCGCACCTGCCGGACCCCGATTCCCGGAACTCGGTTTCTACACGCTCGCCGGGGGCGCCCAGGATCCGCGACAGCTGGTCGCCGAGTGCGCTCGCGCCGAGGAGCTGGGGCTCGGCGCCGTCTTCATCAGCGAGCGCTTCAACGTCAAAGAAGCGGTGACGTTGTCGGGCGCAGCGGCGGTGGCGACGACGAACATGGCGATCATCACCGGCGCCACCAACCACAACACCCGCCACCCGATCGTCACGGGTTCGTACGCGACGACGATGCACCGGCTCACCGGAGGTCGGTTCGTGCTGGGCATCGGGCGCGGCATCGGCCCGCTCTTCGACGCCTACGGCATCGCCCGCATCACGACCGCGCAGATGGAGGACTTCGCCTCGGTGATGCGGCGGCTGTGGCACGGTGAGACGATCATCGGCAACGACAGCCCGATCGGCTCCTACCCGGTCCTGCGGCTCGACCCGAGCTTCGACGAGGACATCCCGCTCGGGCTGGTGGCGTTCGGGCCGAACTCGCTCGAACTCGGTGGTCGGGCGTTCGACCACGTGATCCTGCACACGTTCTTCACCGACGAGACCCTGCAGCGGTGCGTCGCGACGGTCAAGGGCGCCGCCGAGCGCGCCGGGCGCGACCCCGACGCGGTGACCGTCTGGTCGTGCTTCGCCACGGTCGGCGACCATCTGCCCGAGCCGGTCCGGCTGAAGAAGACGGTCGGGCGACTGGCGACGTACCTCCAGGCGTACGGCGACCTGATGGTCGAGACGAACCGCTGGGATCCGGCCGTGCTCGCCCGCTTCCGCGCCGACGAGATGGTGGCCGGATTCCGCTCGGCGATCGACGTCGACGCCACGACCGAGCAGCTCGAACACATCGCCACCCTGATCCCCGACGAGTGGTTGGCCCCGTCGGCGACCGGCAGCGCCGCGCAGTGCGCGGCGGCCGTCCGTCGTCAGTTCGACCTCGGCGCCGACGCCCTCATCATGCACGGCGCCTCCCCCGACGAGCTCGCTCCGATCGTCGACGCCTACGCCCGGTCCTGAGTTCGGGCGAGGGCGACCGTCACCGCCCGGCCGGGTCGACGTCGGCGTCCAGTTCGTCCACGACGAGTGACGCGACCCGGCGGAGTTCGTCGAGTTCGGCGGCGTCGAGGCGCCGGGGCCGGTAGTCGGCGACGCACAGCGTGCCGACCCGGCTGCCGTCGGCGAGCGTCAGGGGCATGCCGGCGTAGAAGCGCAGGCGCGGTCCGCCCGACACCAGCGGGTTGTCGGCGAAACGCTGATCGGCGAGCGTGTCGGGGATCTCCATGACGTCGTGGCCGAGGATGGCGTGCGCACACAGCGACATCTCCCGCGGGGTCTCGACGGTGTCGATGCCTCGCCGGGACTTGAACCACTGCCGGTTGCTGTCGACGAGACTGACCAGTGCCACCGGCACGTCGAGCGCGGCGGCGATCTCGGCCGTGTAGCGGTCGAAACGTTCCTCGGGGTCGGTGTCGAGCACGCCGAGACCTCGCAGTGCCTCGAGGCGCCGCTCCTCGTCACGTGGCGTCGGAGCCCGCTCCCAGCGACTGGCTCGCCGCAGCACCCAGGCGCGGATCTTCGTGCGCAGGAAGAACGGGCTCAGGGGCCACACGAGCCATTCGCTGATCCCGGTCTCGACGGCGTCGGGCCGCCAACGAGCCTCGGTCCGACCGACCATGACGATCGGCACGTCCGCAGCGGTGCCGTCGAGACCGCGGATGGCGGCGACCAGGTCGAAGCCGCCGTCGTCGTCGACCGCCTCGGCGAGGACGATCGCGGGCGTGCTGGAGCTGACGGCGGCGAACGCTTCGTGCAGATCGCCGAACGCCACGACATCCAGGTCTTCGGCGCCGGCCGCGCCGACCAACTCGCGTCGCACGTCCGCCGAGACGGCGAAGACGACGGCGGTGGTCGCTCGATCGGCAAGCGCCGAGGCTGCGGCCGACGGCGTCGCACGTCGACCGACCGGCCCATCGGCCGACCAGCGACGGTCGGCGTGACCCCGCAGGGTCGACGTCATCCCCTCGGCGGCGGCGAAGATCTCACCGCGGTAACCAACGGCGGCGGCGCGGGCTCGCGCCAACTCGACCAGCTCGTCGACCTGCGCGTCGGTGCGATTGGGGTCGTGGTGGTAGAGCGCCACCCGGGCCACCTCGGCACGATGGGCGACGTCGATCACGTACTCGACGGTGCTGTGACCCCAGCCGAGGTGTTCGGCGTACTCCGACGCCCGGTACTGGGCGTCGTGGATCAACAGGTCGGCGCCGGCGACGAACGCGGCGTGGGCGTCGTCGTGGCGGTTGCGGGCCACGTCACCGCCGGCGGCGAGGTCCTGGTCGTGGGGCTCGTGATCCGAGGAGTACACCACGACGGCCCCGTCGACCTCCAGCCGGTACCCGAGCGTGAGCGCCGGATGGTTGAGGTAGCGGGTCTCGACCCAGACGTCGTCGATCTCGACTGCCCCTTCCACGAGGTCGTGATGGTCGACCTTGGCTGCGAGCTGGTCGATGTCGACCGGGAAGTAGCGGTACTCCATCTGGCCGGCGAGGATCTCGCCGAGCGAACCACCGAGCCCGCTCGGGCCGTAGATGTGCCAGCGGTTGCCGGCGACGAACAGCGGAGCGAAGAAGGGCAGCCCCTGGATGTGGTCCCAGTGGGTGTGGCTGATCAGGATGTGCCCGTCGATCGGCTCCCCGTCGGCGTCGGCGACGAGCGCCTGGCCGAGGCCGTGGGCGCCGGTGCCGCAGTCGATCACGATCAGCGTGCCACTGTCGGACCGCACGGCGACGCACGAGGTGTTGCCGCCGTAACGCAGCGTGGTGGGGCCCGCCTTGGCGATCGAGCCTCGGGTACCCCAGAACGTGACCTGCATCGACCGACCTCCGCGTCGGACTCTACGGGACGGCGCCGAACGTTGGCGTGAACGAGGCGAACGTCACGCCGCGCCCGTCACGACGGTGACGGGCAACCGGACCCGGCGCTCGATGCGATGCGGCAGGTCCTGGCGCAACCACCGCGAGATGGTGGTCGGCAGTGTCGACACGATCACGTCGTCGATACCGACGCCGGCGACGATCCGTGCGACGGCGGCGGCGGTGTCGTACGCGGTCGACAGCTCACCGGTTGCGTCGACGCCCAGCGACGTGAGCCAGTCGAGCCCGAACGCGAGACGCTCGCGGGCGATGCGGCGCTCGTCGGGAACCTCGTACGCGGCACTCGGCGAGAGGTTCGCGGCATCGCCGACGGCGGCGCCGATCGCCACGGCCGACGCGACCGGACTGGTCACGGGGACGAGCAGGTGGAATCGACAGTCACCGAGCTCGACACGGCGCTGCACCTCCCCGGCCAGCCGGTCACCACCGAGGGTCCGGTTCGCCACGATCAACGTTGTCTGCATCCGATCCCCCGACCCGTCGACTCCCACCCGAAACCCCACGACGACTCTAGATCAGCGGTGGCCCGGCCGACACCCGATCCGTCGTCGCCCCGCCAGAATGGGAGGGTGACTTCCACCGACGCACCGAACGAACCGATGCGGAACACCACGCGATCGTGCGGACCGATCCTCGAGGTGGCACCCGCTCCCGCCACGCCACCTGGGGGTTTCGTGGCCTCGGTGTACGAACACGACTGGCTGATCCACCGTCGACGCGAGGACGTCTGGGCCTGGTTGTGCGACCCCGCCACCTTCACCGACGGTCAGATCCCACCGTTCCGAGTCGAATTCCTGACGAATTCGCACGGCGAGACGGGCTTCGCCGAAGGCGTCTACAACTCCCATGTCGGCCCGCTGATGTCGTTCTCGGGCGTGCTCGGCTCGATCGAGCCGATGCGCTACCGGGATCTGCAGTACTTCTACGGGAGCTACGCGATCAGCCATGCGCTGTTCCGTCCGACCCGACTGCAGTTCTGGCTCGACGACGACGCCACCACCGGCTCGGCGCCGGCAACCGTCCTGCATCTGCGCCTCGACGCCTTCGTCCGCGCCCCGGCCACCCGGGTCTGGGAGCGCATGATGCGCATCTTCTGGAGCCGCTTCGGTTCCTGGTGCGAGCGGGCCATCCCCAACAACTGGTTGCGCTGAGAGGATGGAGGCGACATCGGCCGAGCTGCGCGACGGCTGGCGGGAGCAACCCCATCCGAGCCGGCTGCACCCCGATCATCCGCAGCGCGAGGAGATCCTGGGGCTCCACGCCGGCGCTGTCGACGCCGGCCTGCCCGTGTACTCCGATCCCCGGAGCGGATTGAGCGTCTTCACGGCCTCGTTCCTGGCCCGCCGCGGCTACTGCTGCTCGAGTGGTTGTCGTCACTGCCCGTACGTGTTCTGAGCGTGGTTCGTCGCTACGGCCGCCATCGAGAGCAACTGCCGTCCGTAGGCTCGCTCGGGTGACCGGCGGGCGAGATCGTTGACTTCCGCACCTGCCGCGGCGTCCGACCGCCGCGGACTGCTGTCGGACCGGTGGCCGTTCGACCCACTTCGCGTGGGCATCTACTACGGCTGGGTCGTCGTCGTGGTCGGCACGATCGGCATGATCGCCTCGGTCCCCGGGCAGACCGCCGGTGTCAGCGTGTTCACCGACGAACTGACGGCGAGCACCGGACTCACCCGACTGCAACTGTCGATCGCCTATCTGATCGGAACGGGATCGAGCGGGTTCCTGCTGCCACGGGGCGGGCGGGCCATCGATCGCTACGGCGCCCGTGTGGTCGCTCTCGTCGCCACCGTCGGACTCGCCGGCGTGCTGGTCGGATTCAGCTTCGTCGGACCGATGAACCTCGTGGTCGGCATGGCGGTGATGAGCGTCGGGTTCGGCCTCCTGCGCTTCACCGGCCAGGGCCTGCTCACCCTCTCGTCACGCACGATGGTCGCCCAGTGGTTCGATCGACGACGAGGGCTCGTCACCTCGATCGCCAACACCTTCGTGGGCTTCGCGTTCGCCGGGAGCCCGGCGCTGCTCCTCGCACTGATCGACCTCGACGGATTCCGCACGGCGTGGCGTCTCCTCGCCGTCGGTCTGCTCCTCGCGATGGGATCGGTCGCACTGCTGTTGTATCGGGAGAGTCCGGAGAGTTCGGGCCTCGTGATCGACGGAGGTCGTGCCGAGCCGACCGCCGACGGCGCCCGGGCCGTGATCGGCACCGACGACGATCAGACGCGCGACCAGGCGGTTCGTGACCTCCGCTTCTGGGCGGTCACCGCGCCGATCGCCGCGCTCAGCTCGACCTCGACCGCCCTGACGTTCCACATCGTCGATTTCGGCGCCGAGATCGGGCTCAGCGACGACGAGATCGTGCGGATCTTCATCCCGATCGCGTTCGTCAGCATCCCGTCCACGCTCGTGGCGGGATGGCTCGTCGACGTCGTGTCCCCCCTGAAGATCGCGGCGGCCATGAGCGTCGCGCAGCTCGTGATGTACGCGACTGTCGCCCGGATCGACACGCCACTGTTCGCCGTGGTCGCCATCGCGGCGTGGGGGATCTCCCAGGGCTGCTTCGGTCCGCTGACGTCGGCGGCGCTGCCCCGTCTGTTCGGGCGACGTCACCTGGGCGAGGTCGCCGGGGCCCAGATGAGCGCACTCGTGATCGGGAGCGCGATCGGTCCGGCTCTGTTCGCCTTCGTCCGGTCGCTCGCGGGCAGCTACCAGGTGGCGCTGTGGATCTCGATGATCGTCCCGGCGACAGGGCTCGTGCTCTCGATCGTCGTCCTGCGACCCCGACACCCGGACACCTGAGCCTTCCGCCTCTGGACACCGGGCCCGCGGAACGGTACGGTCGAAATCAACCGCTCCGTCGCCCGAGTCCCCGGTGGCACCGACCCCGAAGGGACTCCGATGTGCCCCACGATCTTCCTCCCGCAGGGAGAGCCGCGGTTGCTCTACTCGGTCGGGTCGTCGAGCCCTGACGGCCAGACGACACTGTTGTCGGCGACGTCGTGGTCGACCTCGGCCGCCTCCGGTTCATCGACAGCGCGGGCGTGGGGTTCCTCGACGAATTGGCATCGCACCGGTTGACGCAGGGTGG
>JAWLFC010000043.1:0-23111 GCA_041685755.1 Ilumatobacteraceae bacterium
GCCAGACTGGGCATCGTGAAGCAGCTGAACTCCCGGCCGATCGACACCGTCGACCTGCTGTCGTTGCCGGCGTTCGTCGGCACGATGGTGTGGGAGTCGAGGGTTCTCGCTCGACGTGAGCGGCGCCAGTTCGGTGACCTGGACGACGCCACCGCCGCCGAGCTCTCCGATCCCCGCCTGCCGCCGGACCCGCTCGTGCCGGTCGGCTACGAGCGTCGCGACACCGCTGCCAGCCTGGCGATGCTCGCCGGCAACGTGACGGTCAACCTCGCCGTCGCCGGTGCGGTCGGGGCGATGGGCCGCTGGTTCTTCAAGCGGCGCATCGTCGACATCGGCGCCACGAAGTGGTCACTGCCGGCGGCGATGGTGCTGTGGGACTTCCTCTACTACTGGGACCACCGCTGGATGCACGAGGTGCGCCTGTTCTGGGCGAACCACGTCACCCATCACTCGAGCGAGCGGTACAACCTGTCGACGGCGCTGCGGCAACCCTGGTCGGGGTTCCTGCTGTCGTGGGTGTTCATGCCGATGCCGTGGCTCGGCATCCCCGCCCATCACGTCGCCAAGGCCGGACAGCTCAACCTGCTGTACCAGTACTGGATCCACACCGAGGCGATCGATCGCCTGCCGAAGCCGGTCGAGGCGGTGTTCAACACGCCGTCGCACCACCGGGTGCACCACGGCGCCAACCCGCAGTACCTCGACAAGAACTACGGCGGGATCCTCATCGTCTGGGACCGGTTGTTCGGCACGTTCGAGCCCGAGGTGCGACGCATCAAGTACGGGCTCACGAAGAACATCGACACGTACAACCCGATCCGCATCGGCTACCACGAATTCGCCGACATCGTGCGCGACGTCCGTCGGGCGCGCAGTTGGCGTGACCGGTTCGGCTACGTCTTCCGCCGCCCCGGCTGGCGCCCCTGATCAGACGTTTGCGGCGCGAAGGCGTCGGGACGGGTCAACCACACCGCGCCGCAAACGGATCTGGGCGTTTGTGGTGCGGACTTGTGGGGACGGGTCAACCACACTGCGCCGCAAACGGATCAGGCGGCGTCGAAGCCGGCGAGGATCATCGCCGGGAGCGGACCCGGATCGAGCCGGCCGGGGTCGTAGCCGCGCCGGAACGTGGCGAGGTACCGGCTGCGGCCGTCGGAGCCGAGCCAGCCCGGCACCCGCGGCCGCGTCGACTCGCCGAGATGCGCCAACAGGATCCTCTGCATCTTGTCGACGGCTCGATGGAAGTGCGCCTGCGCGTAGAGCGACCCGGCGACCCGGTAGGGGTAACTGCCCTCGAGATGGTGGTACACGTCGAACGCGACCGTGCGGTGCTCGATCTCCTCGGCGGCGTGCCAGGCCCACAGCTGCGCCCACGGGCCGAAGTTCGTGGGCCCGTCGCCGGCAGCAGCACGCTCGAAGATCGTGATCGCCATCGCGCACGTCATCGCCTCGAACCCCTCGGCGTACACGAGATTGAACCGGCGTGACTTCTCGGCGTTGAACCGCCGGTAGTCGGCCTCGAGCACGTCCTCGACCGCTTGCAGCCTCGCGGCGACGCCGGCGCCGAGTTGGCCCTTGATCATGTCGTTCACGCGGCGATGGTTCTGGAAGTGCTGGGCCTCCTGGCCGATGAAGTGCTGGACATCAGCGGCGAGGTCGGAATCGGTGATGTCGCCCGCGACCGATCGGTACGTGCGGATCAGATACGGCTCCAAGTACGGCATCGTCAACGAGAACGCCACGCGGTAGGTCTCGGTGTCGATGTCCTCACCGGGGAAGATGTCGTCGAGCTCGTCGGGGAACTCGAACTTCACTCGGCGCACCGTGATGTCGGACACCCCGTCACGGTACCCGCTCGTCGGCCGGGGGGCCCGACGAGCTTCGATCTATGGTGGGCGGATGCAGGACGTCGACGGCCGGGTGGCGGCGATCACGGGAGCGGGCTCGGGTATCGGCCGGGCGTTGGCGGTGGAATTGGCAGCGGCGGGCTGCCACGTCGCGCTCAGCGACGTCGACGACGCCGGGCTCGCCGAGACGGTGGTGCTGGTCGAACAGGCGACACGAGCCAGCAGCCCGGTGAAGGTGAGCAGCGCCCACGTCGACGTCGCCGACCGTGACGCCGTCGAGGCGTGGGCGGACGACGTCGTCGCCGAGTTCGGCCGAGTCAACCTGATCTTCAACAACGCCGGCGTCGCGTTGTCGGCCAACACGTCGGCGATGAGCTACGACAGCTTCCGGTGGCTGATGGAGATCAACTTCTGGGGAGTCGTGCACGGGACGCTCGCATTCCTGCCCCACCTGAAGGCCGCCGGTGAGGGCCATGTCGTCAACATCTCCAGCGTGTTCGGCCTGCTCGGGATCCCGACCCAGTCGGCCTACAACGCCGCCAAGTTCGCCGTCCGCGGTTTCACCGACGCCCTGAGGACAGAGCTCGACATCGAGCAGTGCGGCGTGTCGGCGACGACGATCCACCCCGGTGGCATCCGTACGAACATCGCCCGCAACGCTCGTTTCGAGTTCGCCGACCACGAGGAAGCCGTCGATGCCGAGCAGGCCGCGCTCGACTTCGAGGGCCTCACCCGCACCACGCCGGAGAAGGCGGCGCAGTTGATCCTCGGCGCCGTCCGCAGGAACAAGCGCCGAGCCCTGATCGGTCCCGATGCGCACCTGTTCGATGCGGCCGCCCGCATCTCGCCGCGGGCGTCACAGTGGGCCCTCGGCCGCCTCGCCGCCCGAAACCGCACCACGATCGTCTGAGCCGCCGTCGGCTCGCGTTGCAGCTGGGGTCTGACCCCACGTGCAATCTTCAGAGCCAGCCGGACTTCTTGAACTGGCGGTGGAGCAGCCCGACCACCAGCGCCGTGAACGTCAGCACCAGCGGGTAGCCCAACAGCCAGTCGAGTTCGGGCATGTGCTCGAAGTTCATCCCGTAGATTCCGGCGACCATCGTCGGCACCGCCGCCATCGCCACCCACGCCGAGATCTTTCGCATGTCGTCGTTCTGACGCACCGTGATCTGCGTGAGGCTTGCCGTCAGGGCAGCGTCGAGCAGCCCGGACAACGAATGGGCCCGGGTGACCGCTCGATCGAGCTGATCGCCCGCTTCGTTGAGGTCGTGCAGGATCGGTGGCGGCATCTGCGACCCCCGAACCCGGATGAGCCGGGCGAGCGGGTCGTCGAGCGAATCGATCGCCACGATCATTCGCCGCACCTCTCGCTTGAGCTTGTACAGGCGTTGAACCGGTTGGCGGTTGCTGTCGGAGAAGACGTCACGCTCGACCTCGATCACGTCGTTCTCGAACCCGTCGAGCGCCGGGGCGTACCCGTCGATGACGACGTTGACCACGGCAGCGACGACGGCAGTCGGTCCGAGCCGGAGGCGGTCGGGATCCGCTTCGAGCGCAGCGCGGGCCGACGACAACTGGCTGGCCTGGCCGTGCCGAACCGTGATCACGGCCCGCCGACCGACGAGCAACGTCATCTCCCCGAGTGCGATCGTCTCGTTGCGGTCGTCGTAGGCCACGGTCCGCAGCACCAGTTGGACGATCGACCCGTCGACGGTCAGCACCGGACGGGCGTGCGGCCTGAGCACGTCGGCCGCCGCCACCCCCGTGACACCCAGCGCGTCCATGCCCCGTTGCAGCTCGGCCTCGTCGGGCATCCGCAATCCCAGCCAGACGAAGCCATCTCCGACGATCTGGTCGTCGATCGTCATCCTGTCGGGGTCGAATTCGTGGCGGAGCCCGTCGACGTAGGCGGCGCAGTCGATTCTCACGCCCCCAGCTTCGCGGACCGACGAACAAGCGGCCGTGATGTCAGAGGGTTTCGTCCCGCCAGACCTCGGTGAGCAGATCGACGGGTTGCGGCAACGGAACGTCGACGCGCGAAGCTGCGGCCGAGACAAGGGGGGCGACATGAGCCAGACCAGCAGCACACTCGAGAAGACGGACGGCGGGGCGGTCGAGCACTTCGACGTCCTGATCGTCGGCGCCGGAATCTCCGGCATCGGCGCCGCCTACCACCTCCAGGACCAGTGCCCGGACACGACGTTCGTCGTGCTCGAGAAGTTCGCCAGCTTCGGTGGTACCTGGCTGACCCACACGTACCCCGGCATCCGCTCCGACAGCGACCTCTACACGTTCGGGTATCGCTTCAAGCCGTGGATCGGCCCCCCGATCGCCACCGCCGACAAGATCCTCGCCTACATGGGTGAGGTCATCGAGGAGAACGAACTCGACCGCCACATCCGCTACCACCACACGATCATCTCCGCCGAGTGGTCGAGCGACGACCACCGGTGGACGCTGCTCGGTACCCGGACCGATCCCGACACCGGCGAGACGTCACCCGTGACCTTCACGACGAACTTCCTGTGGATGTGCCAGGGCTACTACCGCCACGAGCAGGGCTACACCCCCGACTGGCCCGGCATGGAGGACTTCGACGGCGAGATCGTGCACCCGCAGACCTGGCCGAGCGACATCGACCTCACGGGTAAGCAGGTGGTCGTGATCGGCTCCGGCGCCACGGCGGCCACGCTCGTCCCGGCGATCGCGGACGAGTGCGAGCACGTCACGATGCTGCAGCGCTCCCCCACCTACTTCGTGTCGCGCCCGAACTCGAACGAGGTCGCCGACATGCTCCGCGAGCTCGACATCCCCGAGGAGTGGACGCACGAGATCGTTCGCCGCAAGGTGCTCAAGGACCAGGCCGAGATCACCAGGCTGTGTTTCGAGTATCCGGAGATGGCGCGCGACGAACTGCTGCGCCTGGTCGCCGAGGAGCTGCCCGAGGGCTACGACGTCGCGACGCACTTCACACCGACGTACCGACCGTGGCAGCAGCGCCTCGCGATGGTGCCCGACGGCGATCTGTTCAAGGGGATCAGCAGCGGCAAGGCATCGGTGGTGACCGACGAGATCGAGACGTTCAACGACAAGGGCATCCTCACCACGTCGGGCGAGCAACTCAGCGCCGACGTGATCATCACCGCGACCGGCTTCGACCTCAGCGTGCTGGGGGACATCGCTTTCACCGTCGACGGCGAACCGGTCAACTACGCCGACACCGTCACCTATCGCGGGATGATGTTCACCGGCGTGCCGAACCTCGTGTGGGTGTTCGGCTACTTCCGCGCCAGCTGGACGCTGCGGGCCGACCTGATCGGCGACTTCGTCTGCCGCCTGCTGCACCACATGGACGACCTGGGCGTCCACAAGGTGACGCCGCAGCTGCGACCCGAGGACGCCGACATGGAGCTCGGGTCGTGGATCGATCCCGACAACTTCAACCCCGGCTACCTGATGCGCAGCCAGCACCTGATGCCCAAGCGCGGCGACAAGCCCGAGTGGCAGCACACCCAGGACTACATGACCGAGAAGGACGCCCTGCCCGCCGCCGACCTCGACGACGGTTGCCTCGTCTACGAGTGAATTGCAGCAGGGGTCAGGGCCGGTTCACGCGGTGACGGCTGCAACACTGGCAGGGTGACGGTTCGCATCGGGTTCTTCGGGACGGGGTTCATCGCCCGGACGCACAACTGGTTCCTCAAGCACACCGTGGCCGACCACGCCATCGTGGCCGTGCACGATCCCGACGCCGACCGCGCGCAGGCGTTCGCAGGTCGCGTCGGCGCAGACGTCGTGGCCGAGGACGAGCTCCTCGACCGGGTCGACGCGGTCTTCGTCACGACGTGGACCTCCGAGCACGAACGCCTGGTCACCGCCGCGGCGGCGCGCGGGGTTGCGGTGTTCTGCGAGAAACCTCTCGCATTCGACGCGCCGTCGGCCACACGGATGGTCGAGGCCGTCGAGGCCGCCGGCGTCGTGGAGCAGGTGGGCCTGGTCCTGCGATTCGTGCCCCAGTTCGTCCACGCACGGTCCCTGCTCGCCGACGAGCGCGCCGGCCGGGTGCTGGCGATCTCGTTCCGCGACGACCAGTTCATCCCGATCCAGAGCCACTACGGCTCGACCTGGCGCGTCGAGCCCGACCGGTGCGGCCGGGGGACACTGCTCGAGCACTCGATCCACGACGTCGACGTCATGCAGTGGCTCTGCGGCCCGGTCGACTCGGTCAGCGGGACCGTGCGCGAGGTCCACGGACATCCACGCATCGACGACGTCGCCGTGGCCAGACTCGATTTCGCGAGCGGCACCGTCGCGTCGCTCACCTCGATCTGGCACGACATCGTCGACCGGCCGAGCCTGCGGAACATCGAGATCTTCTGCGAGAACCTCTACGTGCACCTCGACGGTGAGGCGACCAGCCCGCTCTCCTGGCAGTTCACCGGCGAGCCGGTGCAGTCGCTCGGCGGCGAGGCCCTCGCCCGGGAATGCATCGACGCCGGCCTGGCGCGCGAGCGCGATCTCACCCTGCTCCCGGGTGGCGCGATGTTCAACCCGCTGACGGGGTTCATCGACGCCATCACCGATGGCGCACCGTCACCGCTGCCGCTGCGCGAGGCGCTCCCGGCCCACCGCATCGTCGACGCCATCTACGCATCCGCCGACGCCAACGGTGCGCCCACGACACTGATGACGTGAGCGTTCACGCGAACATGCGGCGGAGGATCTCGTAGGAGTAGTGCGACGCCATCTGGTCGAGGAACTTCGGAAAGTCGACCGACGCGGTGCCACCGGCGAGGTCCGAGATGGCCCTGATCACACACAGCGGAACGCCGTCGAGTTCGTGGCACACCTGGGCGACAGCGGCCCCCTCCATGTCGACGCAGAGGGCACGAGGCGCACGACGGCGCACGAGCTCCTTGAGGTCACCCTCGATGAACTCGTCCCCGGTCGCCACCTGACCGCGGTGCACGGAGGGTCGATCGACACCGAGCGCGGCACGCTGGCCGGGTGTCACGACCGCACCCAGCCCGTCGTCGACGAAGGCTCGGGCGGCAGCCACTGCGGCGGCCGTCAATCCCGGGTCGGTGGGGAGTTCCACGACGCCGAGCAGCGGGATCTCACTGCGGGCGAACATCTCGGGCGGTCCGGCCAGGTCGTGCTGGACGAGCTCGGTGGCGACGACCACGTCGCCGATCGCGAGTCCGTCGTGCAGGGCACCAGCGATGCCGGTGAAGACGATCGCGTCGACGTCGTGGTCACCGATGAGCGCGGCTGCGGTGAGCGTGGCTGCCACCTTGCCGATCCGGGACTGGACGACGGTGACCCGTTGCCCCTCGAGCATCCCGTGGCGGTAGGTGCGTCCGGCGCGTTCGGTGACGGTCTCGGCGACGAGATGGTGGTGCAGCCGGTCGACCTCTTCGGCCATGGCCCCGATCACACCGATGTGGCGGTACCCGAGGGGCATCGGGCCATCGTAGAGATCCGGTCCGGTCGAACACTGTCCGCGTGATCGACGGTGCCGAGTTGCGCATACCTCGGAGAGGTCGTTAGGGTCACCTAACTATGAATCGAAAGTACTCAACACGACTGATGGGCGGGCTGTTGGCCGGCACCCTGATCCTGGCCGCGTGCGGCAGCGACGACGACAGCGGCGACGATGCCGCCGGCACCACCGGTGCCACCGACACCGCGGAGGAGGCGTCCGACAACGGCATCGTCACCGTCTACACCGGACGCCACTACGGCATCGAGCCGGTGTTCGAGGACTTCACCGCCGCGACCGGCATCGAGGTTCGCTTCACGACCGGCAACGATCCCGAGCTGCGAGAGCGCCTCCTCGCCGAGGGCGCCAACACGCCCGCCGACGTGGTGATGACCGCCGACGCCGCCAACATCGAACTGTCGGCCGAGGCCGGCGCGCTCGCGTCGGTCGAGAGCGACGCGCTCACCGAGACGATCCCCGAAGAGCTGCGCAGCGAGCGCAACGACTGGTTCACGCTCAGCCAGCGCGCCCGCGTGATCATCCACAGCACCGAGCGCGTCGAGGACCCGCCGACCACGTACGCCGGCGTCGGCGATCCGGAGTGGGACGGCCGCATCTGCCTGCGCCCGAGCACGCACCCCTACACCCAGTCGCTCGTCGCCAGCCTGGTGATCGCCGAGGGCGAGGAACGCGCCACCGAGATCGTGCAGTCCTGGGTCGACAACGACCCGCTGTACATCAACAGCGACACCGACATCTACAACGCCGTCGCCGACGGCGAGTGCGACGTCGCCATCGCCAACACGTACTACCTCGGCCGGCTCCTCGTCGAGGATCCCGACTTCCCGGTGGCGATCGTGTGGCCCGAGCAGGACGGCCGCGGCGCCCACGTCAACGTCAGCACCGCAGCGGTCACCGCCAACGCCCCGAATCCCGAGAACGCACTGGCGCTCATCGAATGGCTCGCCACCGACGGCCAGCAGCAGTTCGCCGACGCCAACTTCGAGTTCCCCGCCGACCCCTCGGTGGAGCCGAACGAGATCGTGGCGGCCTGGGGCGAGTTCGAGGCCGATCTGCCGGCAGTGCGCCAGCTCGGCGCCAACCAGGCAACGGCGATCGAGATCCTGAGCGCCACCGGCTACGAGTGATCCGGAACCGACCGGGCCGGGACCTGCTTCCGGCCCGGTCGGCCACCGCCCCCCCAACGGCGGTTGGCGGCCCTCCGGGAAGCTCGTTAGGATCACCTAACTTCGCCGTATCAGTCCGCTGGACGGCCTGGCGAACACATGACGGACACCAGCACCCTCCCCCCGACCCTGGCCAGCGACGAGATCATCGCGGACCGCCCGGGACCCCTGCGGGTTCCCCAGGGTGGCATCGTCGCCGCTCGGGCCCGATCCCTCCCGGCGTCGTTCGCCGTGGCGGCGGTGGCGATCGCCGTCTCGATCCCGGTGCTGGTGACCGTCTGGTCGATCGTCCAGCCGAGCACCGACGTCTGGGCCGAGCTCTGGGCGACGCGCCTGCCCGGCATGCTGCGCGACACCGCCACGCTGCTGTTCACGGTGCTGGCCGGCACGCTCGTCCTCGGTACCGCCCTCGCCTGGCTGGTCACCGCGTACCAGTTCCCGGGCCGACGACTGCTCGGCTGGCTGCTGGTGACACCCCTGGCGATCCCGGGCTACGTGCTCGGCTTCGTCTGGCTCGACACCCTGCAGGAGCCGCTCGGCGCCCGAGCGGTGCGGTCGATCTGGCTGTGCGCTCTGGTGCTCACCCTCACCCTCTACCCGTACGTGTACCTGTTCGCCCGGGCAGCGTTCCGGGAGCAGTCGCAACGCGCCGTCGACGTCGCCCGCAGCCTCGGGTGCAGCCGGCTGCAGGCGTTCTGGAAGGTCGTCCTGCCGATGGCGCGACCGTCGCTGGCCGGCGGCGCTGCACTCGTCGGCATGGAGGTGCTCACCGACGTCGGCACCGTGCGGTTGTTCAACGTGTCGACCGTGGCCGACGGCGTGCTGCGGGTGTGGTTCGGCACCGGCAACCGCAACGCCGCGGCGGAGTTGTCGGTGCTGCTGATCGGGGTGGCGATCGTGCTGATCGCGATCGAACGCCTCGGCCGGGGCCGGGCCCGATACACCCAGGGTGGCGCCCGCCAGGGCCTCACCGTGCACCGTCTCCGAGGTGTCGGCGCCACCGCAGCAGCGACGGCCGGTTGGAGCGTGTTCGCGATCGCCGTCGCCCTCCCGGTGATCCGGCTGATCACCTGGACCCAGGAGGCGCGTCGCACCGACCAGACCGCCACCGTCGCCGGCGACCTCGGCTTCCACCTCATGTCGTCGCTCAGGGTCGCCGCCGTGGCGACGTTGACCTGCCTGGCGCTCGGCCTGCTGCTCGTCGCCGGCCTCAACCGCCGCCGCGCCAGCGGCAAGGTGCTGGCCCGACTCGCCACACTCGGCTACGCCGTGCCGGGCCCGGTCGTCGCGATCGGGGTGCTCATCACCCTCGCCGCCCTCGACCGCACCGGCGTGCTGCCCGACGGATGGCTCCTCGTCGGATCGTTCGCCGGGTTGATCTACGCCCTCGTCGTGCGCTTCCTCGCCGTCGCCTACCAGGGGATCGAGTCGAGCGTCGGCAAGGTCTCGCCGTCGGTGATCGCCAGCGCCCGGACGCTCGGCGCCGGACGGTTCCGCGTCGCCACCCGCATCGAGCTGCCGATCGCCGGCGCCGGGATCATCGCGGCGTCGGTCCTCGTCGCCATCGACACGCTCAAGGAGCTGCCGATCACGTTGCTGCTGCGCCCGTTCGGCACCGAGACGCTGCCGATCTGGGTGTGGCAGGCCACCTCCGAGAGCTTGTGGGTACAGGCGGCGGTGCCGTCACTGGCGATCGTGGCGGTCGGCATGGTGCTGGTGGCGGCACTGCTGTGGACCCTCGAGCACGGGGCGGAGACGGTGTCGTGACCGACCTCGACCGTCGGGTCGATACCGTGCTCGGTGCGATGGACGGCGAAGCCCTCGACCACGGCGGCCCCGAGCGGACGGTCGCCCTCGCCGTGCACGGCGCGCGGCGCGAGATCGGCGGACGCGCGATCGTCGACGACGTGTCGTTCGAGGTGGCCGACGGCGAGCTGTTCGCCCTGGTCGGACCGAGCGGATGCGGCAAGTCGTCACTGCTGCGCCTGATCGCGGGCCTCGACCCGGCCGCTGGTGGACGCGTGGTGCTCGCCGGCCGTGACGTCACGACGCTGGCCCCCGAGAAGCGTCGGATCGGGCTCGTGTTCCAGGACCACGCCCTGTTCCCCCACCGTCGCATCGACCAGAACATCGCATTCGGACTCGGCCGCATGGACCGCCGCGACCGTGCTCGCCGCGTGGAGGAGCTGCTCGAGCTGGTCCGCCTGCCGGGCATGGCGAAGCGGTATCCGCACGAACTGTCGGGCGGCGAGCAGCAGCGCATCGCCTTGGCTCGGGCCCTGGCGCCGGATCCCGCGGTCGTCCTGCTGGACGAGCCGTTCGCGAGCCTCGACCCGTCACTGCGCGACGACGTACGGACCGATGTGGTCGCGGCGCTGCGCGACCGAGGTGCCGCCGCCGTGATGGTCACCCACGAACGAGACGAGGCGCTCGCGATCGGCGACCGCGTCGCGGTGATGTCCGCCGGCAGGATCCTGCAGATCGACCGTCCGGAGGAGGTCTACGAGCGGCCCGTCGACCGTTTCGTCGCCGAGTTCCTCGGCGAGGCGGCGTTCCTCCCCGCCGATGACGGCCGGGTGGCGATGGTGCGGCCGCACGATCTCGCGGTCAGCGACGGCGGCCCCGACGTGATCGTCGACCGCCGCTACCTCGGCGCCGTGTGGCGCTACGACGTGCGGCGAGCCGATGGCCCCGTCGTGGCCGTCGACGTCGCCGCGGGCCCCGGCGACCGGTCGTTGCAGGTCGGCGGACAGGTCACGGTGAGCGTCGCCGCCGACCACCCCCTCCACCACCTCCCCGCCTGACGACCCCTCGTTCTCGTGAACAAGATGCGCCCCGAGGCCGCATCTTGTTCACGAAGGCGCTCGGAATCGGAGCGGGACCGGGGCGGATGGCACACTCGCGGCCATGACTGCGATCTCCGACTCCGTCCGCCTCGAGAACGACTCGACCGACGCCGGCGACGTGGCCGTGCTGGTGATCGACAACCCCCCGGTGAACGCCCTCAGCTGGCACGTCCGCCAGGGCCTGTTCGACGGGATCACCAAGGCGACCGAGGACGGGGCGGCGGCGATCGTGATCATCTGCGACGGACGCACGTTCATCGCCGGTGCCGACATCACCGAGTTCGGCGGCGGTGGCCAGCAGGCCGTCGGGCTCCACGAGGTGATGGCCGCCATGGAGGACGCACCCGTCCCGGTCGTCGCTGCGATCCACGGAACGGCCCTCGGCGGCGGGCTCGAGACCGCCCTCGCCGCCCACTACCGGGTGGCGCTCAGCTCGGCGAAGGTCGGCCTGCCGGAGGTCAACCTGGGGCTGCTCCCCGGGGGCGGCGGCACGCAGCGCCTCCCCCGCCTCACCGGCGTGCCCACCGCGCTCGAGATGATGACCTCGGGTCGCCATGTCGGCGCATCGGAGGCCGCGGAACTCGGCGTGATCGACGAGGTCGTCGACGGCGACGTCGCCGCGCTCCGCTCGGCCGCCGTCGGCTTCGCTGCCCGGGCGGTCGCCGACGGACTCCCGCTCGTGAAGGTGCGCGACCGTGACGACAAGGTCGCCGATGCCCGGGGCAACGACCAGCTGTTCGCCGACTTCCGCGCCTCGATTGCCCGCAAGACCCGCGGGTTCCTCGCCCCCGAGTACATCGTCCGGTGCGTCGAGGCGGCCGCCAACCTGCCCTTCGACGAGGGCATCAAGGTGGAGGGCAAGCTCTTCATGGAACTCGTCACCGGCCCCCAGTCGGCGGCACAGCGCTACGCCTTCTTCGCCGAGCGCGCCGCCAACAAGATCCCCGACATCGCCAAGGACACCCCGGTGATCGACGTGCAGAAGTGCGGGGTCCTCGGCGCCGGCACGATGGGTGGCGGCATCGCGATGAACTTCGCCAACGTCGGCATCCCGGTCACGATCGTCGAGCGTGACCAGGCGGCGCTCGACCGGGGCCTCGGCGTCGTCCGCAAGAACTACGAGCGATCCGCGTCGCGCGGCTCGATCCCGCCCGAGGCCGTCGAACAGCGCATGGCGCTGATCACCGGCTCGACCGACAAGGCCGACTTCGCCGACTGCGACATGGTGATCGAAGCCGTCTTCGAGGACATGGACCTGAAGAAGTCGATCTTCCGGGAACTCGACGAGATCTGCAAGCCCGGCGCCATCCTCGCCTCGAACACCTCGGCGCTCGACATCAACGAGATCGCCGCCGCCACGTCGCGCCCGGAGAGCGTCATCGGCATGCACTTCTTCTCCCCCGCCAACGTGATGAAGCTCCTCGAGAACGTCCGTGGCGACGCGTCGTCCGACACCGTGGTGGCGACCACGATGGCGATCGGCAAGAAGATCGGCAAGGTGCCGGTGATGGTCGGCGTCTGCCGCGGCTTCGTCGGCAACCGCATGCTGTTCATGCGCGGCGCCGAGGCCGAGCGGATGATCCTCGAGGGTGCGACACCGGCCCAGGTCGACCGGGTGCTGTACGACTTCGGCTTCCCGATGGGTCCGTTCGCCATGAGCGACCTCGCCGGGCTCGACATCGGCTGGAAGGAGGAGACCTCGTCGAGTTCGACGGTGCGCGAGGTGCTGTGCGAGAACGGCCGCCGCGGCCAGAAGAACGGCAGGGGCTACTACACCTACGACCCCGACACCCGGGTGCCGACCCCCGACCCCGAGGTCGAGCAGCTGATCGAGGACTTCGCGATCGGCAAGGGCATCGAGCAGCGCGAGGTCACCGACCAGGAGGTGCTCGAGCGGCTGCTGTACCCGATGGTCAACGAGGGCGCCAAGATCCTCGACGAGGGCATCGCCATCCGCGGCAGCGACATCGACGTCGTCTGGGTCAACGGCTACGGCTGGCCGCTCTACCGGGGCGGGCCGATGTACTGGGCCGACCAGGTCGGCCTCGCCGAGATCGTCGACCGGATCCGCCACTACGGAGAGACGCTCGGCGGCAACCACTGGACCCTGTCACCGCTGCTCGAGCGCCTCGCCGCCGAGGGCGGCGCCCTCCACCAGTACTCGAACTGACGCTCAGCTGCGGGCGAGCGACCAGCCGGCGGCGCGCCGGCGGATCTCCCAGAACGAGGCGTAACGACCGCCGAGTTCGAGCAGTTCGTCGTGGGTGCCCGACTCGACGACGGCACCGCCGTCGACGAACACGATGCGGTCGGCGTTGCGGATCGTCTCGAGCCGATGGGCGACGACCAGCAGCGTGCGCCCGCGCACCAGGTTGGCGAGCGCCTCGCGGAGCAGCCGCTCGTTGGTCGGGTCGAGCGCCGAGGTGGCCTCGTCGAGCAGCACGACCGGCGCGTCCTTGCAGAGCGCCCGGGCGATGCCGAGCCGCTGGCGCTCACCGCCCGACAGCGTGCGCCCCTCCTCACCGATGACGCTGTCGTAGCCGTGCGGCAGCTCCATGATCCGGTCGTGGATGTGGGCGGCGCGCGCGACGTCTTCGATCCGCTCCCGGGTCACCATCGGGTCACCGGAGCTGATCGCCGTGGCGACGGTGCCGCTGAGCACCCCGACATCCTGGAACACCGCGGTGACGAGTCCCGCCGACTGCGTTGCCGGCATCTGCTCGATGTCGACGCCGCCGATCGACACGGTTCCGGCTCTCGGCGAGAGCAGCCCGGCGACGAGCCGCAACACCGTCGTCTTGCCGGCGCCCGACGGCCCGACCAGCGCCGTCACCGTTCCCGCTCGGGCCTCGAGGTCGAGACCGCGGATCACGTCGACACCGGGTTGGTAGCCGGCCGTCACCCCGGTGAGCCCGACGTCGGCGCCGCCGTCGCGCAACTCGATGGCCGCCACCGGCCGCTCCGGCACGGTGGGGATCGCCATCCACTCCTCGACGCGCTCCAACGAAGCCGCCAGTTCGGGCAGGTGCAGCGCCCGTGCGCCGACGTCGAGCTGGGGTCGGAACAGCACGGTCGTCAGCAGCAGGGCGGCGATCAGTGAACTCGTCGTGTCGCCGACCGTGCCGTCGGTGGTCAGCAGCAGTCCGGCGGCGAGGACGATGGCGGCGACGCCGGCGTCGATCAACGACTGGAACGCCGAGTAGGCCGGCGTGAGGCGGTCGACGCTGGCCACGTCGGCGTCACGGATCCCGTCGAGCGCCTCGGCGAACCGGGCCTGGCGCTCACCGGCGATGGCGTGGGCGCGGATCACGTCGATGCCGCGCACGTACTCGAGCATGCGGTCGGTCGCCTCGGCCTGCAGGCGTCGTCGTTCGGCGTACACGTCCATCACTCGTCCGATCCCGAAGCGCAACACCGGGATCGCCACCAACGCGACCGCCGCCGCCACGACGGCCATCCACGGTGCGATGACGGCGTAGACGACGAGCACGACGACCGGTACGACGGCACCGCTCAGGAACACCGGCATCTCCCACGACAGGAACCCGGCGATCTTGCCGGCGTCGTAGGTGAGCACGGTCAGGGCGCGACCGGCGTTGTCACCGGAGGTCACCGCCGGCGGCGCCGACCGCATCCGCTCGAGCAGGTCGCGGCGGATCCGCCCCGTGATCCGATAGGCGACCACCCACAGGATCCCGTTGGCGTGCCGCGCCAGCGCGTACCGCAGCAGCAGCGAACCGACGCAGACGGCCGCGATCCACGCGGCGTCGTCGGCATCGAGCGACTGACCGTCGGCGAGGGCGATGACGACCACCACCGCCATCACCGCCGGCACGACCTGCAACAGCGAGGCGAGGATGTGGGCGCCGAACCCTCGCACGAGCGCAGGGCGCTCCGGCGTGCAGAGGCGCAGCAGGCGTCGCACCGAGGCGGTCACGTCGCACCGCCTTCGACGGCGACGGGCTCAGCCGGCTCGACGTCGTGCGTGTCGAGGCGGACGTTCTCGGCTGCGATCATGTCGTCCCACATCTCCCGGTAGCGGCCGTCGGCGCCGAGCAGATCGTCGTGCCGGCCCCGCTCGACCACGCGCCCACCGTCGAGCACGACGATCTGGTCGGCGCCCACGACGGTGCGCAAACGGTGGGCGACCACGATCAGCGTCCGATCGACGACCAGCGCGGCGATCGCCTCCTGGATCGCCGCTTCGTTGTCGGGGTCGGCCATCGCCGTGGCCTCGTCGAGCACGACGATCGGCGAGTCGCGCAGCATCGCTCGGGCGATCGTGATCCGCTGGCGTTCTCCGCCCGACAAGCCGATGGCGGGGTCGGCCAGGTCGGTGTCGTAGCCGTTCGGTAGCCCGGCGATCACGTCGTGGATCCGAGCCGCTCGGCACGCCGCCTCGAGTTCGTCGTCGGTGGCGTCGGCCCGCCCCACCCGCAGGTTGGCGGCGACGGTGTCGGCGAAGAGGAAGGCGTCCTGGAACACGAGCGCCTGGCGGGAGAGCAGGTCGTCGATCGCCATGTCGCGGACGTCGACGCCGCCGATGGTGATCGCGCCGTCGTCGACGTCCCAGAACCGGGCCAGGAGCCGCACGAGCGTCGACTTCCCCGCGCCCGACGGCCCCACGAACGCGGTCACCCGACCGGGCTCGATCGTGATCGACACGTCGGCGAGCGTCTCGGCGCCGTCGCCGTGGGAGAACGACACGTCACGGAACTCGATGCGATCCGACGCCGGTGTCGACGGCGTGTCGGTGTCGGGCAACGACCGGGCCTGCAGCATCTCGTCGACCACGGCGGCGCCATAGCTGATCCACGACAGCCGGAACCCGAGCCGGTACGCCCGCTCCAGCGGCTGGTGGATGCCCGCCGCCAGCAACAGCACGAGCAGCAGCGACGTCGTGTCCGTGCGCCCCTGCGCGAGCAACCACACCCCGACCGGCAACACGGCGACGAAGTCGGCGGTGATCAGGACCCGGAACGCGGTGCCCAGGGTGGCGTACCTCGTCGACCAGCGCACCTCGGCCGCTTCGTGGGCGTCCATGCCCGCACGGGTCGGGGCGGTGACCGCACCGTGGGCATCGAACAGACGCATGACCTCCGGATGGCGGAACAGCTCGGCGGCGCTGGCATGCAGCTCGTCGCTCGCCGCCGTGCTCCGGCGCACGTCGTCGGAGGTGTCGCGCAGGCCGAGCCAGAGGAAGAAGAACGCCAGTGGCGCGAACACCAGCGCAGCGATCGCCAGCCACGGATCGACGACGATCAGCCAGGTCGCCGCGACGACCCAGAAACAGAGCGCCGAGACCAACTCGGGGACGGCGTGGGCGAGGAGCACCTCGAGACGTTGGACGTCTTCGGTCAGCGCCCGTTGCACCTGGCCGCTGTGACGCCGGGAGAACCAGCCGAGCGGGAGCGTCGCCAGCTTGCGGGCGACGTCGAGGCGCAGGTCTCGGATCACGTCGAACGCCGCGATGTGGGAGATGTGCAGCGCTCGGCCCCACAGCACGAACCGGACGACCGACGCGACCGCGGCAACGGCGGCGAGGACCAGGAAGCCGCCGGTGGTGGCGGTGCCCTCGACGAGGTCACGCAACGCCAGGAACAGCACGACGAAGGGCACCAGCTCGAACACGGTCGACACGGCGGCCAGCGCGCTCGACACGATCATCTGGCGCTTGGCGGGCCGACACAGCCGGGCCACGACGCGCAGCCCGGCGGTGAACTCGGGGCGATCAGGGAGCTCGGACATCGGGGCGCTCCTCGGCGAGGGGGGTCGGCGAACGGGTGGGGTCGGCGGCCAGGTCGAACAACTGGCGGGTCGCCGGATGGGAGTGGTGGGCGAGCAGGTCGGCGACGGCGCCCTGCTCGACGACGCGGCCGTGGTCGAGCACGACGATGCGATCGCAGGTCGCGGCGGCCTCGGCGAGGTCGTGGGTGATGACGACGATGGCGACGCCGACGGCGTCGCGCACGTCGAGCAGCGCCTGGGCGATGCCGGCGCGCACCGAGGCGTCGAGCATCGACATCGGCTCGTCGAGCACCATGACGACCGGCTCGGCGACCAGGGCACGAGCGAGCGCGATGCGCTGGCGTTGGCCACCGGAGAGCTGCCCGGCGCGCCGATCGCCGAGATCACCCGACGGGTCGAGACCGACGAGCGCGAGGGCGTCGAGCGCCCGCCGCCGCCGTTCGGATCGGGCGACACCGTCGATCGCCAGCGGCTCGGCGACCAGGTCGACGACCGACATCGCCGGGTGCAGCGAGCCGTACGGATCCTGGTGGACGAGCGCGAGTCGACGACGCAGGCGGCGCAGGTCGCGACGGCGGGCACCGACGATCTCGTCGCCGTCGACGACGATGCTGCCGCCGTCGGGCACCACGAGTCCGAACAGCGAGCGGGCGAGCGTCGACTTGCCCGATCCGCTCGATCCGACCAGGCCGACGATCTCCCCGGCGCGTATGTCGAGGTCGACGTCGACCAGTGCGTCGGTGTCGACGCGGGCGAGGAGCCGGCGCGAGCGGAACGTCTTGGACACGTTGCGCACGACGACGATCGGATCGCCGATCGCTCCCGCCGGTCGGCGCTCGACGGTCGGGAACCGCGTGACCGGCACCGCGGCGTGACCTCCGCTCGCATCGCCGTCGGCGCCGGCGTCGACGAGATGACACTCGACGCGGTGCCCGCCGATCGTCACCGGCGTCGGTGCCGTCGATCGGCAGTCGTCGTGGTGGTGCGGGCACCGGGGGGCGAATGCGCAGCCGTGCGGTGGCTCGACCAGGTCGGGGGCGGTGCCGGGGATCGCCGACCAGCCACCGTCGGCGAGCGAGGGGGCGGCGGCGAGCAGCCCGGCAGCGTAGGGGTGGACGGCAGCGTCGGTGAGACGGCCGGTCGGTGCCGACTCGACGATGCGTCCGGCGTAGGCGACGGCGAGCCGATCGCAGGCGGCGTGCACCGTGCGCAGGTCGTGCGAGACGATCAGCAGACCGAAACCGTCGGTGTCCTGGCGTTCGAGGAGCAACTCCAGGAACCGGGCGGCGGTGACGGCGTCGAGCCCGACGGTCGGCTCGTCGGCGATCAACACCTCGGGCGAACAGGCGAGGGCGGCGGCGAGCGCCACCCGTTGGCGCATGCCGCCGGAGAGTTCGTGCGGGAACGAGCGGGTGGCGCGACCACCGAGGCCCACTCGGTCCAGCAGGTCGTGCGCCCGCTCGATCGCCTCGGCGCGCTCGAGACCGGTGTGCACCGAGATGACCTCGGCCACCTCGCGATCGACCCGGTGCGCCGGGTGGAGCCCGGCCATCGCCCCTTGTGGCACGGCGGCGAGCCGACGACCTCGTACGGCCCGCCACGTCTCGCTCGTGGCAGCGGCGTCGAGGGCGAGCACGTCGTCACCGAGGTGGGCGTCACCGGTGATCCGGGCGTCGGGTGGGAGCAGGCCGAGCAGTGCCGACACGACGGTCGTCTTGCCCGACCCGGATTCGCCGACCAGGCCGACACGCTCGCCCGGGGCGACCTCGAGATCGATGCCGCGCACGGCGCGCAGGAGCCCGCGATCGGTCCGGTACGCGACATGGAGGTCGCGGATCCGCAGGCCACCGCGCATGCGGACCGAGTCGGCGTCGGGGGCGACGGCGACGGTCACGACGACACCGCCAGCGCCGGGTTGATCCGGCGTTCGATGGCGACACCGATGAGACCGAGGGAGACGACGAGCAACGAGATCGCGAGACCCGGCGGCACGACCCACCACCGCCAGGCGTCGGTGAGGAAGGCACTGCGGGCGTTGGCCCAGTACAGCGTCGTGCCCCAACTGGCCCGCGTGGGGTCGCCGAGGCCGAGGAACGCGAGCGACGCCTCGAGCAGGATCGCCCCCATGGCCGCCCGGAGGAACAACGGGATCAACAGTGGCGCCGCGCCGACCGACAGGTGCCGCCACAGCAGCCGGGTTCGGGTGGCGCCCATCCCCTCGGCGACCTCGACGTGGCCACGGCTGCGGGCCTCGAGCACGGCGGAGCGGATCAGCCGAGCCGGTCGCGCCCAGGTGAGCGCGGCGATCAGGACGATCTGGGTCGTGATGCCGCGGCCGGCGAAGGTCGAGGCCACGATCAACAGCGGCAGGAACGGCAACGCCAGCATCACGTCGACGAAGCGCATCAGCACGACGTCGGTCCAGCCCCGCCGGGAACCGGAGACCGCACCGACGACGGCACCGAACCCGACAGCGAGCACGGCGGTGCCGAGGCCGATCACGAGCGACGTGCGCGCACCCCACAGCAGCAGCGACCACAGGTCCTTGCCGACGTCGTCGGTGCCGAGCAGGTGGGTCGAGTCGGGCCGCCCGAACGGCGTGCCCGGCCGCTCCGACGGCCCGAACGGTGCGATCAACGGCGCCGTGACCGCCACCACGACGAACATCGTGAACAGTGCGAGCCCGACCGTGCCGACCACGCCGAACGGCCATCGACGACGGCGGGCATCGGCCGTCGGCCCCGGCGCAGCAGCCATCGGCTCGACCGGCGCTCCGACGGCGGCACCGGTGTCGGCGGTCGCCGTCACGTCGCGCTGCTCCGGGTACGTGGATCGACGAACTGATAGGTGAGGTCGGCGATCAGGTTGGCACCGATCACCGTGACCGTCAGCAGCAGGAACGCTCCCTGGAGGAGCAGGTAGTCGCGAGCCTGGACGCTCTCGAACACCAGCCGACCGAGGCCGGGGTAGGCGAACACCGTCTCGACGACGACGGCACCGCTGACGAGCCAGCCGACCTCGAGCAGCACGAGGGTGTGGATCGGCAGCGCCGCCGCCCGCAGTGTGTGCCCGTAGCGCAGGCGCCGCTCGGGAATTCCGCGGGCGCGGGCGTGGGCGAGGTGGGTGCTGCCGAGCACGCCGATCAGCGACGATCGCGTCACCAGGTAGGTCTGACCGAGCCCGGTGATCACGAGCGTGGCGACGGGCAGCACGAGGTGCTCGGCGATGTCGAGCACGCCGCCGCCGCCGGTCAGCGACTGGGCCCCGAACGTCGGCAACCAGCCGAGCGTGACCCCGAACACGAGGATCAGCAGCATGCCGACCCAGAACGGCGGCAGGGCGTCGAGGGCGATGCTCGTCGACAGCCCCGCGGTGTCGGCGCGTTTGCGGCGGCTCGTCGTGAGCACGGTGGCGAGGAGCACGCCGAGCACGGTCGTGATCACGAGCGCGGAGCCGACGAGGAGCAGCGTCCACCAGATCCGCTCGCCGATGTGGGTGGTGACCGGGCGGCCGTCGCTGAGCGCGATGCCGAGGTCGCCGCGCAGGATCCCCGACAGGTAGTCGCGGAACTGCACCCACAGCGGGTCGTTCAATCCGTAGCGCTCGAGCAGGGCCTCGCGTTGGGCCGTGGTCAGCTCGCCGACGTCGCCCCCGCCGGCGATCGCCCGCAGCGGCGAGCCGGGCATCAGGCGGGGAATGACGAAGTTGAGGCCGACCGCGAGCACGAGCACCGAGACCGTGAGGCCGACTCGCTGCAGCGTGCCGCGCATGCCGACGGGCTCAGCCCGCCGCGACGAGCGAGAGCTTGCCGAGCGGGCCCTGTCCGTTCTGGTACACCCAGCCGTCGAACACGTCCGATCGGTACGCGTACGCGCCGTCCTGGTAGTAGAGCATCACGAAGGGTCGCACCTCGGCCAGCAGCGTTTCGAGTTCGCCCACGAACTCGGCGCGCTCCTCTGCGCTCGACGCCGCCGCCACGGCGTCGACGAGGGCGTCGACGTCGGGGTCGGCCAGACCGGTGACGTTGAGCGTGCCGATCTCGGGATCGGAGTGCAACAACGCCCCGAACCGGCCGGCGTCGAGCTGGATCGGCGGGCTCCAACCCCACATCCCGAGGTCGTAGTCACGGCCGTTGTTGACGTCGAAGCCGGGCCAGATCTGCTCGTCGACCGTCTCGGCGTCGAGTGTGGCCACCTCGGCGACGATGCCGATCCGATCGAGCTGCTCGCTGATGATCTCGGCGCTGCGAATCCGCGAGGGGTTGTCAGCGTAGACGAGCAGTTCGAACCGCATCGGTTCACCGTCGAGCACCCGGACGCCGTCGTCGCCGAGAGCCGCTCCGAGGTCGTCGAGGATGCTCGCCGCCTCGTCGGGATCGAACACGTGGCTGCCGGCAGCGGCGGTGATCGGGCCGTCGGGATGCAGGAATCCGGGGTTCGGTGCCGTGCCGGTCCCCAGCAGCACCGTGTCGATCAACTCCACCGGGTCGATCGCGAGGCCGATCGCTCGCCGAACGTCGGGATCGTCGAACGGCGGGCGCTCGTTGTTGATGTTGAGCATCGTCGAGGCGAAGCCGGGACCTGTCGACACGGCCAGGTCTCCGTCGGCCTCGAATTCCGCGACCAGCTGCGGTTCGACGATGCTCGACACCATGTCGACCTCGCCGGCTCGGAGCGCGGCGAACGCGGTGGCCGGCTCGGGGATGACGGCCAGCACGACGGTGTCGGCCACCGGGGTTCCCATCGCATAGTCGCCGTTGGCCTCGAGGGTGTACGACTGGTCGACGGTGTAGTCGGCGAACCGGTAGGGGCCGGTACCGACGTTCTGGTCGACGTCGGAGTTCTGCGGGTCGTCGACGTCGGCCCACACGTGCTCGGCGAGGATCGGCATGTCGGCGAGCGGGCGCACCGGGAAGTCGGGGCTGGCAGCGCTCAGGGTGATCTCGACCTCGGTCGGCGACAGCACCTCCACGCCGTCGACGGCCGCGACGCCGGGCGTCCAGCGGGGATGGGTGAACTCGGCGACGTAGTCGAAGGTGAACGCGACGTCGTCGGCGTCGAACGCCTCGCCGTCGTGCCAGGTCACGTCGTCGCGCAGCTGCATGGTCCACACGAGGCCGTCGTCGCTCGTCGACCAGTCGGTGGCCAGCAGCGGCTGCGGCGTGTTGGTCTCGTCGAGGACGAGCAGGCTGTCGTGGATCAGCCCGAGCAGGTTCCAGCCCGGATACCCGGTGACGTAGGTGTACGGGTTGAGGCTGGTCTCGTCGCCGCCGATGGCGATCACCAGCTCATCGACGGCGGCGTCGCCACCCGTCGATCCCGCATCGGTGGATCCGTCGCCCTCGCCGCCGGTGTCGTCGTCGGCAACGGTGTCGGTATCGGTGTCCGGCGTGTCCGCGGCGTCGTCATCGTCGCCCCCACAGGCGGTGACGACGAGAGCGGCGGACGCCAGGAGGGCCAGGGCACGGAACGCAGGGCGGCGGAGCATCGCAGCACGGTAGAACGTTCTGCGAACAGGTCGCAATTGGTGCCCGATGAATTTTTCCGACGTGTCGGTGTGGTGCTCGGGTCACCGAGGGGCGCAAACGCCGGCCTGCGCATCGAGGTCGTGCCAGTGGTCGCGCAACCAGCCCGGGCGGGTGTCGGGGACCTCGGCCGCAATGAGATCGGCGAACCACGCGGCCTCCAGAACCGCCGACTCGGCGAACGCCGCCGAGGTCTCGGGCGGTTCCGCCAGCCAGCACCGTTCGAGTGCGTCACGCTCCCCGGCGAACCGTGCGAGAGCAGTCGCATGGTCTCGCAACACCAGGCGATGCAGTTGTTCGTGGCGCCACCATCGCGTCGACGCGTCGAACCGGTTGGTCGGGTCCGGCCCGAAGACGGCGTCCTGGTCGACGGCGGCATCGACACGCACCGGATGGAACAGCGAGGTGCACGGCGCCGACGTGGCCGTCACCCAGTGCAGCGGCGTCGACCGCAGATCCGCGACCCACGACGCCGTG
>JAWLFC010000154.1:0-5695 GCA_041685755.1 Ilumatobacteraceae bacterium
CCGGCGTCAGTGGTCGTGGGTGCGACGGTGGATCGCCAGCACGTCGTCGGCAAAGTCACCGCGCGGGTCACGCCACACCGTGTGGACGTGGTTCGCGCCCCGCGCGGTGTTGTCGTACTCGGCGAGCAGGACCGGACTGTGGAGCCGGTAGTAGTGCGGTTCCCCTGGTTCGAGACCGCCCGCCCACAACAGATGAACCTCGTCGAGCCCATCGCCGGCGAACTTGGCGCACTCGTCGTCTGCCAGATCGTCGGGGAGACGTTCCGCATAGCGACGCAGCAGCGTCTCGAGCATCTCGCGCTGAGGAGCGCTCATGCCCGCCGCGGCAAGACCCTTCGGTGTGCTCGACCACGACAGGGCGGCGACGTCGTCGGCGGTGAGGCCCGCAGCCTCGTCAGCAGCGGTCTGGGCGCGGATCGCCAGCTCGTCGTACTCGGCGGGGAGACGACCACGCCAGATCTCTCGCAGCGGTACGGGGCCGTCACCGTCATGGAGCTCCGCTCGGTTGACGAGGACCAGATCGGTCGGCGCCCGCGGGGAGACCAACGCCTGCGACCGCTGGTCACCGTCGAGCGACCGCGTGAGTTCGCGGGCGAGATCCTCGACGCCCTCCAGGGGCCGCAACGGGTGGGGCCCGAGCAGTGGCGAACTCGCCGGGTCCGCACCGAGGAACAGCGGCGTCGTGCCCCGGAGCTCGCCGTCGACGACCGTGAAGTTGAGCGAGACGTGGTGTCCACCGATGCGCCACGACCACGAGCCGTCGGCGGACGGGTCACCGAAGACGCGCACGTAGTACAGCAGCGGATCGCGGCCGCGGGGTCGACCCCACGAGGCCGTGAAGCCCTCCAACCGATCGAGCACGTTCTCCAGGCCGATGATCGTCGTCGCCGTGACGTACCCGGCGCTCGACAGTCCGGTGGCCATCAGCTGGAACGCCATGCGCTGCTGCGGCGAGGTCATCCCGCCGAGCGGCAGGCCGCCGTGGTCGGTCGGCGTGTAGAACCAGCTCCGTCGTTCGTCGTCGGACGGGAACGGCCAGAGGAGCTCGTCGCGCTGAGCGTCGTCGACTGCGTCGATCAGGCGGAGCGCTGCCTCTGCCATCCGGGCGGCGATGTTCCTGCGCGCCGACATCAGTTGCCCGGCGCGTAGAGGCCGAAGATGAGGTCCGGGTCACCGGCGACCCACGTGTCGTCGAACTGCGACCGGCGGCCGATCGAGCGGGTGCGCTCGAGCAGGGAGCGTCCGAGTTCGAGCTGCGCCGGCTCCCATGCGGCCAGCGCCGCCTCGAGGTCGTCGTCTCCCTCGGCGATCGCCTCGTGCAGGGTCCAGGCGTCGGCCGCTGCCTTCGCTGTTCCGGCTGCGGCATGGGGACGGACGGCGAATGCCGCGTCGCCGATCAGCGCCGTGCGACCCTCCACCATCCGGTCGATCTCCATGTCGAACACGACCTGCACGAACAGCTGGTCGATTGCGTTCACGACCTCGGCGAGGCATGTCGGCAGCCGGGCGGTCGCGACCGCTCGGGCCTCGGCGACGTGGTCGTCACTCAGTGCTCCGGGTGGTACCGACACGTCGCGACGTACACCGTTGCGGTCGACGAGCAGGTGCTCGAGGTCGTCACCGGCCTGATAGTTGCGGTACCAGACGATGTTGATCAGCCGGCCCCCCGGCTCCACCGAACCGTCGAGACCCGGGATCGGGTACACGAGGATGTGGCTGTTGGCGTACACGTAGTAGATGATCGCGTCGTCGAGCACATCGCGCGTCGCAGGCGTCAGCTCCGTCTCGGGAACCACTCCTCGCCATGCGACGTAGCCCGCATACTGTGGTGCGGCCCCGGGGAGCAGCACCTCTCGCGCCGAGGACCGCACGCCGTCAGCGCAGACTGCGAGCTGCGGCTCCACGTACAACCCGTTCGCAAAGCCGAGGCGCGGCACGGCTGGATCGATCGACACGAGCTCGTGGCCGAGCAGATACCGGTCGGCGTCGAAGCAGCGCAGCATCTCCCGGTACACCGTGTTCCACGAGCTGAACTCGTAGTGATGCCTCGCCTCGTGCTCGACCGAACCGTCGCGGCGAAGTGTTCGGATCCACGACGTCGGCACCGCGATGTCGGCGGCATCGACACCGGCGCGTTCTCGGAGATAACGCGCCGTCATGGGCAGCAGGCCGATGCCCGCTCCCCGCTCCTCGAGCTGGCTGGGCGACCGCTCGTAGATCGTGACGTCGTGGCCGTCGTCGGCCAGGAGACACGCTGCGGTCAGGCCGCCGAGTGATCCGCCGACGACGGCGATCTCCATCCGCGGTGGCCTCAGGGCTTGCCGAACGTGGCGATCTGGTCGACGTCGCAGCGGAACAGGATCCGACGTTCGTCGATCGACGGATCACGAAGGCCGTACGGTCCCGGTGACTGGGTGTACTTCTCCCAGATCCTGTCGAGTTGCGCCGTGACCTCCGGCCCGCGTTCGGGATCGTCCTCGGAGATCTCCTCGGCGACGGTGTGCTTGATGCTCATCCAGTGGTACGGGTTGGCCGGGTTGACCAAGAGGCTCGTGAGCCGCGGGTTGTCGCGGATCCACTGGGCCTTCTTGCGGTGCGAGGCGACGTTGACCAGGATCTGGTCGCCGTCGTAGTCGAACCACATCGGCGTCATGTTCGCCCGCCCGCTCGGGCCGACGATGCCGAGGATCTGCGTGACCGGATCGTCCATCAGTTGCTTGTAGATCGGGTCGAGATCGGCCAGCGAGTCGAGTTCGGTGCGGTCGCCGACGGCGAACTGCCCCGGTTGCAGGCCGTCGGCGACGTCGCGGAAGCTGGCCAGTTTCATCCCCATGTTCGTTACCCCCATGTCGTTCGGTTCGTTGCGATCGACAGTATCCGCTCACCCGCGAGTGGTGCGCAGCAGAGCGGGGTACGGCGTCGGGTCGATCCGGGCGTCGACGAGGCGCGGCCGGTCCCAGCCGCCGTCGAGTGCTCGTTCGAGTGCGGCGGCCGTGTCGACGGTCGTGGCGTCGAGCCCCATCGCCGTGCCGACGGCGGCGAAGTCGACCGGCGCATAGCGCACGGCTGCGGAGCCGCCCTGACCGTCGCGCTGCTTGATCTCGATGAGGCTGAGTGCCGCGTCGTCGAACACGACCACCGTGATCGGGAGGCGTAGGCGCGCCACGGTCTCGAGCTCGGCGAGGGTCATGCCGAGGCCGCCGTCGCCGACCATGCAGACCACCGGCGACCCCGGACGGGCCAGCGCCGCGCCGATGGCAGCGGGCAGAGCGAACCCCATCGTGGCCAGACCATTGGAGATCAGGACGCTCAACGGCGACGCCGCCGGCCAGAACGGCATGATCGCCAGGAAGTGGGCACCGGCGTCGACGGTCGCCGTGACCCCGCCCGGCGCGCACCGGGCAACGGCGGCCGCGAGTTCCACCGGCCCGAAGGTGCCCGCCGACGTGGCGAGCAGCGCATCACGGGCGGCGGTGAGTGCCTCGGCGCCGGAATTCTTCTTCCACCCGTGACCGGCACCGGCGGCGACGTCCTCGAGGAGGTCGGCCACCGCGGGCCCGAACAGCGCGACGTCGGCGGGCAGGAACGTCGAGGCCGGAGCAGCGGTGTCGATCGAGACCAACGGCACGTCGAGGCCCCACGGTGCCGGGATCGGCTCCACGGTGTCGAGACCGACCGCGACGACCAGGTCCGCGGCTGCGAGCATCGGGCGTTCGAGAACACCGCCGGTGTAGATGCCCGCCAGTTGCGGGTGCCCCTCGGGCAGGATGCCGGCGGCCTGGTAGGTGGTCAGGACCGGGCATCCGATCCGTTCGAGGACGTCACGGACGCGGGCCGCTTCGTCGACGGCGCCGATCCCGACGACCACCACCGGGCGGTCCGCACCGGCCAGCAGGGAACGTGCCCGATCGAGCTCCGCCCGATCGACGGTCGGCGGCGCCGGAAGATCGCCGGGATGGATGCTGGCGGCACGGGGGTCGAAGTCGAGGTGCACGGCGCCCCGTGGTGCCGCCGCGGCGAGCGCCATGGCGCCATGGGCGACGTCGGCGGCGGCGCCGTCACCTCCGAGACGTCCGCTCCCCTTGGTGACGGGACCCATCAGTGCGATCTGATCGATTCGCTGGTGGGCGACGCGTTCCATGTCGCTCTCCGGCACGCAGTCCGACACGAAGAGCAACGGGAAGCGGTCGAGCGTCGCCTGCGCAGTGCCGTTCACCGCCGATGCGGCACCGGGCCCGCGGGTGGAGATCGCCGTGGCGGGCGCCCCGGTGAGCAGCCCGTAGGTCGCCGCCGCGATCGCTCCGGCCGTCTCTGCGTGGGTGAGCACGAACCGCAGTCCGGCTGCCTCGGCGGCGCCGATCAGCGCGAGGTTCGCGCCACCCCCGGGCACACCGAAGATCGTGTCGGCACCGCCCGTGCGGATCGCGTGGACGAGCGTCTCCGCCGCGATCGTCTCGATGCCTCGCACTCTCTCTCCTGAACCCTGTGGACGTCGAACGGTCGCCGAGGCTAACCCGCCCTCGATGCGGGCGCCGAGGCCGACACCCTCAGTCGTCGCCGAGTTCCTCCTCCGCGGCGCGCAGGTCGTCGACCGCCCAGGGTTCCGCCGGGCGCAGGCCGGCGGCGTGGGCTGCCCGGCCGAGCATGTGGCTGGCCACCGGGGCGGTCCAGAACTGCAGCAGGACGGCCAGCAGCAGCTTGGTGGTCGGGGCCGGGCCCGGTACCCGCAGCACCGCCGCGCCGACCGTGCAGACCACGGCGAGCGTGGCGGGCTTGGTCGCCACGTGGATCCGTGAGTAGGCGTCGGGCATGCGGTACAGCCCGATGGCCGCGATCAGGGCGAGCGCCGATCCCGAGATCAGGAGGATGGCGGCGAGGACGTCGACGACGGTGTTCACGGGCCCCTCTCTTCGATGTAGCGGGCGATGGTCACGCTGCCGAGGAAGGCGAGCAGCCCGATGATCAGCAGCAGTGCCGCGACGAGGTCGTCCATCGTGATGGCGATCGCGACGGCGAGGCTGTTGAGGATCACGGCGACGAGCATGTCGATGCCCACGGCGCGGTCGACGAGGTTGCGGGAGCGGACCACGTGCACGGCCGTCAGCAGGCCGGCCACGGCGAGCATGACGCCGCTCACCCAGCCGACGACGTTCATCGCGCTCCCGCCTCGTCGCCGGACGTGTCACCGGCGTTCGCTCCGGTCGGGGTGACCGCCGACACGACGAGTCGTTCGAGGCGCCGCACGTCGTCGCGGATCGCGGCCGGGTCGGACAGGCCGAGCACGTGGATGTAGAGCACGGGCGGGACGGCCGCCGACGAGTCGTCGTCGGCGTAGCGGGCCTCGAGCGTGAGCGTGCCCGGGGTGAGGCTGATCGCATCGGCGACGATCGTGGCGACGAGCGACGAGGGGTACGACAGTGGAACTCCGACGACCCCGGAGCGGAGGCGGGCGGGCGTGGGTGCGAGCACGGCCAGCACGACCGTCACCGATGACGACACCAGGCGCCACACGAACACCGCCAGCAGCCGAACGAGGGCGAGCGGGTGCAGCCGGTGCCCACGCGGGTCGGGGCGGAACAACAGCGCCAGCACTACGACGACGAGCACCCCGCCCGCCACGTTGATCACCGAGATCTCGCCCCACAGCGCCAGCCAGACCACGAGGGCGAAGAGCATCGGGGCGACCCTGCTCACG